>NZ_CP092370.1:1641151-1969382 GCF_028473145.1 Flavobacterium sp. CBA20B-1
GAGCGGTAATGGTGGCATCGTTTTCACTCAATAAAATTACGGGAATTTTAGGAAAGATTTTTGCGCCCCTTTTACTGTTTTTTTTAGTGCTACTAATTCTTCCGGGACTTTTTATGGGAACCACTTTAGACACTTTGCCCACGGTGATTGAAGACCGCTTTTATGTTGGTTTTCAGGAAGGCTATCAAACAATGGATGTATTGGCAGGTTTGATTTTTGCCGTACTTTTAATTGCAGGTGCCAATCGCAAAGGATACACACATACAAAGGATAAAATTGACGTAGTGGTAAAATCGGCGCTCTTGGCTGCAGTTTGTATGCTGTTGGTGTATGGCGGGTTGTTTTATTTAGGGGCACATGCTCAAGCCAACGCATCCGATGTAACACGTTCTTCGTTGCTAATAAGCATTGCCACTCAGTATTTTGGTAGCAACGGTGTGTATTTAATTTCTTTACTAATGCTTTTGGCGTGTATAACAACAGCTATTGCATTAACAGCAGGTTCGGCAAACTTTTTTGAACGCTTAACGAAAGGAAAATTGGGTTATATAGAAGGAGTCATTTCTATTACCTTAATTTCTATTTTCTTAGCCATTACAGGTGTTGATACCATAATAGAATATGCGGCAGCTTTGTTGAATTTCATCTATCCGGTGACCTTGGTTCTTATATTGTCGGTATTGCTTTTTGGAAAAACAATCACCAACCAAAAACCTTATTTTATTACATTGGTAGTTACTATGGTGATTTCGTTTGTGCGGGTTTTAACCGGTTGGTTTCCAGAAGAAACTTTTTTAGCCAATCTGTTGCATGCCTTTCCAATGGCGCGATACAATTTAGAATGGGTTTTACCAGCTGTTTTAACTTTTGTTATAAGTTGCTTTGCTCTGGGAAGAAATTTGAATAGAAGATAAATCGCACAAATGAAAATAAAAAATGTTTCGCAATATGCGGGGTTTGTCTTAGGAATTTTATACGGTATTGCATTTAGATTGCTTTCAGATATGGATCATTTAAGTGGTTTGTATGATTTATTCAGTATCACATTTATATGGATAATCCCTACACTAATAGGTCTTTTTCCAATTTTGTTTTCATCGAACAAACTGTACTTATCACCCTTAAAACTATTTTTATACCCCATTATAAGTGTTTTTTTATTTTTAATCACCACTTACCTTACAGGTATAGAAGATGTTTTTTGTTTATTCATTGTGGGAATTCCTTGTTTTATTGCAGCTGGTGTTTTAGGAATTTTACTTGGTGCATTTCTAAAAGATAGAATAGTTAACAAAAAAATATATTCCATTTTTCTATTACCCTTGGTATTAAGCCCGGTAGAAAATATTTTTCCTAATAAGTCTCAGGTTTTTAAAGAAACCCATTCTGTTATCATTCATAAAAGTACATCAGCTATTTTTCCTAATTTATTAGAAGTACAACCTATTGATACAAACATATATGGGAATGGATTTTTTCAGACTGTTGGAATTCCTACACCAATAAACTCTAAAATTTATAGCAAAGATAGTTTGTTGTATCGGGTTGGATATTTTACAGATGATTTAAAGTTATACGAAAGCGTCGAAGAGTTAAAGGAAAATGATTTTGTGAGTTTTCAAGTGCATTTAGATAAGTCAGAATTAAGAGATAAACCCACGGATTTACACATAATGAAAAGTAAATATTTTAAATTCGGAAAAATAAGTTATGAATTAATACCTATTAATAATACTACAACCAAAGTTGTTTTATCATGCGAATATACCATCAATTCAAAAATGAATTTTTATGCAAACTTCTGGGCTAAAAGTATTATTGCCGACTTTGAAAAGCGTTTATTGAAAAGCATAAAAAGCAATTTAGAAGCTTAAGATTATTCTTGTTTTTGTTTAAAAAAGAAAACCCAACAAAACGTTACATTAGCAACGTTTTGTTGGGTTTTTCAAAAATTGATTAATGGGTATTATCTATCCGCATCAGCTGTCCAAGTAGCACCATCTTTTAAATACAATATGGTTAGATTGCTTGCATTGATTCGGATGTAGTGGGTTTCTGTTGATCCAATCATAACAGCAGTGTTTTCGTTTTTTTCGATTTCAACACCAGTGATATCTGGTATTCCGTCTGAAAACAGGAAGTTGTATTTATCACCTACTTTTACAACTTGAACATTTCCATTATCGTTCGATTTTGTTTCATCACTATTTGCGTAACTCACATTACCATTGTATCGACCAACAAAGAAATCATTGTTTGCAGGATCGTCATCATCACTACATGCTGTAAATACAAAGATTGATAAACATAAGATTCCAAAAATTTTTAAAACATTCTTCATAGCTTTTAAATATTTAATGTTACACCAAACAAAGTTCAATGATTGTGCCATGTGCCAAATACATGATTTTTAGCGCTTCGGCATCCATAAAATATTTAAAAAGTGTTCCTTTTTTCTACAAAAAGGGTAAAGCTGATTATTGATTTAAGAATTTTTTAAGATAAAAAGTTGCAAGCAATGCTCCTATAAATGCCATCCCCACACCCACAAGCACGGGTGCATTATAAGCAAAACCCAAAGTGATAGGAATGCCTCCAAAATATGCACCTAACGTATTGCCAATATTAAAACTAGCTTGCCCGGCGGCGGCGGCGATATTTTCAGAACCTTTTGCCGACGTAATCAGCATCATTTGCAAAGGCGAACCAATAGTAAAGGCCACCAATCCCGTACAAAATGCCATTATATAGGTCAACGATTCAATATGAGCCGTGAAATGAACAACCGTTAAAGTAACCGCCATCGTTAAAAAGCAACCAATTGCAGCTTTTGTAGGTGAAAAAGCATCGGCCAATTTTCCCCCTAAAATATTCCCGATAAACATTCCAAATCCAATCAAAATCATAATAATAGGAACATGACTTTCAGGAAGTTTGCCCACCTTTGTAACCATTGGCGCAATATAGGAAATCCAAGCAAATAAGCCGCCCGTTCCAATAGATATAATCGCTACAATAAGCCATGCTTTAGCACGTGTAAAATAGGATAATTGCTGTTTTAAATCGCCGTTTGCAGTATTGTTTAAAGCCGGCAACCAAAAATAAATGCTGGCAAAAGTGACCAAACCCAACAAAGCAATAATTGCATAGGTAATGCGCCACGAGAAATGATGACCAATATACGTTCCCAATGGCACACCGGCTAAGTTGGCAATCGTCATTCCAGTAAACATAAAGGCAATTGCTTGTGCTTCTTTTCCTTTTTTTGCTAATTGCGCTGCCACAACCGATCCCACACCAAAAAAAGCTCCATGGGGCAAGCCCGATAAAAACCGGCTACCGGCAAGGGTGTAATATTCAGGAGCAATTGCAAACAATCCGTTGAAAAAAACAAACAACAGCATTAAGAAAAGCAATACTTTTTTCGGCGCAATTTTTCCTGTAATCAATGTTAAAACAGGTGCACCAACCACCACTCCCAAAGCGTACAACGCAATAAAATGAGCCGCTTGCGTAATTTCTATTTGTTGGTCTTTGGCAATATCAGGCAAAATACCCATCATGGTAAACTCTGTCATTCCTATGGCCAAACCGCCAAAAGCCAAAGCAATCAATCCTTTGTTCATAGCTTCGTTTTATTAAGAATTTGCAAAGGTACAGCTTCCTTTATAAATAAGGGTTAGGTAAATAAAATCATTTTAAAACTTTAAAAAACAAATTTTTTGTCTTAAAATTGATAAAAAAAAGCATTCAGTATATTTAAAATTTAAAAGGAATTGATATATTCGTACAGTAAAATTTTAAAAAGTTAAAGGCTTTAAAGCAAATTTGTATGAAACAAAGTATGTCTGAAGATCAGCAATTTATTTTTGATTCGATTTACACACAAGTACGTTCTGGATTTTATAGTTTAGAAGAGATCCAAGCCAATATTATCGAAGAAATAGAGGATAATGGTTTTGAAGATGAAATTTCGGAGGAATGGGCACACGAACAAATAAACCAAGAGTATGAAACGCTTTTGAACGAAAGTAAAAATTGGGGTGAAGATACCCAAACCCAACGTTTAATTGCTGCTTTTGACGAGTTGGCGGAAAACAAAATCATTGCACTGCACTATGCCGGATTTACGATTGATGACGGGGAATATGAAGTGGTAGAAGTAGAACGCACTTTAATTGACAACGACGAAAAATCGGAAGGATATTGCTTTTATCACGGTCAAGATTTAGAACGCGCCGTTCGTGGCGAAGGACTGTATATTAGTTTTCAAAAAGTTAATAACGAAAGTGATGCTGTAAGCAAAGAAGTGGCAAAAAAAATCGTAGAAGTTTTAGAAAAACATGGTTTAAAAGTGGATTGGAACGGAAAAGCAGCCACACGTATTTTACTCCCAGATTTTAAATGGGAAAAAGTATATGATGAAGACGATCGCGATTTGTTGAATTACAACTATGTAATCGATGCGATTTTACTGAATAAATAAAAAAACCACTCAGCCGAGTGGTTTTTTTTGTGAAATTTATACAAAATCGATTAATAATTTATAAAAATCAATCAACGCATTTGCAGCACCAATTTTATCTTCAAATTCTAAATGATATTTACTGGCCACTTTCCATTTGCCATCTTTATAACTTGACACGATATGTGGTTCGAACGCATTTTGTTTAGCTATTTTTTCCAAACCACAATTAATAACTGTTTCTTGAAGGGTGTTTCTGAACGAGAGGTTGTTACATGAAATTTTCAGCATTTCTTTTTTCCGAGAAAATAAACTCATAAAATGATTCCGAGAGGTGATTTCAAATGAATGAAAATTACAATTACTTAATATCAAATCAACAGTCCCTAAGTTATAATTACCTAATTCATTGCGCATCTTTATTGTCATATTCTTGTAAGTAACTTCAATAATATATTCGCTAATAGGAAGTTTGCTCCCGCCAATCCCTCCAACTTTATAGTCGGTAAAAGAGAATAGCGCATTTTTATATGAATCGGCTAAAGCTTTATATTCATTTTGCATAGAGAAACAGATTAAGTGGTTCATAAAAATAATAACCTTATAATTATAAAAAAAATTTTTAGCAAGCTCTCATAAAATATTTATCTTTAAATGAAAAAATGTAGCAAATGGAATCAACATTTATAGAAAGTGTAAAAAAACAATTTGCCTATTACAAACACTTGGGTGATAAAACATTTGAACAACTGCATGAAACCGATTTTTTTTGGCAATTTAATGAGGAAAGCAACAGCATTGCCATTATAGTAAAACATTTGTGGGGAAATATGCTTTCGCGTTGGACCGATATTTTTACAACCGATGGCGAAAAAGAGTGGCGTAACCGCGATAGTGAATTTGAAGCCGATTTAAATTCTGCAAACGAAGTTTTAGAAAAATGGGAAGCTGGCTGGAACTGTTTGTTTGCAACCCTGAACAGCTTATCGGATGCTGATTTAAACAAAATCGTCTATATTCGAAATGAAGGGCACACGGTTCAAGAGGCTATTAACCGCCAACTAGCGCATTACCCTTATCATGTGGGACAAATTGTTTTTATTGGTAAAATGATTCAAAACAACAACTGGCACTCCTTATCAATTCCTCGGAATGAATCTCAGAAATACAATGCCAATAAATTTTCTACAGTGAAACAGCGCAAGCATTTTACCGATGATTTGTTAAACGATAAACACCAAAAATAATATGGGCTTATCAATCAAAAAAATACTAAAACAAACCCATCACCGCAGTTGGGATCCACCCAAGCATGGATATAGTTTTTACCAAGAGTGGAACCGTGCTTTGTTTTTTCATTGGAAGATAGATGCTGATGTGTTGCAAGAATTAATTCCCGATGGTTTAACTCTTGATTTGTTTAATGACGAAGCCTATGTTTCGTTAGTGGCTTTTAGCATGGAAAAAATCCGACCACGATTTTTGCCTGCATTTGCACCGATTTCTAATTTCGAGGAAATCAATCTGCGAACCTATGTGGTGAAAGACGATATTCCCGGTGTATATTTTTTAAGTATCGAAGCAAGTAAAATTATTTCGGTAGCTGTTTCAAAATTATTGTCGGTTTTGCCTTATGAGCATGCCGATATGTATCGGAACAACAAAGATTTTTTTCAATCAGCGTTTAATAAGAAACAATTTTCGTTTGAAGCTAAATATCAAATTAAAAACGAAATAACCAACAAAACCGACTTAGATTGTTTTTTAACCGAGCGCTATTGCTTGTATGTTGATGTCAATGAAAGTTTATATCGATACGATATCCACCATATTCCATGGCCGTTATATCATATAGATTTGTATCAATTAGAAACTAACTATGTGTTAGGCAATTTAGATTTAAACACTTTGCCTTTTAAAGTGCATTATTCTTCCGGCGTGCAAGTGGTTGCATGGAATAAAATACAGGTTTAGTTTTTGTTTAAAACGATTCTTTTCCGCGTTCATATTGGGGCGCCCAATCAATGGCAACATTCAGCTCGTTGGCAAAATCGTACACCAAATGCGGGTTCTGTAAAAAACCTCGTGCAATAGAAACAAAATCGGCTTCTTCTTTCTGCAAAATAGCTTCGGCTTGTTTCGCATGGGTAATTAAACCAACCGCACCTGTAATCATGTTTGTTTCGGTTTTAATGCGATTAGCAAAAGGAACTTGGTAATTTTCATGTTCCGGAATTTGTTGATGCGCCACCGCACCACCTGTTGAAACATCAATAACCTCCACATTTTTCTGCTTTAAAATGTGCGCCAATTTCACGCTCTCCAAACACGTCCATCCGCCTTCGGCCCAGTCGGTCGCTGAAATACGTACCCATAGCGACTGATTGGTAAGCACTTGCTGTACCTGCTCAACTATTTCTAGAAGAAAACGAATTCGGTTTTCAAAACTTCCGCCATATTCATCGGAACGGTTGTTAATTAAGGGCGAAAAAAATTGATGGATTAAATAGCCATGAGCCGCATGTAACTCCACCACATCATACCCAGCAGCAACCGCACGCTGTGCTGCCTGCTTAAATGCCTGAATGATTTCTTGGATATTTTGTTTGGTCAAAGCCACCGGTGGATGGTCTTTTTCGTGATAAGGTAGCGTAGAAACACCAACTGTTTGCCAGCCATGTTCATGTCCGGGTAAAAACTGGTTGCGGTTGATCCAGGGTTTGTTGGTAGATGCTTTTCTGCCTGCATGAGCCAGTTGAATACCTATTAAACTCCCTTGCGAGTGCACAAAATCTACTATGTTTTTTAATGCCGGTATTTGCGTATCGTTCCAAAGACCTAAATCGCCATAGGTGATGCGTCCTTCAGGAACCACTGCAGTAGCTTCTTGCATAATTAAGCCTGCTTTACCAATTGCAAACTGACCTAAATGCACCAAATGCCAATTGGTGGCAAGGCCATTTTCGGCAGAATATTGGCACATGGGCGAAACCACCATTCGGTTTTTTAATGTATGATTTTGTAGTTCTAAAGGTTGAAATAATAGGCTCATGGAACGTATTTGTTATGGAAACATAAAGTTAGGACTATTTTAAAGATATATGAAAAAGTTTGTGCTAAAACATTTTATTGTTTTGAATTTTTATTTTGACTTATTAATTTATCTTCTATATAATTTATTTATGAGTACTTGGTTCACTCCTTATCATTTTGATAATAGAATTGTGCCAAATACTTTGTTTTGATTGTGACCTATTTATTCGATAGTAAAATTCATCAAAGCTTAGATTCAACTAATAAATGTAACAGCACAAAAAAACCAAAAGGAAGCCATTTAACTTCCTTTATTTTTCTTTAATAACCTTGATAATTCCTTCCAAGTTTTCGTTTAAGTTCAGCATTTCGGCAAACACTTTATCGTCTTTAGCCAAACCGCCGTGTTTATTGTTTTTGCGGAACAGTTCCTTGATTTCTTCCCAGCGAATTTTCTCGTCAACCGTAAGTAGTCCAGCAAGTTCCTTTAACTTTAGCAAATTACTTTCGGTATCGGCAGTGAGCGTTTGTGATTCGCTTTCATAATGCGTCAGCATCAAATCGTTTATTTCCTTTTCGTTCATCATCGGCACTACCTGTGCAACCAGTTTACTCATGTTTCGGTAGGAACCTTGCATTTTAAACGATGGTTCGGTTCGATAAGCATCTTGCATGGCAGCACTTTGAATATATTCTTGGTTTACTTTAATCACCAAATTGCGAATTGTAATTAAATGTTTCATTACTGCCACAAAATCATCGATTTCTTGTTTGCTATAATTTCCTTCTAAATCAGGTAATTGTTCTGCATTTTGCGTGACAAAATCAACCAAAGTATAAAAATCAGTGAACGATTTACTTACAATTTTTTCCAGGTATTTGTTTTCGACTGCTGCGTTTTCCAACAGGCTTAAGTGAAACAAATGTTCGGTATCGCCTATCACATCACCCAAATTATACACATCGGCTCGGTTTGCCAACATATCCGGAATTTGAAACTTTGAACCGCTTTCTGTGTACGGATTTCCCGCCATCACAATGCAAAAACGCTTACCACGTAAATCATAGGTTTTACTTTCACCATCAAAAATCCCGTCAATTTTTCGCTGCCCATCGGCCAATGAAATGAATTTTTGTAAAAATTCCGGACTTAAATGCTGGATATCGTCTAAATACAGCATTACGTTATCTGCCATTTCAAACGATAAATTAATCTTTTTCAGCTCTTCGCGTTCGCCTGATGTTTTGGCTTCTAGTGGATCGATCGATGTAATTGAATGCCCAATGGTGGGTCCGTTTACTTTTACAAAATGCAGCCCCATTGTTTTTGCAAGATATTCCATTAGCGTGGTTTTTCCATAACCTGGCGGCGAAATTAAGAGCAACATTCCCATGCGCGCCGTGCGTTTATTTTCACCTGCCGTGCCTAATTGCTTTGCCAAATTGTTGCCAATCAGCGGAAAATAGACCTCGTTGATTAATTTGTTGCGCACAAATGATGTAAGCACTTTTGGTTGCAATTCATTTATTTTTAGCGATTTTTCATACGATGAACTCAATTGATTTTTTAATTGCACGAATGCTTCAAAACGCGGCACTTTGTTTTTTGTAAAATCGGCTAATTTTTCTGTAAATTCATAATAATCTGTTTGAAACAATCCGTTTTGCAGGGTGTTGTGGTTTCCTTTTAAATCGTTTACTTCAATAGCATCGTTCGCAAAAATCAATTGGTATTCTTCGGTAGAAAATAATAAAAGAACGGCTGCTTCTTCGATATATTTTCGATAGCTTTCTAAATCAACATGCTCATCAACAAACGCATGCAACCAATTCAAAATTAAATAATAGCGATCGGTAGCATAAAACTGCTCGTTTTGCACATCACTCTGAAAATCGGCGGTTAACCTTTTATCGTTTAAAACCCTTAAAAAATCTTGTTTTAAAAGCGTACTGGTTTCGCTCACTGCAAATTTATTATACAAACTAAAGGTTTCAAACAAGTAATTTGCCACTTGCTTTTTATCAATTTTGGTAAGATCTAGATGAGTTTCCCATTGCTCGAAGCAAGCTTGTATCTGCACAGTTGCCGATTGATAGTGCGGTGTGTTTGGAAACGTTTTCAACACCAAATGAGCCGATTGAACATAGGCTTGTAATTTTTGTTGCACCGTGTCTTGTAGCGAATGCCAAAACAACTGGGCAATAGCACGCGTGGAAATGGAATACCGCAATGCGCCCAATTTATCATCAACCGCAGCCAATGCATTGTAAATAAGCAAAGCGTCGTGGTTGTGCACGCCTTTGATATATCCTTCGGAATATTTTTTTTCTACGGATTGATTAATGAAATTTTCTGCTTGAAAATCTTTTTGATTTCGTGCCAAAAATGTTTGATATGCCAAATATGACGCGCGATACACTTCGCTGTTCTCTGAAACCAATTCCTGATTCCAAATATCTTTATAGTTAACCAAATCTTCGTTTTGAACCTTTTGGTAAAAACTGGTTCCGGTTAAATGATAAAAAAGCTCGTTATTGCGATTTACCAAGGTTAAACTCAATGCTTGTGTGTTCACCGAAAAATGGTGCTTTCCTAGTGCAATGATGTTTTCACCGTTTACATACAATTCCTTTTTATCACGCAAAATGCGCAAGGTGTCTTCTTGTGCTTTTTTTAATAAATTTTCTAAATTTTCAGCCTTCGAAACATCGTTCAGTGTTTTTAGCTCGGCCACCAATTGCCGTATTTTATCTACCATTAAATCAGAAGCAAAAAAGCTTAAAACAGCTTCTTTCGCTGTAAAGGTTTCTGCTTTGTTTTCAATGTTTTTAAGCACACGCAAACCAATTTGCTCTAACGCATCGGCACGCTTGTTTATTTGTGATACAATTTGTTCGCGCTTGATATGAAAGGCTTTCACCACCTCATCGCGTTTATCGGCAATTTTTAAAGCAAAATCATCAATATCTGCAAATTTACTTTCCAGTTCTTCTAGCTGAACAATTACTTTGGTGTAGTATTCATCGGTTTTTTCTGCAGATGTTGCTAATTCTAAATAATTTGTTACTGTTTGCTCTAGCAAGGTTAATTGTGCTGCAAATTCGGCACCGGCTTCTTGATTTCTTAGGGTTTGAATTTTTCGGGTAAGTTGCGCACGAACTTCGTTTAAGGAGCTAAAAATAACCGATATTTTCTCAACAATTTTTGTTGTTTGTGTAGCATCTTCAATTTTTAAACTGTTCAGCATGTCAATCAACAACTCTAATTCCGATGAAATTTCGTTATTTGTTTGCTCTACTGCTTTGGTAGCAAACACTTTTTCAATAGCTGCAACTTGTTCTTTTTGTGCTGTCACTTTTTGCTCATAAGGCAACAAAGCTTCGTCTTGTAAAAGAAACTCAATAGTTTGATTGGATAAATCGTTCACAAGTTCTTGTAAACGCACTGTAAGTGCTTCGATTTTTTCCAAAGGCATGTACCGCACATTTTTTAAGTCGATAAATTCGCCTTGCAACTTTCGGGCAACTGCCAGCAAGTGCACCAATTGATCCAGTGTTTCAACCGTTGTGCTGTTTACCTTAAAAAGAAGTTCTTCGAGGTTTTTTTGGGCATTTTGGTACAATTCATCTGCATGTTTGCGTTGTGCCTGAACTTTTACAAATTCATCGATTGCCGTATTGGCCACTTCTTTTAACTGACTTAATGGTGTTCCTAAATCGTGTAGGGAAGCATCATTAATCCAAAAATAAGAATCGAGCAAGGTGGTGGTTTTTTTGAGAATTTCTTCATATAAACCTTCATACGAATCTTCTTTGTTTGCTAGCTGAATCACTTCTTGCGCTTCTGCCATTGCCTGCACAATTTGTTTGTTGCCCACTTTGTATAAAGGGTCGTTTTTGCGTGCTTCGTTTTCTTTTAAAACAGCCATATAAGGCGTTTCCCAAATCTGCACCTGATGATGGCGCGTTGCATCGGGTTCGGTTTTAAAATAGGTTAAACTACCGTCTTTAAAAATAGTGAATCCGTTACAAACAATGGGTGTTTCAACCGCTTGCTGAATAATATTATACGACATAAGAATGAACGTATTGCTTTCACGATGGTTAAAAACATATAGAAAATCTTCTCCGTTTGGCGATGCAATCTTGCGAAGAAATTGTACATTTTCCAGCTGTGAATCGAAGACTTTGTGCGTGCCATTTTGCAGGTAATATCCGTTTGAAAAAATGATTCCCTGATTATCTGGCAACAAAATCGCTGAATGATTAAGCGATGGAAGATTGATCACCTCTTTAGTGCGCAAATTGAAAACATAAGCCCGGAAATCTTCTTGATAAGGCTTGATGCGAACGGCTATTAAATTGCCTAAATCGGCATAATAGTATTCGGCATCGTCTAATTGCTGGTCTAAATGGGTTACTTTTTCACTAAAAATACCTTTACCTGTTTCCGTATTATCTTCAATTTTAAAGGTTATATCGCCATGCAATGCTTCAATAAAAACTTTATCTAAAATTGAAATATGAGGGAATTTTCCTAAACGGCGATCTTCTAAATTGGTTTTAATCCATTGAAATTCAAATTGCGCAGGTTGCTTTACTTCATGAATGCTGCGATCATCTTGATAAATCAATTGCCCGTCTTTGATCAACCATTTAAAAGCTTTTAAGTCATCTACACTTTTACTTGTTTGAAAAATCATGTACAAGTAATTTTCGGTTTTTCGGAACTTTGAAAAGATTGAATCGCGGTAATATTTATACAGATTTTGATAATCGGTTATAAAATTAGCATCGTTTATTAGATCTAATGATTGGGGTATAAATTGATTGTTTTCAAATTGATAAATACTAAAAACATCGTTCAGTTTTATTTCGGTTCGCAAACCAAAATGTACATTGTACCCGAAAATACAAAGATTGTCTATAGCCACAATTCCTCTAGCCGTGCAGGTATTTTCTGTGTCGATACGCTGGTTGGCTTTCAATACAAAGTTGGTGGAGTTGAAAACTTCTTTGCGTGCGTTGTTTAGCTGACTCAGTCGCTTTACCAATTCCTCTTTCTGTGCCTGAAGCCTACGTTTAATGATTTCGTAGGTTCCAGAATCGAGTTGTATGTTTTGATTTTCTTGCATATTCATCTAGTTTATCAAGGCGTTGCCTTATCTTATCCCTAGGCGTTGCCATATATCCCAAGGCGTTGCCATATATCCCAAGGCGTTGCCATATATCCCAAGGCGTTGCCATATCTCCCAAGTCGCTTCCATATATCCCAAGGCGTTGCCATATATCCCAAGGAACTACCATATCTCCCAAGGCGCTACCATATATCCCAAGGCGTTGCCATATATCCCAAAGCGTTGCCATATATCCCAAGGCAATGCATTGGGCTGACATCAACATCTAGACTTCGCCCTGAAAGGGCAGCATATAGTCACTTCCACAAATACGTTTCCCTTTCAGGGAAAAACCTTACCATCTCTTAAGGCTGAAAGCCTTTTTTATATAAACCCAAGGCAACGCATTGGGCTGACATCAACATCTAGACTTCGCTCTGAAAGGGCAGCATATAGTCACTTCCACAAATACGTTTCCCTTTCAGGGAAAACCTTACCATCTCTTAAGGCTGAAAGCCTTTTTTATATAAACCCAAGGCAACGCCTTGGGCTGACATCAACATCTAGACTTCGCCCTGAAAGGGCAGCATATAGTCACTTCCACAAATACGTTTCCCTTTCAGGGAAAAACCTTACCATCTCTTAAGGCTGAAAGCCTTTTTTATATAAACCCAAGGCAACGCCTTGGACTGACATCAACATCTATACTTCGCCCTGAAAGGGCAGCATATAGTCACTTCCACAAATACGTTTCCCTTTCAGGGAAAAACCTTACCATCTCTTAAGGCTGAAAGCCTTTTTTATATAAACCCAAGGCAACGCCTTGGACTGACATCAACATCTATACTTCGCCCTGAAAGGGCAGCATATAGTCACTTCCACAAATACGTTTCCCTTTCAGGGAAAACCTTACCATCTCTTAAGGCTGAAAGCCTTTTTTATATAAACCCAAGGCAACGCCTTGGACTGACATCAACATCTAGACTTCGCCCTGAAAGGGCAGCATATAGTCACTTCCACAAATACGTTTCCCTTTCAGGGAAAACCTTACCATCTCTTAAGGCTGAAAGCCTTTTTTATATAAACCCAAGGCAACGCCTTGGACTGACATCAACATCTAGACTTCGCCCTGAAAGGGCAGCATATAGTCACTTCCACAAATACTTCTCATCAAAATCCACCTTATATTCCGACAAAAACTTCACCTATTCATCCTGAGGAGAAATCTTTTTATGATGTTCCTTCTGGTTTTCAATGTAATTTTTCACACGTTCCAAAACGGATTGACTAACCGAAAACCCGCCATATCCTCCTTGCCAAGAAAAACTTTGGAATTTAGCGTCTTTGGTTTTAATCCATCGACTGCTGTTTCGTTTAATTTCTTCTACGAATTTTGCTAAAGCGATATTCTTGGACATTGCTGCCAAAATATGAATGTGATCTTCTGTTCCTCCAATTTTTATAGGAATTGATTCATTTTTCTTGATGATTCCTCCGATAAATGCATACAATTCTTTCTCTATTTCTGGACTGATCAGAGATTGATTGTGTTTGGTATGAAACACAATATGTACGTATAATTTTGATAAGGATTGCGCCATAATCTGATTTTCATTACTCCATCGCGGTACCTTGGGTTGATACAAATTCCCTTTCAGAATGGTTTAACTACAATTTCTTGTTTGATATGCCCAGGTTTTTTGCCAAGCCAAATAGCGAATTAATAAAACCTGCATCTTCTTCATTGTTTTGGCTGCTTGCTGCTTGTTGCAATTTCATTAAGGCTGCCGAAACGGTTAGGTTTTTAATATCGTTTGATGAAATACCGTACTTATCTGCCATGCCACGAATTTTCTCTGCTAAATCGCCTTTTCCATCTGGCCCCATCAACGATTCTTTTATATCTAACGCATGTTGCGAATTGTTGATTAAATGATCAAATCCTTTTGAGTTGGAAACCTGACGAACAATGTTTTCAAAGAACATGGTTTCGCCACCAACGATATCAATTTTAGCTGTTTTCAACGCTTCAGACAATACTTCGGCTTGTGCAGATGCAATATCTTTTTGAATGTTGATATGCGCCAACTCTATCTCTTTTTCTTTTTGTAGTTGTAGTTTAAACTCTTCGTGTTCTTTACCAACGCCGTCTAATTTTTTCATAGCTTCGGCTTTCTCTTCGATGCCTTTAGCTTCTGCTAGTGCTTTTTCACGAACAACTTCGGCTTGTGCCAAACCTTCTTTACGCATTGCTTCGGCTTTAATTTCGATAACCGCAGCGGTTTTAGTTCCTTGAATTTCTTCGGCTTCGGCTTTTGCAATCATTACTTCTGCTTCTGATAATCCAATGGCAGCTTCTTCTTTCGCTTGTGCTTCGGCAATAATTTTACGTGCTTCGGCTTCTTTTGCTGCTGCTTCTTTCTTCGCTTCGGCATCGATCAATACTTCTTGTGCTTTGCGTTCTGCAACTAATTTTTCTGCTTCGGCATCAATAACTTTTTTCTCTTTTTCTTGTTCTGCTGCAATTTTAGACGCTTCGGCTGCTTTTACGGTGGCAATTAAACGCTCTTCTGCTTCTTGCGATGCTGCAATTACGCCCGCTTGCTTTTTACGTTCCACTTCGCGATACACTTCAACATCGCGCACATTTTGCTGCTCTTCTACCACGCCTTTTTCTAGCTGAACACGCTCTTTAATCACATTTTGAATCGATTTTTTCTCGGTTTCAATTGATCGTTCTTTATCAATCTGTGCCAAGGTAACGATGCGTTCTCTTTCGGTTTGCTCTAATGCACGGTCTTTTTCTACACGCTCTGTTTCAATGGCATCGGTACGGATTTTATTCTTCTCTGCAATAATAATTTGGCGCAGTTTGTTTTCTTCCTGAACAGCCAATTGTTCTTCGGTTGCAATGCGCACAGTTTGCGATTTTAGACGTTCTTCTTCGCGCACTTTTGCAATTTCTGCTTCTTCGCGTGCTTTGATATTATCGATTTCCCGTTTTTGGCGCTCTTCTTTTTCTGCCAACTGACGCTCTAATTCTAGAATGGCTTCGCGCGCTTCTACGTTTTGCTTTTTGATTACTTTTTCTTCTTCCCTACGAATTAAATTGGCATTCATGTTTTGTTTTGCCGTTAATTCGGTAATTTTTTTAATTCCTTCTGAATCTAAAATATTGTTTGCACTTAAAAACTGCAATTCGGTTTGTTCTAAATAATCAATGGCGCAATCGTCTAAAATATACCCATTTAGATCGGTACCAATAATATTTAAAATTTCATCGCGAAACTCACGTCTGGCTTCATATAGTTCGATAAAATCGAATTTTTTACCTACGGTTTTTAATGCTTCTGAAAACTTTGATTCAAAAATACTTTTCAATGTTTCGGGTTCACTTGCGCGGTCGCATCCTAGATTTTGAGCCACATTGATGACATCGTCAACCGATTTGTTCACACGAACGAAAAATGCCACTTTAATGTCGGCACGAATGTTGTCTTTACAAATTAAGCCATCGTGTTGCATACGCCCAATTTCGATTTTTTTTACCGAAATATCCATTATTTCCATTTTGTGGAATACCGGAATTACATACATTCCTTTGTTAAAAGCTACTTTAGAGCCGCCTATACCTGTACGAACAATTGCTTTTCCTTGTGGAATTTTTTTGTAGAACATGCTTAGTACTACAAAAAACGAAAGGATTAAAAATACAATTACGCCAAGTGCTAATAAAATTACGCCAGACACGCCCGAAAGCCCGTCGATAATTAATAATTTGTTCATTGATAAAAAAGTTAGTTTATATTATGTAGGGTTATATTTGGTTTTACTTCGTAGATATTGTTTTCTATGCTTTTGATAATCATTACTTCGGCACCATATTCAATGCGGGTGCCTTGATGGCTTTTTACATTTAACCGAAAAACATCATTTTGAATAACAACTTCTAAAATTCCCATCTTGTTGTTTTCAATGGTTGATTTCAATGTGCCGGTTCTCCCTAAAAAATCAATCGATTCTTCGCCGTTGTAGCCTAAATTTTTATACATTTTTACTAATGGTTTGGTTACAAAATGCATGATGATATAGGTAATTATAAAAATAGGAATGAGAATTAAAACCGATTTCATGCCCCAATTTGCTAATCCTAAAAAAATAGAAGACAGCAAAGTAAGAATCCAACCGATGAATTTAAAAAGGGTAACGATTACCATTAAAGGCATTTTACCGATATTGATAAATTCCATTACTTTAGAACCGAACGACATTTCGGCTTCGGTTTCGGCAGCAACTTCTCCATCGGCCACATCACCCATGTGAAATTCGGCATCGGTATCCATTCCATCACCCGAAAAAAACATAAAAACCCAGTACAGCAAAGATATTCCTGTAAGCACGGTCATGATTCCGTTGGATAAGGGATGAAATAAAAGGTTTAAAAGTTCTGCCATAGTATCGTTTTTTGTTTTGAGTTATTCGTTTTTGCAAACCGCAATATAATTAAGATTTTCGTCAGTTCAAGCCTGTTGAGAACCTTTTATTCAAAGACTTCTCGATACGCTTCACTTCGTTACGTTACTCGAAGTGACGGATCTAAATATCTTGTTATAAAGTTGGTTACAGTCATTATTTTTATATTTCGCGTTTAAAAATATAGTGAAAACCATAAGCAGTTCCGCTCATATCTCGGCTTTCCATTGTTACTAATTCCCAGCCTTGGCTGCCCATATCGTTTAAAATTTTATCAATCTCAACAATATCGAATTACCAACTCCAAGTGCCTTTTGTTTTAATTTATATTGTTTTATATTCAAATCGCTTCATATAATGGTGTTTTAATTATTATTTTGTTAGTACTATACCTTACTATAAAAAAAATGTTACTTTTCAGACCTCACAGGTTTTAAAAACCTGTGAGGTCTTGCCAAAAAGACAAGTGTTTTATATTTTTTAGTGTCTTGAAATTAATTTTTTTATTAAATGAGGAAAAATTAGAGATTCCTCCCGCGTCGGAATGACAAACTTTACGCTAAAAGCTAATGACTAAAAACTGCTTTACATGCCTAATTGTTTTTTTAAAGCCTCTAAATCGGCATCGGCAGAATGGTTGTTCAATGCTTGATCTATCTCGTCTGAAGCATTGGTTTGATTGTTTGCCTTTTCGCCATAAGCTTTTGCCAAAGCTTCGTCTTCTTCCGCTTTTTCTTTCATTCGTTCCAACATGCTAATGGTGCTGTTTGAATCCATTTTTGCTAATTGTTTGTTTACAATCTTTGTTGCGTTTGCCACTCGAACACGTGCTTTAATGGTTGCCAATTCGCTTTCCCATTTGTTGATGTTGTATTTTAACACTTCAATGTTTTTGTGCACTTCGTTTGCCGAATCTTCGTGTGTATTTGCTTGATTTTCTATGGTTTCGGCTTCAATTATATGTTGCTTTTTTAAATGCAATGCTTCTTTTGCCAAACGTTCGGCCAAATCGGCTTCCAATTCGTTCTTTTGAAGCTTTTGAAGCAATAAAATGGCTTTGCTTTCATAATCGGCAGCTGCGTTTCTTTTTTCTTCTGCCGCATTAAAAGTGCGAATTGCCAATGCTTTCACTTTGGCATAAGCTTCCATTGCTTGATCTAAATCTTGTTTCATTTCACGGATTCCTTGTTCGGTCATTTTAACAGGATCCTCCATTTTATCAACCACCGCATGTATCTCGGCCTGACCTATTCTAAAAATTCGCTTAAAAATACTCATATCTTTTAATTTTTTAATTATTTATTCCACTTTCACTGTATCCTTTTTTAAAAAAACTATTTGTAAAAGTTTTACTTTGAAAATTTTATTAGTTGTTCAGAATATTCACTCAACAACAAGCTCAATGAATTCAATGCTGCTTCAAATTCATTGAAATCTAAATTGTGAATTTGCAAGGTATATCTAAAAATTACCTTTGAACCATCATCTGTAAGTGCAAAAGCACCATGAATAATATCTCTGTTTTTCATAAGCAGGCTTCTAAATATTTGTAAATTGTCTGCCTGCAATGTGAACAGGTATTGCTCAAAAATTAAAACGGGCGTGGCCACACCAACGATTAAGTTTTGAACACCGTCTGCCAGATTTTCGATTACGAAAATACCTTCTTCTTTACTTTTATATTTGATACTATATCCGGTATCTAAAATATATTTTTCGACGTTTAAAAAATGCATTGTAAATTAATTTTGTATCTTGCACATATCTTTTGCATAAAGATACTACTTTTTGCAAATATAATTAGCAATTTTTTAGTTTTTTTTTTGAAATGAGTAAAATAGGTTACAATATAAAGAAGTTACGAAATGTAAAAAATTTGAGTCAACAAGCTTTTGCAGAACTATTTAGCTTAACGCGCGGCAATATTTCCTCGTATGAAGAACAGCGTGCCGAACCCAAATTAGAAAGCGTTATAAAAATTGCTAATTATTTTAGCATACCATTGGAACATTTACTGACAAAACAACTCTCTGTAAACGAAATATTGAATTTTAACGACTATTTTAAGGAAGAAGGTCACAAAAAATTGCAAAAAAATTTTACAAATATTCCCTTTATATCGCGCGAAGCTATTCATCATATTAAAGAAGGAACTTTTGATATGCAGCGATTAGAACTGATTACGTTTCCCATGTATAGCTCGAACAAGTTTATTGCTTTGGAATTTACGCACGAAATTGCTGCGCCTGCAAGTATGAATATGCCCGAATATACTATTTTGTTTTTTGAACAAGTTCAAATTGATACACTGCACACCCTAAATAATCAGTACGGAATGTTTTTAACATCCAACGAAATTTTTATTGGTACTTATAATCAAAATCAATCCACAATCAATTTGAAACTGAACGAATGGAAATCGGAAGATTTTGATACCGAAAACCTACAAAGCTTTTGGAAATTATACGCTAAATTTGAAAAAAAAATATAAAATGGTTCAATCAAAATTAAGTAACACCGCCTATTTTTACAGTTTACTAATTTTAAGTTTTCCGGTTTTAACGGCCTTTATTGTCAACAAATTTTTACGCACGTTTCAAGACACTTGGCATTGGGGCTTAACGGTATTTTTGGTTTTGTGCGGCTTGATAAGTTTGTTTGTTATTATTTGGGGCTTTTTTATTGAAATGAACCTGCGCATGGCAACGGTAAAAATTAACAACGACACCATTGAAGTAAAACAACTTTTGGGTTTTGGCACTAAAAAAACTTTTAAGATGGATGCCATTGATGGTTTTGCTATTCGCGATTTTAAACAACGAGCACAACACCACGAGTATTGTTATTTGATTCAAGACAAAAAAGCAATTGCCGTTTTTTCGAGCTTATATTACAAAAACTATATGGAAGTGCGCAATGAACTGCAACAGCACTTAGTGCTTTTGAAGTAGATTTTTCTTTTATTTTGACAAAGATCATAACTTAAACAAGCGCCCTATGAAAAATATACTTACTCTATTTATTATTTGTCTATTAACAGGATGTTCCTCTCATATTATAAAAAATGAAGTTAATTCTGGATATATATTATCAGTTACTGATTTCATGGAAAAAAATGCTATTGATGAAACAAATGCTGTTTGGTATTTAGAAAAAGATTCATCTGGGAGTTTAATATTAAATAATGAAAAATTTAAAGTTTATTATTTTCATTTTTTCTATAATGCAGATCAAGTGTATAGCTGCTGTTTAGACAATAATTATAGTAATGACAAAAATATTTTAGGAGATTTGCATAAGAATGAGGAAGTGATTATAGGGTTAGAAGACAATCTTCCTAAAAAGGCATATTCTTTATTTGATAAAAAAAGAAGTAAAATAATAATTTATAAAATTAAAGAAATAGAAGGATGCAAATGCGGTAAAGAAAAGGTCTTTCCAAATGATAACATTGATGATTTTTATGTTCCCACTAAACTTAATGTACAAGCTTTAAAAAAACAAGAAAAAAAGTTATTTAGAGAAAACATAGATCATATTTCAAAATATTTTGACACCATTTTAGATAGATAAAGTTTAACATGTTATTCATTATTTAAAAACGCTTTTGTATCTTTAAAATAAAAATGGGCAAAAATTGTTTAGAATGTGGGCAAAGAATCATTGGGCGTGAAGATAAAAAATTTTGTAACGACTCATGCCGCAACACTTACAACAATAAACTGAATAAAGACACCACCAATTTTATGCGAACGGTGAACTATACCCTTCGCAAAAATTACCGTATTTTATGCGAAAACAATCCCGATGGAAAAACAAAAATAAACCGTAAAAAACTACTCGATTTAGGTTTCGATTTTTCATTGTTCACTTCCATATACACCACAAAATCTAACGTAACCTATTATTTTGTTTACGATCAAGGATATATGCTCATAGAAAATGATTGGCTGGTTTTGGTGAAAAAGAACTAAAATCAATACAACTATGCCATGTTTTGGAGTTTTTTTTGTTTCCAACAAATGTTTTGTCCTTTTAAAAAAACATCCGTGCAAATATGATGTTACTTGACAAAGGAAATGGACTTTAGTTAAAACTTTCACCACAAAATACACTATTTTTGATGTTTTGTAGTTATATCTTTAATGAAGCAGTTTTTGTGTGTTCTATGGTGTTTGTTATTTTTTTCTGTGGTCAATGCACAGGAACGCAACACGCTGTATCAAACTAAAAAAATCACCGTTGATTCATTGACAACTGTTGTATATATCGACACGGTGGCTTTAAACAAAAACTATTTTCAAATCACCAACAATCAAGGAACTGCTATCGACACCGCTCATTTTTCAATAGATTTCAACAAAGCTAGCATCACTTTTAAAAAACCCATACATGATACATTAACGGTTTCGTATCTCAATTATCCCGATTTTTTAACCAAAACCTACGCACTTTACGATACCAAACGAGTTATCCCTAACAAAGAAGGGGCATATGTGTTCTCGGTTCCCGAAAAACAAGCAACCACTTTTACGCCTTTCGAGGGATTGAATACCAACGGAAGTATCTCAAGGGGAATTACCGTAGGGAACAATCAAAATCTGGTAACCAATTCCAATCTCGATTTGCAGATTGTGGGGAATTTATCAGATAAAGTTCAAATTCGGGCATCGCTGCAAGACAGCAATGTTCCTTTGCAAAACGGCGGATATTCGCAAAAAATGGATGAGTTCGATCAGATTTTTATGGAATTGTTTTCAACTAATTGGAGCATTAAAGCCGGTGATTTATTTTTAGAAAACAGAGCTTCCCGCTTTTTAAATTTCAATAAAAAAGTACAGGGAATTTCAGGTACCTTAAAATTTGAAAACGACAATAGTAAAACAACCATTGAAACCGCAGCTGCGTTGGTTCGCGGGCAATATGCAAAAAGCGAATTTGTTGGTCAAGAAGGAAATCAAGGTCCGTACAAATTAAAAGGCAGCAACAATCAGTTGTATATTTTGATTATTTCGGGCTCGGAATCGGTTTTTGTAAACGGACGAAAATTAACGCGCGGGGAACAAAACGATTATGTGATTGATTACAATTCGGGTGAAATTCGGTTTACTACACTTTTCCCAATTACGGCCGAAATGCGTATTGTAGTAGAATATCAGTTTACCGATAGAAATTATGCCCGATTTTTGGGCTATGGAGGAATTAAACACGAACGCGAAAAATGGAATATTGCCGGATATGTTTACACCGAAACCGATATTAAAAATCAACCGGTTCAGCAAAACCTCAACAAAGAACAAGTCGATATTCTAAAGCAAGCCGGCGACAGTTTGGCGTTGATGATGGCTCCGTCTGCCTATCCTGATACGTATTCTGAAAACAAAACGCTGTACAAAAAAGTCAATCAAAACGGCTATGAATTTTATCAATATTCCAACACCCCAACCGATACTTTATACGCAGTTTCATTTAGCTATGTGGGACCAAGCAACGGAAATTATCGTTTGGCAAGCTCGGTAAGTATTGGTAAAATATATGAATTTATTGAACCTATAGATGGTGTGCAACAAGGTGATTATGAACCTTTAATTCAGTTGATTGCTCCTATGCGCTTAACATTGGCAACTGTTATGGGGCAATACAAACCAAAAGATTTTTCACAGCTTGACTTTGAAGTTGGATTTAGCAATCACGACCAAAACCTTTTTTCACCTATTGATGATGAAGACAACAAAGGAATTGCCGCCAATATCACCGGAACACATCGGGTTTTAAACAACAAATGGAAAGTAGATGTTTTTGGAAATATTCAATTTGTATCTGAAAATTTTAAAACGGTTGAACGTTTATATTCCATTGAATTTGATCGAGATTGGAATGTATCAAACACTTTTGGCAATCAATCATTACTCACTTTTGGCTCTAAAATTGCACCAAACGAAAACAGCGCTTTAACCTATCAATACAGCCGACTTGAATACACAAACAGTTACATTGGGCACAAACAGTCGTTAATTGGTAATTATCTGTATAAAAACTTCAACCTAAATACCAACACCAGTTTTTTATCGGCAAAAGGCAGCGTTTACAACACTAATTTTGTTCGAAGCAAAACACAGGCGGTTTACACAAAAGATAAAAATTGGGCAGGATCGCGTTTAGATTTGGAAAATTATCAGGTAAAAGATGTTGCTACGCAGCAGTTTCAAACCTTATCGCAAAAATACGCACAAATTGATGCCTTTGTAGGTCGTGGCGATACCTTGAAAACCTTTGTTGAAATGGGCTACAGATTTCGAGTAAACGATTCGTTGCAGAATAATGTATTGCAAAATGTTTCCAACGCACATTCATTTTATGCAAAATCGCAGCTTTTTAAAACACAAACCAGCGATTTGTCTGTTTACGCAAACTACCGTCGATTAAAATACACCGACACCGGCTTGGTGGAACCTACGCTGAATTCGCGTATTACCTACAACGACCGTTATTTAAAAAACCTGATACAAACCAACACCATTTACGAAACCTCATCGGGCGCTGTGGCGCAGCAAGAATTTACGTATATTAAGGTTGATCCCGGTTTGGGAACGCACATGTGGAACGATTACAACGGCAACGGAATTCAGGAGTTGGAAGAATTTGAAATTGCGCCTTATCCCGATTTGGCTGAATATGTGCGGATGTTTTTGCCGAATCAGAGTTTTGTAAAAACGCATCAAACAAAATTAACGCAGGTTTTTAATTTCAATTTCAGCATTTGGCAGAACGAATCTGGTTTTAAAAAATTTGCCAGTCAGTTTCATTTGCAATCGTCTTTTATTATCGATCGAAGTATTTTGAGAGATGGAAACGGAATTGCGTGGAATCCCTTTGGATCTTCAACTGATGAATTGGTTGCAGAGAATTCCAACATTCGAAATTCGATTTATTTCAACCGTGGAAAACAAAAGTACACCACCATTTATTCGTTAATAAACAACCGGGCAAAAAACCTGATGAATTTTGGTAGTCTAGACAATAAAATCACAACACACCAAATACAATTTCAGCATTTATTAAACAAGTGGTGGCTGGCACAGTTAACCAATAAATTTGACCGAGTGGAAAGTGTTTCGGAAAACTACGGTTCTAAAAATTACCTGCTGAATAATTTAAGCATCAATCCGCGGATCAGTTATCTGTTTTCACAAAATGCCCGTGTAGAATTGTTTTACGAATGGAAAAATAAAGAAAATGTTCAAGGCGATTTGGAAACGCTGGAACAGCACCGCATTGGTACGGCATTTAACTGGAGCACTTCGCAGAAATTCACATTAAATGGAGAATTTTCGCTTTATAACAACAAATTCACAGGAAATCCATTATCAGCTGTAGCTTACCAAATGTTAGAAGGATTGCAACCCGGCAAAAATATTACGTGGCGTTTGCTGTTTCAGCGCAATTTAACCAAGTATTTAGATGCCAACATAAGCTATCAGGGCAGAACCAGCGAAACCGCAAAAACCATTCATACAGGAAGTATTCAATTACGTGCGTTTTTTTAAACAAAATGCTTATATTTGTTTACTAATTAGAATTTTAAGCATGAAAAAAATAACAATTATTGCATTATTTGCTGCTTTAGGAATGATTTCTTGTAAAGATACAAAGGCAGAAGCAACCACAACAGAAACTACCGCAACCACAGAAACCGCTCCGGTGGATCCGCATGCGGGTCACAACCATGCACCGGGTGAAGGACACGACCACGATCATGGAGCAACAACAACAAATACAGCTGATACAAAAACAGCAGCAGGCATGAATCCGCCGCACGGGCAACCAGGTCACCGATGCGATATTCCTGTAGGAGCGCCATTAAACTCGCCTCCAGGACAAGGAGCAGGACAAACTTCTGCACCGGCAGCACAACCAAATCAAGGTGGCTTTTTAGGTGGTGGAAATGCACAAACACAAGCTCCGGCACAACAACAACAACAAATGCCACCCCAACAAACAGCTCCGGGAATGAAAGGAAAACCAAACCCGGCACACGGACAACCAGGTCACCGTTGCGATATTTCGGTTGGTCAGCCATTACCATAATAACAGCTTTTAGTCTTTAGCTATAAGACAGATTTATAAATTACCCCCTACGAGGTTTTAAAAACCTCGTAGGTTTTTTTGTATATTTAATTAAACACTTTAAAATGAAAAACAAGTTTTTACTAATTGCCCTAATAACATTATTTGTTTTTTCTTGTAACAAAAACAAGACAATGAATAGTCAAGAAGACTTAGTAATTGATAAAACATTTAAGGTTAATCTAAATATAAAAAAGGATACTGCTTTTAAATTTCTAAATACTTTACCTGAAACATATAACTTTTTAGATAAGGTAATACCTAATGCAAAAAAATCAAGCAACGTACATTTTAATTATGGCAAAGATGTTGAGGCGACTGAACATTATTTCTCAGTACTAAATAAAGTTGACGCTTTAAAAAAGGAAATGATTCTTTGTATATTCAAATAGGTACCGCAGATGGTAATTCAGGTTATGGATTAAATTTGGTAATAAGTGGTAATTCTTACACATCAAGGTATTATAAATTCTCTGATATGCTTGCCTATGATGATAAAGAACCTCAACACAAAACACTTTATCAAAACCTTGTTTTGGACAAAGCGAAATATAATTTAAATGATAGTATTTACGGATTTGTTAGTTTCCAATCACAATATATTGATGAAAGAAGTGATACAATTATTGTGGCAGCAAAAGGTCATTTTAGAGCAAAAGTAAGAAAAGCTGAATTTTAATTGAGCTCTCCTTTTTTAAACTCTATTGGTTTTTCACTATTTTTGTAGGCTGAAAACCATACAGTCATGATTCAAAATCCAAAACGATATACCGTTACAGCGGCTTTGCCTTACACCAACGGACCGATACATATTGGGCATTTGGCGGGCGTTTACGTTCCTGCCGATATTTACGCTCGTTTTTTACGCCAGCAAAATAAAGATGTTGCTTTTATTTGCGGAAGTGACGAACACGGAGTTGCAATTTCTATGAAAGCCAAGAAAGAAGGTATTTCTCCGCAAGAAGTGATCGATAAATACAACAAAATCATTAGTGATTCTTTTCAAGAATTTGGAATTTCGTTTGATAATTATTCGCGTACTTCTGCTAAAATTCATCATGATACGGCTTCTGATTTCTTTAGAAAATTGTACGATGATGGAAAGTTTATCGAAGAGGTTACCGAGCAGTTGTACGATGCCGAAGCAGATCAGTTTTTGGCAGATCGTTTCGTAACCGGAACTTGTCCGAAATGCAACAGCGAAGGTGCATATGGAGATCAGTGCGAAAAATGTGGAACATCGTTAAACGCAACCGATTTAATCAATCCAAAATCAACCATTACGGGTTCTACTCCTATTTTAAAAGAAACCAAGCACTGGTTTTTACCTTTAGATCAGTACGATACTTTTCTACGCGAATGGATTATTGAAGGTCATAAAAACGATTGGAAACCAAATGTTTACGGTCAAGTAAAATCGTGGTTAGACGATGGTTTGAAACCAAGAGCTGTGACCCGTGATTTAGATTGGGGAATTGATGTACCTGTTGATGGTGCTGAAGGCAAAAAACTGTACGTTTGGTTTGATGCGCCTATTGGCTATATTTCATCGACAAAAGAATGGGCTGCCCGCGAAGGTAAAGACTGGGAGCCGTATTGGAAAGATCAAGACACAAAATTAGTTCATTTTATAGGGAAAGACAATATTGTGTTTCATTGCATTATTTTCCCAGCGATGTTAAAGGCAGAAGGTAGCTATATTTTACCTGATAACGTTCCGGCAAACGAGTTTTTGAATTTGGAAGGAAATAAATTATCTACTTCTAAAAACTGGGCTGTTTGGTTGAATGAATATTTGGTTGATTTTCCAGAAAAACAAGATGTGCTGCGCTATACTTTAACGGCAAATGCGCCAGAAACCAAAGACAATGATTTTACATGGAAAGATTTCCAAGCTAGAAATAACAACGAATTGGTGGCTATTTTTGGGAATTTCATCAATCGTGTAGTCGTTTTAACAAACAAATATTACAACGGAATTATTCCTGCTCCAAATGCTTTTAACGAAGTTGATGAACAAACATTGGCTGAATTAAAAGCCTATCCGGCAGTCATTGAAAGCTCGATTGAGCGTTACCGTTTCCGCGAAGCTTTGGGTGAGTTGATGAATGTGGCACGCTTAGGAAACAAATATTTAGCCGATGAAGAGCCTTGGAAACTGATTAAAACCGATGAAGAGCGTGTGAAAACCCAAATGTATGTGGCGTTGCAAATTGCTGCTGCATTATCTACATTGGCAGAACCGTTTTTACCATTTTCGGCAACGAAATTGAAAAATATGTTGAATGCTGCAGAACCGATTGCTTGGAACAAAATTGCAGAAACATTCAATTTAATTCCGGCAGGACACCAAATTGGTCAGGCAGAATTATTATTTGCAAAGATAGAAGACGAAGAAATTCAAAAACAAATTGATAAATTGGAAGCTACAAAACTGGCAAATGCAGCCGAAGCAAAAACCGTTGAACCGCAAAAAGAAATCACACAGTTTGAAGATTTCGCAAAAATTGATTTACGCGTAGGAACAATCATAGAAGCCGAAAAAATGCCAAAAGCTAATAAATTATTAGTTTTAAAGGTTGACACAGGTATCGACGTACGTACGATTGTTTCAGGAATTGCCGAGCATTTTACACCAGAAGAAGTAATTGGTAAGCAGGTTACTGTTTTAGTGAACTTAGCACCTAGAAAGTTGCGTGGTGTAGAAAGCGAAGGAATGCTTTTATTAACCGAAACCAAAGAAGGTAAATTGGTATTTGTAAACCCAGATGAAGCCGGAGTTTACAACGGAGCAACGATTGGATAGTATACTATCATCAAAAAAACAAAAGCCGTCTCTCAATAAAAATTAGAGGCGGTTTTTTAATGCTCATTTTAAATACTTCCCTCGTTTTATAATAACAAACAATGCTTTGCAGCATGGACTGCACTTTAAAAAGCACTCGACTACCTTTGCTGCTTTTGTAGTGATTATAAAGTTTAAACTACTTCTTAAAAACAAAAAAGCCAACTTATGCAGTTGGCTTTCTATTTAATTTGCTAAGATATTTATCTTATTGTCTTTTAATTCTAATGTTCCCGATTTAATTGGCAAGTAAAAAGTATTATTGTCAATTTTTTCAAATCGGTTTTCAAATTGTGGTTCAAATTGTAAATTGTTACCAGCAATTTTAATTCTTCCTTCGATTAATAAAGAAACAATTGGTGCGTGGTTATTTAGCATTTGAAACTCACCATTTATTCCCGGAACCGACACTGCGGTAACTTGACCTTTGAATAGTGTAGCTTCTGGAGAAACAATTTCTAAAATCATATTTTTTAGTTTTTAGCTTTTAGTTTTTGGCTCTTAGTGGCTGTGCACTGCAAACTTTCTACTAAAAAAATTATTATGATTCAGCTAACATTTTTTGACCAGCTTCAATTGCATCTTCAATTGAACCTTTTAAGTTGAAAGCTGCTTCAGGTAAATGATCTAATTCACCGTCGATAATCATATTAAATCCTTTAATTGTTTCTTTAATATCAACCAACACACCAGGAATACCAGTAAATTGTTCTGCTACGTGGAAAGGTTGTGATAAGAAACGTTGTACACGACGTGCGCGGTGAACGGCTAATTTATCAGCTTCTGATAATTCTTCCATACCTAAAATCGCAATAATGTCTTGTAACTCTTTATATTTTTGTAAGATTGCTTTAACGCGTTGTGCACATTCGTAGTGCTCTTTACCTAAGATTTCAGGAGTTAAGATACGAGAAGTAGAATCTAATGGATCTACTGCCGGATAAATACCTAGCTCAGAAATTTTACGAGATAATACGGTAGTTGCATCTAAGTGGGCAAAAGTTGTAGCAGGCGCCGGATCTGTTAAGTCATCCGCAGGAACGTAAACCGCCTGTACCGATGTAATAGATCCTGTTTTTGTTGATGTAATACGCTCTTGCATTGCACCCATTTCAGTTGCTAAAGTTGGTTGGTAACCTACTGCAGAAGGCATACGTCCTAATAATGCAGATACTTCAGAACCAGCTTGTGTAAAACGGAAGATGTTGTCAACGAAGAATAATACGTCTTTACCTTGACCATCACCAGCTCCGTCACGGAAATACTCAGCAATTGTTAAACCAGACAAAGCTACACGTGCACGTGCACCAGGTGGTTCGTTCATTTGTCCGAATACGAAAGTTGCTTTAGAGTCCATCATTCCGGCTTTATCAACCTTAGTTAAATCCCAACCTCCATTTTCCATAGAGTGCATGAAATCATCACCATATTTAATAATACCAGATTCTAACATCTCGCGTAATAAATCGTTACCTTCACGCGTACGCTCACCAACACCAGCAAATACAGATAAACCTCCGTGACCTTTTGCAATGTTGTTGATCAACTCTTGAATTAATACGGTTTTACCTACACCGGCACCACCAAACAAACCAATTTTACCCCCTTTTGCATAAGGTTCGATCAAATCGATTACTTTGATACCTGTAAATAAAACTTCAGATGATGTTGATAAATCTTCGAATTTTGGAGCAGGACGGTGAATTGGTAAACCGTTTTCACCAGTTTTTGGCAACGCTTCTAAACCGTCGATAGGATCACCTACCACGTTGAATAAACGCCCGAAAACTTCTTTACCAATTGGCATTTGAATTGGCGAACCCAATGCCACAACCGTGGTTCCACGGCTTAATCCGTCTGTTGAATCCATAGAGATTGTACGAACGGTATCTTCACCAACGTGCGATTGAACTTCTAAAACTAATTTTGATCCATCGGCTTTAGTAACTTCTAATGAATCGTAAATTTTCGGTAATGCAACAGATGTAGTATCAAAAACTACGTCAACTACTGGTCCGATAATTTGTGCAACTTTTCCTGTAACTTTAGACATTGCTTATGTATTTATTTAACAGCTAATTATCAATTGTGAAAAAACAACTTTTTTCGATGTGCAAAGATAGTTTTTTTTTGGAATAATTAAAATGTATTTCGGGTTTTTTACTTTTGCTTTTTAACAGCTTGCAAATTGGCTTTTTAATTGCCACTAAAATAGCTTCTTAACCTTAAAGCCAGCAAATGTATGCCACTCGTTTCAAAACAGTATTTCTTTTAAAATATTTGCTGAAAACTATATGAATATATATTTCTTTTTAATAATTAATCGTGTAAACCTCGTTGGTTGTAGAGCCGTTTTCATTATAATTTACCGACATCCGAGTTGGGTAGCCATCGATAATATGTGCTATCGGATATGAATAAGTTTCAGAGGAATTGTATGTTGTTCCATTGAAAACAGCAACTTCTGTAACTGTGATGGGATTGTTTTCACCAAAAAAATGCAAATCGAAATCGCTTAATAACAACACCCACTTTGGCGAAGTGATTCCGCTTAAAACACCTTTATCACTATTATAGCTTGCTGTGGTTGTGGTGTTTTCATCTACAATTTTCACGATATTGCCTTTATTGTCGTAGGTAAACGTAGTTAAATCACCATAGAAATTAAAATTTAAAACTTGCCCTTTATCGTTAAAATTCACTAATACATATTCATTGTCTTCATCGGTTACTTTTGCTTGGGTAGCACTTGGATAAGTAATTGTATAGGAATTGGTTTCCGTGCTTGTTGGGTCATTATAAATCGTTACAAACTTAGTTACCTTTCCACTGCTGTCATAGGTAAAAATGGTTTCGGTATATGCTGTTTCAGAATCTTTATCAATAACTTTTACCAATTGTCCGGTGGTACTGTATGAGAACGATAAATTGGTATCTACACTGGTTATTGATTTGGGTAATTTTTTTACTTCGGCAATATTGTCATCGTTTTTACACGAAACAAAAATTGCAGCTGTCATTAAAACAGCGGGTACTAAACTCTTTTTCATAAATAATTTTATTCTGTTGCTGGATATACTAAGCGAATGGGTTTGTAATAAGTAGTAACGCGTTGGTTGATATCCGCTGCTTTTACTTCGATAATATAATCGCCCTCGGCATAGGTTTCGGCAGCTGATTTCGCAGGTAAAATCACAGTTTGCATTTGATCTATCTGTGTATAATAACCTTGCAAGTCGAAATGTTTTTGCGGTACGGTAAACTCTTGTGGTAGAAAATCTTTTGAGTATATTTCATACGCATATTCATACACACCTGTTTGATCTGTAAACAAGAAACGCATTGTTAAATCTTCTCCAAATTTGAATTCCTTATTATCCGGAATATTTGTAATTTCGATCGTTGGTCCAACTGTATCAGGATCTTCCCTGTCGCAACCTACAAGCGTAAAAATAGTTGCTAATAAAACGACTAGACTTATTTTTTTCAAAAATTTCATAATATATTTCATTTAATCTTCAAAGATAAACGATTAATTTTATTTTTTTATTATCTGTTAAAAAAGTAATTCTTTGGATTTCGTTAATTTTTCTATAAAAAGGCGCACTGCACTTTTATATGTGATTGTTTGAATTAAGTCACACCGGTCAACAACCAAAAAAGACATCATACGTAAAAACGAATAGTATTATTTGATTGAAATGTACTATAAAAAAAACTTCTTTCTTAAAAATTTGATGTTAAAAGGAACGTTTCTAAATAGAATGCCGCAAGTGATAATTACCCACATTATCCATAGTTTTGTAATGAAACGAATAAACAGTTCAAATTATGGCACAAACAAAACTTACCATTAACGACAACGGATCGGTTAAAATTGAAGGAGATTTTGAAATAGTAGATAAAAACGGAAACGCTTACGGATTGCAAGGAAGAACGATAGTTTCAATTTGCCGCTGTGGATTATCTAAAAACAAACCTTTTTGCGACGGGGCACACAAAGGGCATTTTGAGCACAATGCCATTGCTTTTGATTTGCCGCCTAAAAAGGTGTAGCAGCAGTAAGTGTTTCATAATAACACAGCCTCCATACGTGTGTAAAGAGGCTGTTTGTTTATTTGTCAATTACAACTACTTTTTTGCGGATTTGTTGTTTAAGGCTTTCAAAACGAACAGAATTTAAAATACCTTTTTCATTGTAACCTTGATAGCGCATTTTATCTAATATCATTCCACGAAAAACAAATTCTCCTTTCTCTTTAAATACAATATTATCTATATCAAAACTCTTATTTAGCACAAAAGTTGAGTCTATTAAAATCATATTTTCATTTGATTTAACTGTTGACTTAACAGGTTCATAATGATAAAATGTTATTAACCTATCTTTTGTTGGGTCTTCTAATGCTTTTCCTCCTGCTTGCAGAGGATCAATAATCGAATCAAAATCACTCTTAAACTCAATAGTAGCTTTATACGGTCTATTTACAGTAATCGTATCAGGTAAATTAAATGTATATTTTAGCTGATTGTATGATTCTTCTTTATTTTCTGTTTCTGCATTTGTTTCATTGTTGTTAGCTTTTTCTTCATTTTTGCAAGAAAAAATGCCTATACATAGACATAATGCTATAAATGACTTTTTCATTTTATCTATTTTTTTATTTGTAATATTTAGTGATGTCATTAGTTTTTATTACTTCAACCGCTTTAATTGAATCGTAGATTTTCTGTTGATTCCAATCTGTATTATTAAAGTCGGTTGGTGTCATATGTACGCTTCTTGTTGTAGGCACTAAAATAAATCTGTTCTCCCATGTACTAGGTATAAAACCATACGTTTCATAACTAAAAAATTCTTTTGCTTCAGTATCTTTATCATTTGTCTCCGTTTTATTCAATCTTTCCCACAAAGTAGAACTTCTGGTATCTAAACCGCCTAACAGATCTTTTAGCCTTTCTAACCAGCTGCTCCCCATTGCTGGGCTTATAACTTGGTCATAATTCATTGACACATCAACTGCACTGCGTTTTCTTGAATTTGGTTTAAAGCCTGGCATATCTCTCATAACTCCATAAACATTAAACATTCCACCAGTCTCCCAAAACTTCCAAAAACCGGCTTCACTTTTTTTAGATGATGAACTTTTGGATCCAACATCACCGCCACCATTACCACCACCAGCTGATTCGGTAGAATCCATAATCCATTCTCCATCCATTTCATAAATCTTTAAAATTTTATCTCCCAATTGTGAAATCCTACTTCCGTTACTTTCAATATACCAATAATCATTATCCCAGTCATAATCAATGATAGAACCAAATAATCCTCGGCTTAACTGATAACTACGTGCTGAATACCAAGTTTCAAATAACCCCGAAGGGTCACTAAATAACACAGGGTTATTAAAACCATAGCGATATGGTGTAAAGTCAGGTGCTAGTTCAGCCAATGGATCAATCACATTAAAACGTCCTAACGCACTGTCGTAGTGTCTGTAATCTGTCTCTGTAACATTAAGTACAAAACTGTCTTCGTATTCTTTGTTTAAGAACTTATATTTATAACCATCGCCCGGCAAGTTGTTATATCCCTGATGTTTTAAACCAAATGGGTATTATTTGTTTGCTTCAAAACAACCTCCATACTTTTGTAATGAAGCTGTTAACTATATGAGCAAATTTTATTTTTTGTAAAAATAAAATTTAAGGATAATTATTATAGCTGAAATCGGTATTAAATAGAAAATTATTGTGTAAAAAGCCCATGGGGCAATAATATAACCTTCCATTTCCAAAAAATATATGAAGAAGGCATAGCCAAAAAAGTGAGGAATCATCTGAAAAATAAGATTGACTACACTACTTGCTTTTTTTAAGTTTGTATTTGTTAACCAAAACCCTAATAATAGTAAAATTATGGGAATTAATAAAGTATAAATATAAAACATATTTTTTTTTTAATCTACAATTATTTTAAATCATCTCCATTGAGATATTTTAAAATATTCGATGTTACTTCGTTCCATGATTTAGCTTGTTGTTCTCTTGAATAGGTTTCGGGAGCTAACCCCATATCTACTTCAGAGCAACTATTAATAGTAAATCTAATATCTCCATCATTATTATAAAGCCTAAAGGTAATTACACCTTTCTCCATATGTCCTTCCATTGTGACAAAAGTTGCAGACATATAATTATTCGACTCCTCCATACCTGCAACCTTCACATATCCATTATTAAATGGCCCCCGCTGCCGCACGAATCCTTTCGTGTGGTCATTCTTTAAAAACCAAACATTCTGAAAACAACAATATCATCAAGCAGACCTTTTTCATCAAAATAATCTACCGCACTACTGTATCGGGAAAGCTTACTCAAAGCTTTGCCTCGTGAATCAAGATGATCTTTGTATTGATAAACGTAAAGATACGAATTTGTTCCGTTTGGTTTTACATAACCTTCAGCATGCGAGATAGCCTTATAAAACCCGAAACTATTAAATATGCAACAGCAGTAAAGTGTTTTAATAGTAAAACAGCCTCAATACGTTTGTAAAGAGGCTGTTTGTTTATAGATTACAATTAGTCTAAAATCCAATCTCCTAATCCAAGTGATTCAATTCTAAAAAGATATAAAATCAAAAATAAAACAGATATATAAATTAATAAATACTTTACTTTATAAGATATCTTTTTATCAATTAAAAAGAAAAAAATAGGCAACAAAATTAACGAAATAACTAACAAAAACCAGCTTAATATATATATAAAATAGATAAATTCAAAATTTTTAGGATCTGGACTACCATATGTAGGAAATCTACCTACAGAAAAGTAAGCTCTAAAAAAAAGAATTAAAAAAAGAACTAAATTGATTGTTGGTGCAAACGCAAAAATTTTAAAATATAACTGTATTCTTTTCATAATTATTAATATTAATGGATAAGCGTATTAAAAAGATTGTCCCAACCATAATCACCTGATTTATGCAAGCTCTTTAAAAAACTATGATTAATTTGTTGATAATCGGACTTATTTAGTGTTTTGTACATTAAATCTTGTATAATTGATTTTCTATAAGAAACTCCTTTATCTGTTGCAACTGGAGACATAAAATCAGAAACTTTAACAATAATTCCTAATTCTTTTGATGCAAATCCATCAATTCTTCCAACATAAATCTGACCTGGTTTAATCAAAATAGCTTCATTACTATTTTCAGGCTTAATGTAGTAATCATATGAACTCAAATTTTCAAAATAAAAATATGGTCCCACAAAAGCCACTCCTCTATTAGAAGAAACTTCATTTACATTTTTAACATTTTTTTTGTTTCCACCACCATTACCGTTTCCACCGCCATCACCATTTCCATCACCACCACCATTTGTTTCGTCCGGTGATAAAACGAATGCTAACATCGTTCGTACAATATCAGCAGCATTTTTATCATAGTACGTATCTACAATCTGGCCATCTTCTAATGTATAAGAGGTTACACCATCACCTGACATATTCCATAAACTATTGATAAGTGTAGTAGCATCCGCTCCACTCGGGTCGCTCCAATACACTGGGTTATTATCAAACGCACTATATGGTGAATAGTCGTGATGCACAACAGGATCTTGAACTAACCAACGCCCGATAGCGGGATCTAACTGACGAAGATCCATTTCATAAATGTTTAGTCCAAAACTGTCTTCGTACTCTTTACCGTTTAACTTATAAGCTTCTGCTTCTTCACTGCGACAACTATTGGCAATATCGTTATACCCTTGGTGCTGTAACCCAAACACCAACAATTATCTCTTTTCAAAACCGCCTCAATACGTTTGTAAAGAGGCTGTTGTTTTTAATTACCGCTGTACTCAATTGTCCAATTTAAACTATCTAAATCGTCGATATCTAAAGTGTATTTTTTGTTATAAATATTACTTGCATGTATACGCTCCCAGCCATATTTATCAACACTATCTTTTACTATAACATAAAAATGTAATTTTTTATCTTTTGCAGAATTGATATACCTTTTCCATTCTCTTGGGCGTCTTGATATCTCAGTAATGCTGTCTTTAATAATCTCACCACTCATAAATAACCCTGTTATATCAATAGAAGATAGTTCTTCACCTTTTTTTAATCGTTGCTTAATTCTATATTTTTCAATATTAAACATTTGGTCTTCTATTGTCATACTATAATAGACAGAGTTCATTGAATTATTTTCAAATATAATTTGTCTATTATCATATCCTTCACATTTAATCATTAATAATGTAATTAAAAGTAAACTTAGAGCATTGACTGTATATATTAGTTTTTTCATGGTTTATAATCTGGATGTTTTATAAATAAATTTAATAATGAATTTAAGTGTTGTTCATTAACATATTTAGGATTGACTTTATTGTCCTCTAAAAATGGTTCAGGTCTACCAAAAAAATAGTATGCAAGAGTACTACCCTGTATTTCACTCCAATGTTTTTGATGACCTTCATAATCAGTTTGCCAATAATCAACCATACTCGCTATTGCAACAAATATATATTGAAACTCACCTCCGTATTTTGCTTGTAAATAGTGTCCGTATTCATGCATTAAAAGATATCCATCATCTGTATATAATGTTCCACTCCTTCTAAACCTGTCCCAAGTACCTCTATAAATATTAAGCGCACCTAATGCATATGATGCAGCACCATAGTTTGTATCCATTATATTAACAGGCACTCCAAAAAAAGTATAAGTTCCATTATGAAAACCTATACCTTGAGGGTTAGCTCCTTTATTCTTTCCTTGACCACCATTACCATTTCCATCTCCACCACCTCCATTTGTTTCGTCCGGTGATAAAACGAATGCTAACATCGTTCGTACAATATCAGCAGCATTTTTATCATAGTACGTATCTACAACCTGTCCATCTTCTAATGTATAAGAAGTTAATCCGTTGCCTGACTTATCCCATAAACTATTGATAAGTGTAGTAGCATCCGCTCCACTCGGATCACTCCAATACACTGGGTTATTATCAAACGCACTATATGGTGAATAATCGTGGTGTTTTACCGGATCCATTACCATCCAACGCCCGATACCGGGATCTAACTGACGTAGATCCATTTCGTAAATGTTCAGCCCAAAAGCGTCCTCATACTCTTTACCGTTGTACTTATAAGCTTCTGCTTCTTCGCTGCGACAACTATTGGCAATATTGTTATACCCTTGGTGCTGTAACCCAAACGGGTAATAATTATTATCTTCCAGTATCTCTGTTGCAGGATTAATTGTTCCGTTACCGTCGCAATCTGCATAGCTTAACCTTACACTCACTGTGTTCAGGTCTCTTCGACGAAAACTTTCTCAAAGCTTTGCCTCGTGAATCAAAATGATCTTTGTATTTATAAACGTAAAGATACGAATTTGTTCCATTTGGTTTTACATAACCTTCTGCATGTGGAAAATTTCAATATTTTGTAAAACAGCCTCAATACGTTTGTAAAGAAGCTGTTGCAATTAATTCATTCTAACAATATATACCTTTTCTTGTCATATCTGTAGAATTTATTTCCTGTTTTGTTAATAATTTCTTCTATATTCAGTCGCGTATATTTAGCTAATTCAAGTTCATTTAAGACACTTCCGATTACATCGCAACTTTTATCTTCACTTATAATATATGGAATATAGTAATTATTGAATGTATATTCTATGAATAAACCCCATTTTCCATTATATTTTTGTCTTATAAGTTCCGCAATATAAATAGAAACATATTCTTTTACATTATTATTATTTTTACGCTTATTTAATCTTTCATTGATCAATTTTGAAACTTTACATAAGTATTCAGAGTTATTATCAAATACTAATTCAGTATTCAATACTTCTGATAATCTATCACGGTATAAATGAATATTAGAATTTATTTTTTCTATATTGCCTTTCTCTTTTTCCCAAAATGTTCCAATACCTTTTACAGGATATTTTTTTGAAGCTATCATTTCTTCCATAGATTTAACATCTAAAAAAAATATTCCTTCATCACCTCCTAAAATGGGAGGAGCCATAAGTGCGGTGCCATCTTTAAAAATTGTTACAAAACAAGAATTATAATTATTTATATATGTACTAGTAACTAATGAATGTTTTTCTCTCAAAATATTATTTATTTTTTCGCGAGAAATCACTTGATATGACAATCCTTGTGCGCTCATATTAATCTGAATAAAAAATAGTAAAAAAATTAAAAAAAATTTCATGTTGTATTATTTTAATGGTACTGGTGGTGTAGTATAATTAAATGGAATTGTTACGCCATTTTGGCTAGAAAGTTGAAACTGGATCATCATTTGTGAACCATTCATCATATACTGTGCTGTATATTGATATAGAATAATATTATTTGATGCTGCCAATGCATTTACACTTGTTGGAATAGAAACTCCCGTTGTCGTAACTAACGTTAATGATGCTGCGCTCGCTTTCGAATAGCCCCAACTTCTATAGGCTGCTGGTACAAACGATGCTAAATTAGTTATATGACCTTTTATTTGACTACTACTTGTCGAATTATATATTGTTCCATTCATTGCCTTTACTTCAAACCAAGCTGCATTTGGCACAACTATATCACTTAGAAACCATCTTTTTATTATTCCATCAGAAACTCCATCAGGAACAGTTGTTCTACTTCCGCCTTTCATTTTATTTTTATTAGCTCTATAATTATCTATAGCTCCAATTAATTGATATGAACTATGCCAAGCATTTTCGAATAAAGCACCTGTAAACTGTTCCAGCATTCCTCCTGAGCAATTACACAGTTTCTGTGCATAATTTCTCAAAGTTGATTTATCTAGTTTTTGCCATCCACCACCACCATTACCGTTTCCACCGCCATCACCATTTCCATCACCACCACCACCATTAGTTTCATCCGGTGATAAAACGAATGCTAACATCGTTCGTACAATATCAGCAGCATTTTTATCATAGTACGTATCTACAATCTGTCCATCTTCTAATGTATAAGAAGTTAATCCGTTGCCTGACTTATCCCATAAACTATTGATAAGTGTAGTAGCATCCGCTCCACTCGGGTCGCTCCAATACACTGGGTTATTATCAAACGCACTATATGGTGAATAATCGTGGTGTGTTACCGGATCCATTACCATCCAACGTCCAATATCTGGCATATAAAACCTTGCTCCATACTCATAAACATTCACTCCTAAATCTTCATTAAGTTCCTTGCCATTATACTTATACTTCTCTGCTGATTCACTGCGGTTACTGTTTACAACTTCGTTATAACCTTTGTGCTTTAACCCAAACGGGTAATAATTATTATCTTCCAGTATCTCTGTTGCAGGATTAATTGTTCCGTTACCGTCGCAATCTGCATAGCTTAACCTTACACTCACTACGTTCGGGTATCTTTCACAAAAGCTTTCTCAAAGCTTTGTCTCGTGAATCCAAATGGTCTTAGTAAATATAGTGATAAACATAATTACCAGCATTGTTTTTAACATATCCCTCTGCATGCGGAAAGATTTGTAACGTTTTTTATAAAACAGCCTCAATACGTTTGTAAAGAGGCTGTTTGGTTTTTATTACTTACCACACGAAAGATTCGTGCGGCAGCGTGGGAATCAAGATGATCTTTGTATTGATAAACGTAAAGATACGAATTTGTTCCGTTTGGTTTTACATAACCTTCAGCATGCGAGATAGCCTTATAAAACCCGAAACTATTAAATGTGCAACAGCAGTAAAGTGTTTTAATAGTAAAACAGCCTCAATACGTTTGTAAAGAGGCTGTTTGGTTTTTATTACTTACCACACGAAAGATTCGTGCGGCAGCGTGGGGACACATTCCTCGCATATTCATTTTAGCTTTACTTAAAACGAATAAGATTTTTACCTAATTGAAGTTCATAATCAATATTTTATAATATTAAAAAATTGACGTAACTATTTGATTTCCACAGGACACCTGACACATTTTGGGACACCTAGTTTTTAAAAACTCTTCAACCGAACTTTACACCTTTTACTTTTAAACTACCTTAGTATTTTCTGTAATAAAAGTTGACATACCCAGTAAAACTGTTTTAAACAACAAAAAAGCCTCACATTCCTGTAAGGCTTTTTGTATATTGCTCCCCCTCTTGGGCTCGAACCAAGGACCCTCTGATTAACAGTCAGATGCTCTAACCAACTGAGCTAAGGAGGAAACTTAAATTTTAAGTTTCTATTTTGCAATAAAAAGAAGTGTTGCTTTTTGCAACTTTGCTCCCCCTCTTGGGCTCGAACCAAGGACCCTCTGATTAACAGTCAGATGCTCTAACCAACTGAGCTAAGGAGGAAGGTGTGTTACCTTTATTGCGTTGCAAATATAGAACGATTTTTCGTTTCTACAAACATCTTTTTAAAAAAAATAGTATTTTTTTTACTTGCTTGTTATGGCTTTAAAAATGTCGTTTCCGTTTGCAAACAACAGCAAAGCAATAAGTATAACAAAACCAACTGTTTGTGCATATTCTAGGAATTTATCGCTTGGTTTTCTGCCCGAAATCATTTCGTATAATAAAAACAATACATGCCCACCATCTAATGCCGGAATTGGCAATAAATTCATTACACCTAGCATTATGGAAAGAAATGCGGTGATGCTCCAGAAGTATTCCCAACTCCATGTGTTTGGAAAAACATCATAAATTGCTTTAAAACCTCCTACTCCTTTATAAGCACCGGTATCAGGGTTCACAATCATTTTTAACTGCTTACCGTAACTTACTAATTTGTCTTTTCCTTTTTCTAAACCTATGGGAATTGATTCCAATAAACTGTAATGATCTGTATTTAATTTATAAAGCCCCAATTTTTCAGCATTTTCTAAACTAATCATTGGTGCATAGGCAATGTTTAGTTCACTGTTTGCGTTCACTTTCAACTGAATGGTTTCAGGTTTTTCGTTTCTTAATATTGTTGCTGGAATTGTTTGGTTTTTATACTTACTTAAAATGGGCTTTACTTGATCGGCAAATTTTATTTCTTCGCCATTAATACTTGTTATGAAATCTTTTGGTTTTAAAACCGCTTCATTTATAGAACCCTCTTCAACTGCTGACACAATAAAAGGAACCCTTGGCAATACAAAGCCTTTTTCTTGTTCAGATTTATTTTTTATCATTTGGTTGATAAAATCAACTGGCAGCACAATTTCTTTTTCTTGCCCGTTTCGTTCTACTAGGATTTTCTTTGCTGTGGTTAACTTTTCATTTACTTCGTTAAAACGGTCAAATCGCTCTCCATCAATAGAAATGATTTTGTCTCCAGAAACCATTCCTGCCTTTAATAATGGATTTGAAACTACCCATACGCCATCTTTTAAATCCTCATTTGCAATATATTTATCGCCATAGAACCATGTCATTCCAATGTAAATCACAAATGCCAATATAAAGTTTACGGTTACACCACCCAACATGATTATTAAACGTTGCCATGCGGGTTTGGAACGGAATTCCCATGGTTGTGGTTCTTGTTTTAGTTGGTCAGTATCCATGCTTTCGTCAATCATACCTGCAATTTTCACATAACCGCCCAAGGGCAACCAGCCAATTCCATAAACGGTTTCGCCTATTTTCTTTTTGAATAATGAAAATTTCACATCGAAGAACAGGTAGAACTTTTCTACTCGGGTTTTAAATAATTTTGCCGGAATAAAATGTCCCAGCTCATGCAATACAATTAATAATGATAAACTCAATAAAAACTGTGATAACTTAACTAATATGTCCATTAATTATAATACTTTTCTATTTTTTGATGCACAAATGTAAGCTTTTCGCTGTAGTATTTTGCACACATTTGGTTCATTTTAATTTTTTATAATTTTTTTATGATAGGTTTTTTCGGGTGTTTGAATTTCTAATAGATAAGTACCGCTTGCCAATTGCTCGGACGGATAGGGATTGCTGATGTTTTTTGCTACCAATTTTCCGTTTATCGAATAAATATTCATCGATAAAACCGTTATATCTTCGGGAATGGCTACTTCAAATGATGTTTTTGATGGATTGGGATACACTATTATTTCAGTTGGCTGTGGGGTTTCGGCAGTAGTTAACCGCACGGTATTGTCTTTTGAAACAATATCATTGAACGGATTGAATGTAACCAAATCAATCATGCCTACGCCGGTATCTACAATAAACTGTTGGTTGTTTTGTGTGTGTTGCAGCACTACTGTTTCGGTTGCGCCATTGTTGCCTGTGAATTGCAGGGTTACGGGCATTTCATAAAAAGGAACGCTTGCATGTGATGTGGTTTGGTTTAATGTGATCTTGGTTTGTGTAGTTGATAATCGTTCGGCATCTATTTGATACGAAGGATAGCCCTGACCATAAATCCAATCGTTAAAAAACTCCGTAAGATCTTTGCCTGAAACCGCCTCTAGATGTTGTTGCACTTGGGTGGTAACCGCATAATTATAGGCAATTGCAGGATCGTTCAAGAAATTGCGCATTCCTTGATAAAAATCTTCATCGCCCAACACATAGCGCAACATGTGAACCACCATAGATCCTTTATTGTAGGTTAAACGGCTGCTGAAAATTCGGTTGGCATCTAAAGCTTGGTTGTTGGTTAAATACACATTTCCTTCGGGAGATGATGTGATACTGTTTATTTTATTGCCTTTCCAATTGGTGAATGCGTTGGAACCGTCTAGTTCTTCTACAACCAAACCTGCCATGTATTCTGCAAAACCTTCGTTGATCCAAATATCATTCCAACTGCCACACGTTACTTTGTTTCCAAACCAATGGTGGGCCAATTCGTGGGCAATTAATCCACGCGAAAATCCCCCCATAAAAGAAACAGTGGTGTGTTCCATTCCTCCGCCCCAACTAAACTCTGCATGACCGTATTTTTCCGTATGAAAAGGGTATGTTCCGAACAACCGCTCAAACAAATTCATAATAGGAATTGTAACTGCCAATTGGCTCACACTTGTTGAATAATTCTCTGGATACAAGTAGTTTACCACCGGAAACGTATTGGGTGCTGTGCCTGCAGATTGATTATAAATTTGATAATCGGTTACTGCGATTGCCACCAAATAGGCCGGAATGGGGTAATTGTGTTTAAAATGCGTGGTTTTGGTGCCGTTGGTATTGCTAACTTGCGACTGCTCTACCCCGTTTGTCACTGCTACCATGGCTTCTGGAGCGGTGATATACACATCAATTGAATCTACTTTATCGTTTAGTGATTGTTTGCAAGGCCACCAGTCTTTTGCACCAAAAGGTTCAGAAAGCGTCCAAATAATGGGTGTGTTGTTGTGGTAGCTCTGCGTGAAAGCTTCGTTGTTAGTTGGCGGTACACCTTCGTAAGTTATTTTTACTTCTCCTTGTGTGCCAGCCGCAACGGTTTGTGGCAATTGAATCACCAATTCATTGTTTGCTTGGCTAAAAGCAGCTGTTTGCGTGCCTTGCGTTACCGCACTCACCGTAAGCGCATGGCTTAAATCGAACACAATGGTTTGTAAATTTTGGTTTGCCACAAACTGGGTGGTTACCGTTCCACTAATGTAGTATTGTGTGGGATCTACAGTAAATGCTAATGTATGATGTTTTACATCGTAGTTAAACGTATTGGGATTTTGTTTGAAAGCCAAACGTTTTTCTGCTGCTTGTTTTTCATACAAACGGTATTCGTCTTGCGTATTTGCTGCTATTTGAGCCACCGCAGACATGGTAAACAAACCAAATGCCAAAACAAAAAATGCTCTTTTCATAAAGATACTAATTTGCGTAAAAATACTATTATTTATTTGAAGTTAAACCGTTGATTAATTGTTTAACTCTTTATGCATTTAATTCTTTAATCGTTTATTTGGATATAACTAAAAAAGCGACTCATAACTGAATCGCTTTTATTACTAACTTAATCCGTTTGCTGACCAAACCTTTATGCATTTAAGCAAAACTTCTTTGTCGTAAACAGCCCTAAAATTATCTAAACCATATTTATCAATAAATTCAAACATTAATTTGTTTAATTCGTTATCTTTTTTCCTAATATCTTTATTTTCTTTTGATACTTTTGTGTAAAGCACTTTAGCTTCTTCAACTGTATTAAATTTTGTTAATGATAAATTATTAGTTATCCATTTATCAAAATCAACATAAAGTCCAGGTTCAAATTCTTTAGGAAGTTTTTCTATCAACTCATTACTTTCTTTTTTAAAAGTTATGTATGTACCTGAAGTGTAAAAGTCAATAGATTCTTTACAAAATTCTTTAAATTTGTCGTCTTTCAAAATAGGCTGCTCACCATTTTGAGAGTAAATAGCTACCGACGTTAGCATAAAAACTACTATTAAAACATATTTTTTCATTTTATATTATTTTTAAATTCCCATACAATCTCTGTATTTTGCAGCACATCTGCTTATTCTTCTCTCGTAATATAAATCTGCAACTTGAACATAAACATTTCCGCCTTCTTTCATCAATAATGCTTTTGATAAGTCTTCTATATAGTAACCAAAAGCCCGATCTTCACAGTCTGTTAATTGTTTATCACAATCATCACTTGTTGTTATATTATTATTTCCTAACCATTTTACAAAATAGGGAAGTAAAATTGATGAATCTTTTATTTTTATAAAATTAAATAATTCGGAATGATTATTTAATCTTATTTGGGTATAATTTTTCATAGCATTCCATTGGGCTTTTGCTACTTCTACACTTCCAAATTCAGTTTGCTCAATATTTGAATCTATCCAAGAAAAAAACTCTTGTTCTGTTGTAAAATTAAATTCTGTAACATCAATTTTTAAATTAACAACAAACTGATTTACAAGAATTTGATATTCGGTAAATTCAGCTGAATTCACATAATTGTAAAACAATTGGTCGATTTCGTTAGAGATTTGAACATTTGTTCTTTCTTGAGTTGAATTTACCTGCTCTGTTTGTTTATCCGAGTTGATACTTTCCGCATCATTGTCGCAACTCATCACGAAAATTGAAGCGATACATAGTAAAAAAAGTTTTTTCATAATTTTCTATTTTTTTAAATTTATTTTTTTGCTTCACACAATTTATAAGTATCCTTACATCCTTTCATATCGCTTTTATATTTATCTTCGGCTACAGTTGCCGCCGCATCTTTCTCTTCTGGTGATGCATCAGATAATTTCAAAGTTTTAATTGCTGTAGTATATGAATTATGCGCTGTAGTTTTACAACTTTTATAATCTTTTGCACAATCAGTTTCGGAATTTGTGGTATTTTCATTCAAAAACCATTTATCAAAACGAGCGGTTACTTCAAGAACTGGTGCATTTTCTATATATAAATAAAGTTCTCTAAACTCATTATATTTAGCCCTTTTTAAATTAAGCAAACTATTTAATTCACTAAGCGCCATTTCAGAGTTTTGAAATTGTGTTAATGAAATATTCTGATTAATCCATAATATCAATTCTCCTTTAGTTTCAATGTCAGAATAATCACCTGAATAATTTAGCTTTTCAAAAAACTCATCATGAGCAACATTTGAGTTAATAAATTCATCGGAATTTATATAATTGTAAAACAATTGATCAATATCATCATCTATTGTTGGTATCCCAGGTCGAGACTGAACATTGGATGATTCGTTAACATTTAATGATTCATTCTTAATATCAGAATCATTAGAACAAGATAGCACAAAAGCTATGCTACAAAACATTAAAATCTTCTTCATATTAAATTAAATTCTTTTTTAAATTTTACTATCCCTAAAATTAATAATTATATATATATATATATTTAACTTTTCTTTAACATTCACTAAAAAGACAACATTTCTTTTTAAATTATATACCTTTAAAATAGAACATCTTTCAATCCATAATAATTAACTACACCATTCCAATTTCCCAAAGAATTTATGTAAATTTGCCTTTTAACAATTTTTTTACTTATGTTACAGATAGCTTATATTAGAGAAAATCAGGAGAAAGTGGTGAAAGCCCTTGCAAAAAGAAATCTTGATGCTGCTGAAATGATTCAAAATGCAATCAACCTTGATGAGGAAAGAAGATCTACCCAGGTTGAACTAGACAACATCTTGGCCGAATCGAACAAGCTATCCAAAGAAATTGGCGATTTAATGCGCAATGGCGAAAAATCTAAAGCCGAAATCTTAAAGGAAAAAACCGCACAGCTAAAAGATAAAACTGCCGATTTAAAAGAGCGTTTGCAAACGGTAACAAACGATTTAACCAATCAATTGTACCAAATACCCAACACGCCAACCGATATAGTACCTGAAGGCAAAACACCTGAAGACAACTTAACCGTTTTTGAACAAGGCGAAATTCCGGTTTTGGCAGAAGGAGCTTTACCGCATTGGGAATTGGCAAAAAAATACGACATCATAGATTTTGAATTGGGTGCAAAAATTACAGGTGCAGGTTTTCCGGTTTACAAAGGAAAAGGTGCCAAATTGCAACGCGCCTTAATCAGTTATTTTTTAGATAAAAATACCGAAGCAGGTTACAACGAAGTGCAAGTGCCGCATTTAATTAACGAGGCGTCTGGTTTTGGAACGGGGCAATTGCCCGATAAAGAAGGACAAATGTATCATGCCGTTGCCGACGATTTGTATTTGATTCCAACTGCCGAAGTGCCTGTTACAAACCTTTACCGCGATGTGATTTTAAACGAAAACGAATTGCCTATTTGCAACACGGCATACACGCCTTGTTTCCGCAGAGAAGCCGGAAGTTATGGTGCACACGTGCGTGGATTAAACCGTTTACACCAGTTTGATAAGGTAGAAATTGTGCGTATTGAACATCCTGAAAAATCGTATGAAGCGTTAGACGGAATGGTGGAACACGTAAAAGAAATTTTAAACGAATTAAAATTACCATACCGCATTTTGCGTTTGTGCGGGGGCGATATGGGCTTTACATCGGCCTTAACGTATGATTTCGAAGTGTTTTCAACCGCACAAGATCGTTGGTTGGAAATTTCATCGGTATCAAATTTTGAAACCTTTCAGGCGAACCGTTTAAAATTGCGCTTTAAAGGCAAAGACGGAAAAACACAGTTGGCACACACTCTAAACGGTTCATCGCTGGCATTACCACGTGTTTTGGCAGGAATTTTAGAGAATTACCAAACACCCGAAGGCATTGCAATACCCGATGTGCTAAAACCTTACTGCGGATTCGATAAAATTGACTAATTAGCTACAAAATAAATATCCGTTTAAGAGTACTTTCTTAAACGGATATTTTTGTTTTAAAGGATTTTGATAAGTTTGAATCTCTAATAATTACGTTACCAAAATGAAAACACTAAAAGCAATTTTATTAATAATTCCACTAGTATTATTGTGCATTTCCTGTAAAAGTTCTTATACAAGAATTGGAGACAAAAACGCAAACTACATACCTTATTATTTAAAAGTTTATGAAGCAGACAGCTTGTTTATAGTATGACGATGTTCTGATAATGAATAACGACGATTTAAAAACTTCATTTGCATAGCTTGGTATTTCAGATGCTGATTATACACAGTTAAGAAATCAATATTTAAATAGTCTTGACTTGGAGTTAAGGCGAGAGATAATTACAATGAAAAAACAGGATCAAAAATACAGAATCGGAGGAAGAAGCAACGAGGATGTCCAAAATCAAAATAAAATTGATTCTGTGAATACATTAAAAATGATAGCTATTTTTGATAAGATTGGATTTCCAAATAAAAATGTAATAGGAGGGTTTAATATTGACAACACACCTGTAAATTGCAGTGCGATTTTACTCCATACCAAAGATTCTATAAGGTTGAATTATTTTGCTCCTAAGATAAAAGAGTTTATTAGTAAAGGAACAGCTTCTCCTATACTGTACGGAACTCTCATTGACCAATATTTTATATACAAAAATCAAGAACAATATTATGGAACTTACAAAAATAGCCCTATAACCAGCATAACAGCTAATGAGTTGAATAAAAGGAGAAAAGAGATAGGTTTGCCTAATTATGGTTATGAAGATTGGAGAACAGAGCAACTAATATCTCCTGAATTATACAAATTAATGAAAGAACAATTAAAAATAAATAATAATTAAAAACTAGAAATTATGAAGTTAGAAAAATTTAAAAAGGAAAATATTGCCGATAAAAATATATTGTCAGCAATTAAAAGTGGTGCGAGTGGCATACGTGCCAACTTTGAAATGACAGCATATCAACAATTTTATGAGTCAACTTGCGATGAATGGCAATGTATGGAATGCAATTAAAATTCTCCCTTTCCAAACAACCAATAACCACTTCAAAAAAACGCCACTCAGAGTAAATATAGTTTTTTGTACCTTTGCCAATAAGTTATACAACAAACCATGATTATTTACAACGTTACTATAAATATAGACGAATCGGTTCACGACCAATGGCTGAACTGGATGCAAACCAAACACATACAAGATATGCTGAACACCGGTTGTTTTAAATCGGCACGTTTGGTGAAGGTTTTGGTTGATGAAGACATGGGCGGCGTGACCTATTCCGTGCAATATCTCGCTGAAACCAAAGAAGCATTAGCCGATTACAAGGAAAACCATGCGCCGCATTTACGCAATGAAGGATTGCAACTTTTTGCCGATAAAATGCTTGCTTTTCGTACCGATCTTGAAATAATCAGCGAACATGAGTAGTGCGGATAACGTTCGGGCAAAGAAACATTTAGGACAACATTTTTTAAACGACGAAAGTGTAGCAAAAAATATTGCCAATGCTTTAACGCTAAACGGATACACAAAAATACTCGAAATTGGTCCCGGAATGGGCGTATTAACAAAGTATTTGTTAGAAAAACCTGTGGAAACTTTTGTGGTTGAAATTGATACCGAATCGGTGGTTTATCTGGAAAAACATTATCCAAAATTACACGGACATATCATTGGCGAAGACTTTTTAAAATACAATTTAAAGAAAGTTTTTAATGAAGATCCGTTTGCCATCATCGGAAATTTTCCTTACAATATTTCCACTCAAATTGTTTTTAGGGTTTTAGAAATGCGCGATCAAATACCGGAATTTGCTGGAATGTTTCAAAAGGAAGTTGCTGAGCGTATTTGTGAGAAAAAAGGCAGCAAAACCTACGGAATATTGTCGGTTTTGGCACAAGCGTTTTACGACACCGAATATCTCTTTACCGTATCGGAACATGTTTTCACACCGCCGCCAAAAGTAAAATCGGGCGTAATGCGCATGATTCGCAAAGAAAATTACAGCTTGCCGTGTAGCGAAAAACTGTTTTTCACAGTGGTAAAATCGGCGTTTAACCAACGCAGAAAAACCTTGCGAAACAGTTTAAAAAGTTTTATATCAGAAGAAATAAAAAACGATGAAGTTTTTAACCTTCGTCCAGAACAATTAAGTGTAGAAGCATTTATTGCACTCACTCAAAAAATAGAAGCGTATGGAATTTAAAATCAGTAAAGAATTTATCCAAGAAATTGAAAGCTTAATCGCCGAAAAAAACGTACGCGAAGTACTTCGCCGTATCGAGGATATTCACTTTGCTGATGTTGCAGAGCTCATCAACGAATTAGACGGCGAAGATGCTGGCTATCTTTTCCGTATTATTGAATCGGATGTGAGTTCTGAAATTCTATTAGAGCTTGATGAGGAAGTTCGTGAAAAAATCTTAAACAACCTTTCTGCTAAAGAAATTGCCGAAGAGCTCGACGAGATGGATACCGATGACGCGGTGGATATCATTTCCGAACTTTCGGAAGAGATGAAAGACGAGGTAATTTCTGAATTGGAAGATTTTGAACATGCCAAAGACATTGTAGAGCTTTTGCGCTACGACGATGATACCGCGGGTGGATTAATGGCGAAAGAATACATCCAAGCAAATGAAAATTGGAATGTGTTGACCTGTATTCAGGAAATTCGCAAACAAGCAGAAAACGTTTCGCGTGTACACTCTATTTATGTGGTTGATGATGAAGACCGATTAAAAGGTCGTTTGTCTTTGAAAGATTTAATTACCTCATCTACCACCACACAAATCAAAGATATTTACATACCAAAGGTTGATTTTGTAAAGGTGGATACCGAAGACACCGAAGTTGCCCGCATCATGCAGAAGTACGATTTAGAAGCAATTCCGGTTGTTGATGAAACCGGACGTTTAGTGGGGCGTATTACCATTGACGATATTGTGGATGTGATTAAAGAAGAAGCCGACCGTGACTACCAAATGGCGGCAGGTATCTCGCAAGACGTTGAAGCCGATGACAGCATTTGGGAATTAACAAAAGCACGTTTGCCTTGGTTGCTTCTGGCATTGATCGGAAGTTTTATTGCCGTTAATGTTGCCCAAAGTTTTAGCGATGCCATGGACAGATACCAAACTTTGTTTTTCTTTACCCCTTTGGTTGCCGCAATGGCAGGAAACGTGGGGGTACAATCATCGGCAATTGTGGTGCAGGGTTTGGCAAACAACAGCTTGTCGGGTTCACTGTGGAAACGCTTGGGCAAGGAAATGCTTTTGGCGATGCTAAACAGTACCATTTTGGCTGTTTTACTATTGTTGGCAACGCATTTTATCATGGGAACCACTTATGAAATATCGTCAACCATTGTATTGGCATTGGTAACCGTTATGATACTTGCCAGTTTAATTGGTACGTTTATCCCGATAATGCTTGATAAAAACGGTATTGATCCTGCTATTGCAACCGGTCCGTTTATTACCACAAGCAACGATATTTTTGGTATTTTGATTTACTTTACCATTGCAAAAATGATTTTAGGGTTTTAGTTTGTTTTTTTCTAAACTAAAACCTCACAGGTTTTAAAAACCTGTGAGGTTTGAAATCAAAAAATTTTATAGTTCATAACAAAAGATTTTTAAAGGCTTTTTCCAGATTGTGATAAGTAAACGTAAAGCCGTTTTCGGTTAATCGTTTAGGAATTACGTTTCTACTTTTCAAAACCAGTTCCGGTTCGGTTTGAATGATTTTTGCCCCGATTTTCAACATATTTTCAGAGATTGGAATTCCAAGAGGAATACCGACAGCTTTGCGCAATTCCCTCATAAAATCGATATTTCGTTCGGGTTTGGGAGCAACCAGATTGATGTTTCCTGTCAACTCCTTATCGATGATAAAAGCGATTGCTTTGGCAAAATCCAATTCATGAATCCAACTGACAAATTGATTTCCGTTTCCGTTTTTCCCTCCGAATCCTAATTGAGTTAATCTTTTTAAAGGGATAAATGCGCCACCGTTCTTTCCTAAAACTATCGAAGTTCTAACAGCCGTTTTCAACGCTTTATCAATTTCAATATCATAAAAAGCCTTTTCCCAAGACTTGGCAACATTCATAGAAAAATCATCGCCAATTTTCCCTGAATATTCATCCATCTGCTTGTCTTCTGAATGACGATAAATAGTAGCTGTTGATGAATTTATAAAATGTTTTGGAGGGTTTTTACATTTTAAAACGGCTTCGTTTAATACTCTTGTGCTTTCAATGCGCGATGACAAGATTGCTGCTTTATTTTCAGGCGTGTATCTGCAATCAACCGATTTTCCTGCTAAATTTATCAACACATCGGCGTTTTCTAATACCTTTTCCCAACCGGTAAGCGACTTCGCATTCCAATGAACATATGCTATATTATTTTTCTGTTCTGATCTGCCTCGCGTAAGCACAATAATTTCCTGATACGATTCTTTAAAAAAATCTATTAATACGGTTCCTAAAAAACCGGTTCCTGCTGCAATGACCATCTTTTTCATATCTTCTTTCATTTAGAATTCATTATTAGGACGACTGTAAATCAATACTGATAAATACACTGCCAAACAAGGCGGAATACTGAACAACAAATATGCAAAGCTATCTTTAAGATTTAATTCACTGCCTATAAACCATAGTGCGAAATACACAACCACCGCGGCAATATAGATCTGATAATTGCTGTTTTTTGGAAATCGTATCATAAGAAAAAGCCCTAACACAACTTGTACAAAACCCGTGAACATTGTAGAAAGTAATGCATACATGGCGAATCCTCCATCCCTAAAAATCACTTCCATTAAAAGAAGCACCAACGGCGTTCCTATTGCTATGGTATTTATAATTTTTATTGCTTTCATAATTTATATTATTTTAAAGTTTCAGAAATATTTGAAAGTTTTGTTTAAAAAAATTTGATCGATTTTATTTCATAATTTTAACCACCAACTTTGCCAACCAATTGTCTTTATATTCAGTCATTTTGTCTAATACGTTATCGGCTTTCAATACAAAATCATACAATTTACCGGTTTGTTCCACAAAGTGTTGTTCTTCTTCTGATGTATTCGTTTTGATAGTAGATACTTCTTTTAAAACTTTTAAAGCTGGTTTCACTTCCCTTTTGCTGCGCTCCTTTGCAATTTTCACTGCCAATTCGTCTAAATCTTTTTCGGCAACGAAAAACTCTTTGCGCTCGCCTGCTTTGTATTCTTTGTAAACAATGCCCCAATCCATTAAAGCTCGTAAATTCATCGATGCATTTCCGCGCGAAATCTGTAATTCTTCCATGATGTCTTCCATAGAAACTGCTTCGGTAGAAATCATTAACAACGCATGAATCTGTGCCATGGTTTTGTTTATGCCCCATTGCGAACCTAAAGCGCCCCACGATTGTACGAATTTATTTTTTGCTTCTTTGAATTCCATGGATCAAATGTACAACAAAGTTTTTAAACTTTCAAAAAAGAATGAAAGTTTGTTTAAAAAATATTTTAATCGATTGAATGAAATTTTTTGTCTAATTTAGTTTGATAAATAAAGGATTAAATAGTTAATGAAAATACTACACCTTGATAAAAACCATCCGTTGTTAATTGAACATTTAACCACTGCGGGTTTTGAAAACGATGAAAATTACTATGCACCAAAAGATGCTATTGAACAAATAATCCATCAATACGATGGGATTGTTTTGCGCAGTCGGTTCAAGATCGATAAAGCTTTTTTAGATGCAGCTACCAACCTAAAATTTATTGGGCGCGTTGGTGCCGGTTTGGAAAATATCGATTGTGATTATGCCCAACAAAAAGGCATAAAACTAATTGCAGCTCCCGAAGGAAACAAAACCGCCGTTGCCGAACACGCTTTGGGAATGCTTTTAAACCTAATGAACAAGTTGTCGTATGTAGATAAAGAAGTGCGTAGCGGCATTTGGAAACGCGAAGAAAACCGAGGTATCGAAATAGAAGGTAAAACCATAGGAATTATTGGTTACGGCAATATGGGAAAAGCGTTTGCCCAACGATTAAAAGGTTTTAACTGCAAGGTAATTTGTTATGATATAAAACCCAATATGGGCGATGCAAATGCAAAGCAAGTTTCGCTAGATTATTTACAAACGCATAGTGATATTTTAAGTTTACACACGCCGGAAACTCCGGATACGCATCATTACGTAAATAAGGATTTTATCAGCGGTTTTGCAAAATCGTTTTGGTTGATCAACACGGCTCGGGGAAAATCGGTTTGTACTGATGATTTAGTTGATGCTTTAAAATCGGGCAAAATTAAGGGTGCTGGTTTAGATGTGTTGGAATACGAAAAATCATCGTTTGAACATATGTTTTCTGACAACGAATTGCCCGATGCTTTTAAATATCTGATTAATGCAGAGAATGTGCTATTATCGCCACACATTGCCGGCTGGACTATTGAAAGCAAAGAAAAACTGGCGCAAGTGATTGTTGATAAAATTATTTATTCGTTCCCAACTTCTAAAAATCTAGAAAACTCAATCAATCAAAAGTTGATAAAGGAAAACGAAGAAAAATGGCATACCGCCCCAAGTACTTCTAACACATCGACCAATTACCAACAACGGCAATATGCACCTAAGTACCATTCACCCAATCAATACCATCAAGAAGCTTATAATAAAAAAATTCTTGCTGGTGTTTTAGCCATAATTTTAGGACATATTGGCATTCATAAATTTGTGTTGGGATATACCACAGAAGGCATTCTTTTGCTTGTTTTGGGCTTAACAGGTTATATAACTACTTGTATGTTTATTGGCTACTACATGCTGCTGATAGCCTTTATAATTGGTCTTGTTGAAGGCATTATCTACCTTACTCATACCGATAACGATTTCTATGAAACCTATATCCTGAATAAAAAACCTTGGTTTTAAACGAAAAAAAGGTGTTTCTGAAACACCTTTTTTTAATCATCGCTGCTGCGTGCACCTGTTAAAATCATTATGTAGTAAAGCAATGTTCCTATTGATGCCAATGCGGCTACGAGGTATGTTCGGGCAGCCCATTTTAAGGAATCTTTTGCACCGCTATATTCTTCTCTACTTACCATGTTTTTAGTTTCTAACCACTTCAGCGCTCGGTTACTTGCATCGTATTCTACGGGCAAGGTGATAATAGAGAAAAGTGTGGTTAATGAAAACAAAACAATACCTATTATCAATACCGTTGGACTGTTGTATAATTGCAATAAGAAAATTCCACCTAACAAAACCCATTGCACCGCATAAGAAGCCACGTTTACCACAGGTACTAATTTAGAACGCATGGTTAACCAACTGTAAGCGGTTGCATGTTGCACTGCATGCCCCACCTCGTGTGCTGCCACTGCGGCTGCGGCTGCATTGCGCTGGTTATATACTGCTTCACTCAAATTAACGGTTTTGTCCATCGGATTGTAGTGATCGGTTAACCTACCAGGTGTAGAAATTACTTTTACATCGTAAATACCGTGATCGTGCAACATTTTTGTGGCAATCTCTGCACCACTCATTCCATTGCGCAAATGAATGCGCGAATACTTTTCAAATTTATTTTTTAGCTTCCACCCTACATACCAACTGGCAAGCATGATGATACCCATTAATAATAATCCCATATCTTTTTGTTTTTAATACATCGTTTATAGAAAATATACTAGCAAATTCTGAGCCAAATGCAGTAGCTGTCAAAATGACAAAAGGAGCCTAAGGCTCCTTTATCAAATATTTAACTTTTACGAATTATTTCAACGTTTTCTTAACTTCCACTTCTTGGAATCCTTCAATAATATCGTATTCTTTAATATCGTTGTAGTTTTTAATCTGGATACCACAATCATATCCTTTCGAAACTTCTTTCACATCATCTTTAAATCGTTTCAATGCATCAAGAACACCTGTATAAATTACAACGCCTTCACGAATTAAGCGGATTTTAGAATTGCGGTAGATTTTTCCATCGGTAACCATACATCCAGCGATTGTTCCCACTTTTGATATTTTGAATGTTTGACGGATTTCTGCTGTACCAGTAATTTCTTCTTTCAATTCTGGCGACAACATACCTTCCATTGCATCTTTAATATCATCGATGGCATCGTAAATAATCGAGTATGTTTTAATATCGATTTCTTCTTTGTCTGCAATTGTTTTGGCATTACCCATTGGGCGAACGTTGAATCCAATAATAATCGCATCAGAAGCCGAAGCCAACAATACATCCGACTCGGTAATTGCTCCTACGCCTTTGTGAATAATGTTGATTTGAATTTCATCGGTTGATAATTTAGAGAATGAGTCAGACAATGCTTCCACAGATCCATCCACATCTCCTTTTAAGATGATGTTCAATTCTTTAAATTCTCCTAAAGCAATACGGCGACCAATTTCTGCCAATGTAATGTGGCGTTGTGCACGAACTGATTGCTCGCGGATTAATTGGGTACGTTTTGCTGCAATGGCTTTTGCTTCACGCTCATCTTCAAACACACTGAACTTATCACCTGCTGTTGGAGCGCCATCTAATCCTAAAATGGATATCGGACGAGATGGACCTGCTTCTTTTACAGCGTTTCCACGCTCATCGTGCATGGCTTTGATTTTACCGTGGTTTTTACCTGCTAATAAGTAATCGCCAATTTTCAATGTTCCGCTTTGTACCAAAATGGTCGAAACATAACCGCGTCCTTTATCCAAGAATGCTTCAACAACGGTACCAACTGCCATTTTGTTAGGGTTTGCTTTTAATTCTAGCATCTCTGCCTCTAACAATACTTTTTCTAACAATTCCGGTACACCTTGACCAAATTTTGCAGAAATGTCTTGTGATTGATAAGTTCCTCCCCATTCTTCAACAAGAAGGTTCATTGCTGCTAATTTTTCTTTAATTTTTTCTGGATTTGCTGTTGGTTTATCCACCTTATTAATTGCAAAAATAATAGGAACACCTGCGGCTTGTGCATGCGATATGGCCTCTTTTGTTTGTGGCATGATATCGTCATCGGCAGCTACTACAATAATTGCAATATCGGTAACTTGAGCTCCACGTGCACGCATCGCAGTAAACGCCTCGTGACCTGGTGTATCTAAGAAGGTGATTTTCTGACCACTTTCTAGGGTTACTCCGTATGCACCAATGTGCTGCGTGATACCACCAGATTCGCCCGCAATTACATTTGCTTTACGTATGTAATCTAATAAGGATGTTTTACCGTGATCTACGTGACCCATCACCGTTACAATTGGTGCGCGTGGTTGTAAATCTTCTGGTGCATCTACTTCTTCCACAATCGATTCTTCGATATCGGCTGTTGTAAATTGCACTTCATATCCAAATTCATCGGCAACAATTGTTAAGGTTTCTGCATCTAAACGTTGGTTCATTGTTACCATGATACCCAACGACATACATGTTCCGATTACTTGGGTAATTGGCACATTCATCATTGTTGCTACCTCGCCAACTGTTACGAATTCGGTAACTTTTAATACTTTTAAATCGTCGTCTGCGCGTGCTTCTTCCTCTTTTTTACGGTGCAATTCACGCTTGTCTTTACGATATTTCGCAGCTTTGGATTTGTTTTGTTTTCCTTGTAAACGCTCTAAGGTTTCTTTGATTTGGTTTTTTACTTCCTCATCTGTAGGCTCTACTTTTGCAACCGGTTGGTTTTTGTTGCCAAAGTTTCTGTTGCCACCACCGGAGTTGCGGTTGTTGTTAAATTTAGAATTTCCGCCTTGTCCGCCTCGGTTTCCGCCTTGACCTTGACGATTCTGTCCGCCTGGTTGCCCTGGTTTGTTTCCACTAGCTTGTGTGGAAGCACCAGCAGCTGTTCCCGGTTTTTCGATTCGCTTGCGTTTGTTTTTGCTGGCATTGCTATTTGCACCGCCCGCTTTACCGTCTTTCTTCGCGTCTTCTTTTTTCTTTTTAGGCTTATTGAATTGCGATAAATCAATCTTTTGCCCTGTGAAGGTAGTTCCAGAAAGTTTTTGGTATTGTGTTTTGATTACTTCAGACTCTTGTGTTTCATCGGTCGAAGTATTTTCAGCGTTATTGGTAGCAGCCGCTGCTGGTTTTTCTGGAGCTTTTTCAGCAGTTTGTTCTGTTGCCGGTTTTGCTTCTTCGTTTTTTGCTTTTGGCTGTTGCTTTACTGGTTTTTCACTTGCTTTTGGTTGCTTTTCTTCTTTTTCAGAAGGTTTCACAACGTCTTCAGCTTTTGTTTTTGGTGCACTAACAGGATCTTTCTTGTCTTCAGAAGGTGTTTTTGAATCGGCCGTAGTTGTTTTTTTAGATGTTCCTTCTAAATCAATTTTCCCTACGGTTTTAATAGCAGTTACTTTAGCAGCTTTTGCTTTAATAACTTCTTGTTCGCGTTTTTCTTCTTCTTCTTTTCTACGTTTTTCCTCTTCTGCTTTTTTACGCTTGTCTTCTTCTTCTTTTTTGCGTTTTTCTTCCTGCTCGCGCTCTATACGTAGTTCTTCTTTTTCTTTTTTCTTTTCTTCGCTTACTTCTTTCGAAGCTTCTTTTTTCCCTTTATCGGCCGAGAACTGCTTGTTTAAAGCTTGATATTCGTCATCGGAAATCTTTGCGTTTGGAGAGGCTTCAATTTCAAAACCTTTCGTTTTCAAAAACTCCACGGCTCTATCGAGAGAAATATTTAATTCTCTTAAAACTTTGTTTATTCTTATTACTCTTTTTTCAGACATACGATCCTTTTAGTATATTTTTTGTGCGTTGTGTTGTTGTTTGTGTGTTTAGTTAGTCTTCAAATTCAGCGTTTAAGATGTTTAAAACTTCTTCTACTGTTTCTTCTTCTAAATCGGTTCTGCGAACCAATTCTACCACGCTGTGTTTCAATACGCTTTTTGCGGTATCTAAACCAATTTTAATGAATTCATCGATAACCCATGCGTCAATTTCATCAGAAAACTCGCGTAATTCCACATCATCTTCTTCTAAAACTTGTGTTCCTTCTCTAATTACATCTATTTCGTAACCTGTTAACAAACTTGCCAATTTTATATTTTGACCGCCTTTACCAATTGCTTTTGAAACTTCGCTGATATCTAACAATACATTGGCGCGTTTTGTTTGCTCGTTTATTGATATATTGTTTATTCTTGCTGGGCTTAATGCACGTTGAATATACAATTCTGCGTTGTTGGTATAACTGATTACATCAATATTTTCATTTCCTAATTCGCGTACAATTCCGTGGATACGTGAACCTTTAACGCCCACACATGCACCCACTGCATCAATGTTTTCATTATAGCTATCAACTGCCACTTTTGCTTTTTCGCCTGGTATGCGCACTACTTTGTGAATGGTGATGATACCGTCTGCAATTTCGGGAATTTCTTGCTCAAATAATTTTTCAAGAAACAATTCCGAAGTTCTGCTCATGATGATTTGCGGCTTGTTGCCTTTCAACTCTACGCTTTCGATGATTCCTTTTACTGTTTCGCCTTTTTTGAAATAATCCGATGGGATTTGCTTCTCTTTTGGCAAAATAATTTCTTTGTTGTTTTCATCGATCAATATCACTGCTTTTGGGCGTACATGGCTTACTTCGGCCACATACACTTCGTTCACCATGTCTTTAAATTGCTTGTAAAGGTTGGTGCTGTCGTGTTCTTGAATTTTGGTAATAAGGTTTTGGCGTAATGCTAAAATAGCACGGCGACCCAATTGAAACAATTTTACTTCTTCTGAAACTTCTTCACCCACTTCAAAATCGGGTTCAATTTTCTGCGCTTCTTTTAAAGATATTTCTGAATTTTCGTCTTCAACTTCACCATCGGCAACAACAATTCGGTTTCTCCAAATCTCCATATCTCCTTTGTCGGGGTTGATGATGATGTCGAAATTATCGTCTGACCCAAATCTTTTTTTCAATGCATTTCTAAAAACATCTTCTAAAATTGCCATAAGGGTAACTCTGTCTATATGTTTAAAATCTTTAAATTCAGAGAACGAATCAATTAATGCAATATTATCCATGAAATTATCTATATTTTTTTAAAATGATATAACTACTACTGCTTTTTTGATGCTAATGTACGGAATTTCAGCGGTTTTAACAACGGTTTCTTTGCCCTTACCTATTTTTTTAGGCTCGCGTGCTTTCCACTCTAATTGTATTGCTTCTTCGTTGGCATTCATCAACTTAGCTTCTATTTTTTTGTCGTCATCGGTGGTTATTTCCAATGTTCTTCCGATGTTTTTTTTATACTGGCGTGGAAATTTCAATGGCGCTGTGGCACCTGCCGATGCTACTTCTAACGAAAAATCTTGTTCTTCACGGTCTAAATTATGTTCTATACTACGGCTAACATCGATACAGTCTTGCAAATTCACACCGTTATCGCCATCAATCACCACCGAAATTTTATAATCTGCCGAAATAGAAAAATCTATTAAAAAAAGCTCTGGATGTGCTGCCAAACCTTGTTCTAATAAATCGTTTACTTTGCTTTTAAAATCCATGTTTTGTATAAAAAGAGGGGACAATTACGTCCCCTCATTATTTAGTTTAACAATAAATAACCTTGCAAATATACAAATTTTATTTAAGTTATTCATTTTTTTCTTATTTATTGATATTTTAAGTATATTTATAAATTGAAGAAAACGATTTATTAACCCTAATAACTTACCAAAATGAAAAAGATTTTAGTTCCCACCGATTTTTCTGAACAAGCGGCTATTGCCTTAAAGGCAGCTGTTGGAATCGCAAGAAAGTCGAACGCTGAAATTATTTTATTACATATCATTGATTTGCCACATGAAACCATGGATATGATTCAGCCTGGCTACGATTTGCCCGAAATTATGTTTTTTAAAGAACATGCCGAAACAAAACTTACGCAAACATCGCTTTCTGAAGAATTAAACGGTTTAAATGTTTCGCAAATTTTAAAATTGGGCCGCACTTTTAGCGAAGTCACCGAAGTGGCAAAAGCCAACAATATTGATTTAATTGTGATGGGCTCACACGGTGCAAGTGGTTTTAAAGAATTTTTTATTGGATCGAACACGGAAAAGGTTATTCGTACATCAGATATCCCCGTGTTGGCAATTAAAGGAAATGATACCGAAATTAGTTTCGACAAAGTAATTTTTGCAAACGATTTTACAGAAGAATCTACTGCAGGTTTTCAAAAAATTATTGATTTCTTAAAGTTGAATGGTTCTACTCCGCACTTTTTGATGGTGAATACGCCGAACAATTTTAAACCAACCCATGTGGCCGAAGAAATGGCGCACGACTTTCTGAAACAATTCGATTTAGAGAATTATGAGTTCTCGATTTATAACGATATAGATATCGAAAAAGGTATTTTAAATTTTGCCGAACGTACAAATGCTGACTTAATTGCAATGGGAACCCACGGCAGAAAAGGCTTTGCCAGATTATTGAACGGAAGCATCAGCGAAGATTTAATGAACCATTCGCCAAGATCGATCATTACTTTTAAGTTGTAATATCACGAAATAAAAAAATTAACACAAACTATTAATTATCAATGTGTGTTAATTTATTACAAATGCAGTACAAACACCTTCAACAACCTAAACAAATGCGTTGCTCTGAATGTTTATAATCTTTGCCAAAGTTTAAAACTTTGGCAAAGTTGTTTTTAAAGTTACTCGAGTACAGATTGCTATTTTTACAAAAATTTATTTTACATTCTACAGCAATACAATCTACATTATACAGAAAAAAAACTACTTTTTCACCAGTTTTTTAACCGCTGTGCCTTGGTTGGTTTGTAAATGCAGCATATACGTGCCGCTTGCTAAATGTTCTACGTTTAATTGTATATCGGTTTCGTTGTTGTAATTTTGGATGCTTAATTGTTTGCCCACAACATCGTAAATAGTAACTTGGTTAACCAACATATTTTCAGCGTTGGTGATGTTCACCACGCTGTTTGCTGGGTTGGGGTATAGATTAAATTTTTCTGCCAACTGCTCGGTAGTACTCAAAGCAATTACTTCTGGCGGTACAGCATTTAATGCCGTTATTTTGATGTTATCGTAGCGGTTTTGGGCATACCCCAATGGCCCATTTGGTGGGCTATCCAAATAAACACCTAACATTATGGTATCTGGTGCAAAATCGTGCAGCAAGTTGGTAGATGTGCTGTTTTTTAAGAAATCGCCCGAAAAAACCTTATTGAAATAAGGAATATTAAAATAAACTTTTCTATTGCCGTAATCTAAATACACCTCTATCTTTATCCACGTATTAAAAGGCAAATAATGATCCACTCCCAACCCATAAGGAATAATATTTTCTAGTATGGGATCTACCTCTCCTTTGGTATCAGCATACCCTGAAGTCAATGCATTAGTTTTATAAAAATGAAAGCCAACTAAATTTTTATACGAAACAAATGGATCTCCTTTTTTTAGAATAATTATATGACATCCATTGGGCCCGCTAGTTGATGGTTGCTTAGGTCCTGTATAATAATCAATCTCGAATTTTAAGACCTCATTTCCGGCGATGCGGTTTCCCACCAATGGGCTCAGATTGCTTTTATAAGCACGTAATGACTCATCAGGCGATAAAGGAACACTGATATCTAGCACTTTACCTTTTCCTGATTCATTTACAATACTAAAAAAATTGTTGGATTGCGTGTACATAGAATGGGTAAGCCAACCGCCTTGTCCGGGTATTTTGGCTGTGGGGTCTGTTCCTAAATATCCCCAATTAAAGCTGTCGAAATTTTCGGTGTAGAGTACTTGGGCAGTTAGGTTATGAACGCCTAATAAGGTGGTTATAATAAGGAGAATTTTTTTCACAGTTCTACGTTTTTAACAGTTATCTATGTAAATATAAGCAATCATCTGCTATTTTTATAATGACTTACAAAAAAGCAACCAATACAAATTGGCTGTTCTGAGTGTTTATAAACTTTGCCAAAGTTCTAAACTTTGGCAAAGTTGTTTTAAAGCTACTCTACTACAGTTTGCTATTTTTACACAAATTTATTCTACATTCTACAGCAATACAATCTACATTATACAGAAAAAAAAAACTATTTCTTCACCAGTTTTTTAACCGCTGTGCCTTGGTTGGTTTGTAAATGCAGCATATACGTGCCGCTTGCTAAATGTTCTACATTTAATTGTATTTCAGTTTCGTTGGTGTAGGTTTGGGTGCTTAACTGTTTGCCTGCAACATCATAGACCGTGATTTGCTGTATCTGCATATTTTCGGTGTTGGTGATGTTTACCACGCTGTTTGCCGGGTTGGGGTATAGATTAAAGTTTTCTGCTAAAAAGTTTTCTACTCCTAAATAGCTTGGCAAGGTGTTTAAAGCAGTTAGCTTAATATTATCATATTTAACTGTAACAGTAAGATTCCCACTTCCAAATCCACTTATAAAAAATGAATCAATATTTTCATTATGTGTAAAACTTGCTCCCTTTAAAATATTTAATGCGGGTATGTAAACATATATTTTACCCCCAATTACATTACCTGCTTCGTATTCATAATCTACAAAAAGCTCAACAGTTAGCCAAGTATTGTACGGAAAATTATTATATAAGTGCGTATTGTTAGTACCTAAAAAAATTTGTTTATATATCGGTGTAGATGCAGGGTCATAATATGTAGACCATAAGAAGGATTGAACAGCAGAAGGAACTCCACTACTGTGGTTATTCATAAAAACATTAAGTATATTTCCATTACTTACTTTATTGAAACCAACAGCAGTTTCTATTCTATATTGATTAGTTCCTATTAAATAAATGTCATATTCTAATTTTAGTATATTGTTACCAACAGTACGGTTATCCCATAAAGTATTGATATTTTTTTGAGTTAACAGTGCTCCATTTCCGTTTCCACTTACATTATTTGTGTTTGATCCTATTGCCAACACATTGCCTCTGCCTGGTTCGGGTGTTATTTCTACAGGAAAGGTATAAGGAGTTTTATTTTTTATCACATACCACCCCCCTTTACCGGGTGTTACGCCAGTAGGGTCGGCACTTAATTCGCCCAATGCATAATTGTTAAAATTTTCGGTGTAGAGTACTTGGGCAGTTAGGTTATGAACGCCTAATAAGGTGGTTATAATAAGGAGAATCTTTTTCATAGTTATACGTTTTAACAGTTATCTATGTAAATATACGCAATCATTTTACAATTTTTTATGATAACTAAAAAAAGCACCCACTACGAAGTGGTTGCTCTGAATGTTTTTAATCTTTGCCAAAGTTCTAAACTTTGGCAAAGTTTTTTTAAAGTTACTCTACTACAGTTTGCTATTTTTACACAAATTTATTCTACATTCTACAGCAATACAATCTACATTATACAGAAAAACAAAACTATTTCTTCACCAGTTTTTTAACCGCTGTGCCTTGGTTGGTTTGTAAATGCAGCATATACGTGCCGCTTGCTAAATGTTCTACATTTAATTGTATTTCAGTTTCGTTGGTGTAGGTTTGGGTGCTTAACTGTTTGCCTGCAACATCATACACCGTGATTTGCTGTATCTGCATATTTTTGGCGTTGGTGATGTTCACCACGCTGTTTGCTGGGTTAGGGTATAAATTAAATTTTTCTGCCAACTGCTCGGTAGTACTCAAAGCAATTACTTCTGGCGGTACAGCATTTAATGCCGTAATTTTGATGTTATCGTAACGGTTTTGGGCATACCCCAATGGCCCATTTGGTGGGCTATCTAAAGTAGCATATAACATTATGGTATCTGGTGCAAAATCGTGCAGCAAGTTGGTAGATGTGCTGTTTTTTAAAAAATCGCCCGAAAAAACCTTATTGAAATAAGGAATATTAAAATAAACTTTTCTATTGCCGTAATCTAAATACACCTCTATCTTTATCCACGTATTAAACGGAAAATAATGATCCACTCCCAACCCATAAGGAATAATATTTTCTAGTGCGGAATATACCTCTCCTTTGGTATCAGCAATTCCTTGAACAACACCTTCTGTCTTATGGAAAACAATTCCTGCTATACTTTCTACTGGCTCAAGTGGGTTTATAAACTTTTTTAGTATAGTTATCCCAGAACCATTCGGACCTCCGTTCGGTTGCTTAGGCCCTGTAAAATAATCAATTTCGAATTTTAACACCTCATTTCCGGCGCTGCGGTTTCCCATCAATGGGCTCAGATTGCTTTTATAAGCACGTAATGACTCCCCTGGTGATAAAGGAATGCTGATATCTAGCACTTTGCCTTTTCCTGATTCATTTACAATACTAAAAAAATTGTTGGATTGCGTGTACATAGAATAGGTAAGCCAACCGCCTTGTCCGGGTATTTTGGCTGTGGGGTCTGTTCCTAAATATCCCCAATTAAAGCTGTCGAAGGTTTCGGTGTAGAGTACTTGGCTGTATGCAGTATTCATAATAAACAAGTACATGCACCATACGAGTAACTTTTTCATAGTTGTATATTTTTTATAGTGAAAGGCTGCTTTTTGGGCAGCCTTGAATATTTATAGGGTTACATGTAAATATAATGCAGAGTTTTGCCACAACCATAAACTGTTTTGCAAAAAGTCCAAACTAAGTTTATAGGTTCCGTCTATGTCCACTTTATGCAACTTTAAACTTTGTGGCACATCAAACACAATTTCGTGCGAATCGCATTGACCGTTGCTGGGATTGCCGTTTATGTTCCATACTGTTCCGTTTATGGAAAGGTCATTATAGTAGTACAAATCTAAATTACCCAATGTTGGAGCGTTTCCCTGTGAATGATTACCCCATGAATCAAGAACGGGCTGCCAATTCTGGTCAGGATCGCTACCCGTTGGCAATGTTTTAATTTCAGGATGTAACAAAGCTGTTGTTACTAACGCACCGGTAAGTTTATCATAAACTTCCACTTCATAGAAAAACACTTTACCGTATTCATACAACAAATCACGTTCCGGACCGGTTAGCTGTCCAAAGACAAAACCGTCAGTATCTCCAGGTACTCCAGGATGTGCAGGTGTTGTTGAATTAAGTGGTGGCAAATGATAAATTTCATTTTCCACGCGATACGTCCAACCTGATTGCGGATATGCTCCTATATCAAAAAAATTGGTTATTCTCACCAGCTTACCGGCTTCTTGACCTTGACCCGGAATGGTTGAATTTCCACCATACAAATTCGGATAATTCCCTCCTAAATTACTTGCCAAAGGAATCGCAACACCTGTGACTGGGTCGTGAAAAACACCATCGTCATCGCCATCAAAATATGCTAAGCCCACGTATGCAAAAACTTTTAAATTATAGGGCGATGCAAATTCTGAATTGCCGTTGTTAAATAAATAAGATGGTTGTTTTCTGGGAACATTTCTGTACCACATGTCCCACGGTGAGGCATAATTATCACCCGCCCAAATAGTTCCGCTTTGCCCGCTGTTTCCATGTGCATTTCCTGGGTTGCTGTTGTTAAAGCTATTGGTCTGGTACTGCGAACCACCTTCTTCGTTTTGCTTATCCAAATCGTCAACCATGCTGTCGGTTGTACATGCTGTAAGGGTTAGTCCTATTACCCCCCCCACAAAATTTTACTTAATTTACTCATAATTATTATATTTAAGTTAATTGAAATGTAAATATAATAAAAAATTTAACATGTTGTTAAGTAAAACAAAAAAAGCTAAAAATTTCTTTTTAGCTTTTTGAATATTTTTGATGGTTTATTACTCCTGCTTTTCGTTCATTTTTCGTTCCAGTTCCAATTGCAATTCTTCAATTACCGGGCGAACGGTGCTTTCGGGCAAATCGGCAATGCGTATGTACATTAATCCATCTACCGAGTTGTTAAACAGCGGATCAACATTAAAAGCCACTACCCGTGCGTTTTGCTTGATGTATTTTTTTATTAAAACCGGCAAACGCAAACCGCCTGGTTCTACTTCTTCAATCAGCTTGTCGAACTTATTCAAATCGGCTTCTGCTTCGTTAAAAACAAAATCTTTGTCGGCATCTTTCAACTGCACTTTGTATTCCATTTTGGGCTGCACATATTGCGCCACATAAGGATCATAAAAATGCGATTTCATAAATTCAATCATCAATGATTTACTGAAATCTGAAAATTGGTTGCTAATGCTTACTCCACCAATCAGGTATTTGTGTTCAGGATAGCGCAAAGTGGTGTGTACAATACCTTTCCACAATAAAAAAAGCGGCATGGGTTTTAGCTGGTATTCGCACACGATAAACGCACGCCCCATTTCTATTGATTGTTCCATCATGCCGTATAATTCGGGTTCAAAACGAAACAATTCGGTTAAGTAAAATCCATTAATACCGTTCTTGGCATAAATATCTTTTCCAATACCCATGCGGTAGGCACCTGCAATGCACTTGGCATCATCGTCCCAAAGGAACATGTGTTTATAAAAGGTGTCGTATTTGTCTAAATCAATCGATTTATTGGTACCTTCGCCCACTGCTCTAAAGGTAATCTCGCGCAGACGACCTATTTCTCGCAGAATATTTGGTATTTTTTCGGCATCGGTCAAAAAAACCTCGTAATTTTTGCTTTGCAGCAAACGTTCATCGCCCGTGCGAAGGGTTTCAATCTCTTGCACCATTAAATCTTGCAACACCGGGCGTTCTATTTCTTTGGGCGGCGGCGTGGGCAATTTAAACGATGGAATCTTTATATATTGCTTTTTATCATCTTTGGTGGTGTTGGCCAAAAGATAGGTTTTGGTACGCAAAAATTTACCAAAATTTTCTATTGAATCACCATGCTCGTTTTGTTCGGCAACCGTAATAGGCTTACCAATTCGCACGCGGATAACTCGATCTTTTTGGGTTAATAATTCCGAAGGAAGCTTTGCTGTTTGCAACGTTGGATTGATTTTAGACAACATATAGAACAGCTTACTGTTTTTGGCATGAAAATAAATAGGCACCACCGGCACCTGCCCTTTTTTTATCAATTTCAAAGCACCTTCTTCCCAAGGTTTATCAACAATTTTATCGTCTTCTTCAAAATTAGAAACTTCGCCTGCCGGAAAAATTCCCAATGGTTTGCCTTCGCTTAAATGGCGCAATGTTTCTTTTAATCCCAACACGCTCGACTTTGAATCTTTATGATTTTCAAACGGATTCACAGGCAAAACATACGGTTTTAAAGGTTCAATACGGTGCAATAAAAAATTGGCAATAATCCTAAAATCCGGATCGCGCTCCCGCATTAATTTCAACAATAAAATACCATCGATACCGCCCAACGGATGGTTCGATATGGTTATATAAGGCCCTTGTTTGGGTAAGCGTTTCAATTCTTCTGGGTCAATTTCAAACTCTATCTGAAATTCTTCTAAAATAGCGTTTAAAAAGGTTACATCTTTTAAGTGTTTGTTTCGGTTATATATTTTGTTGAGTTGAGATATTTTTAACACCTTCATTAATAACCAACCAGAAAAAGTACCAATAAACCCGTACTTATCTAATTTTATTACGCGCGCAATTTCTTTTGCGGTTACTAATCCCATTTAACTATTTTTTTGCAAAGATAACAATTCATTTCACACCTTTTTAAAACCTGATTATTTATCAGTTGGTTTTAAATTTAGGTTAAGGTTTTAAATATACTAAATTTTTCGTGATGATTTTTTATTTTAGGAGCAAGATAATTCTTTCACAAAAACAAAACAAGTCGTTAAATATGTTTTTCTTCAAAAATGAAATATGTAATTTTGGCAAAACACCTACTTATATATGAAGATTGTATCATACAACGTAAATGGTATTCGGGCAGCTATTTCTAAAGGATTTTTGGATTGGTTGCAGGCTGCAAACCCCGATATTATTTGTTTACAAGAGATTAAAGCCACGCAAGACCAAATTCCGGTTTTAGAAATCACGGCAGCGGGATATCCGTATCAATACTATTTTTCGGCAGAAAAAAAAGGCTATAGTGGTGTGGCTATTTTGTGCAAAACCGAACCTAAAAATGTGGTTTTTGGAACAGGAATCGATTATATGGATAAAGAAGGAAGAAATGTTCGTGCAGATTTTGATGATTTTTCGGTGATGTCTTTGTATTTGCCTTCGGGAACAAACAGTGATCGTTTAAGCCATAAATTTCAATACATGGCCGATTTTCAAAACTATGTAAACGCTCTTAAAAAAGATATTCCACAGCTGATTATTTGCGGCGATTACAACATTTGCCATCAGGCAATTGATATTCACGACCCCATTCGCAATGCAAAAGTTTCGGGTTTTTTACCAGAAGAACGTGAATGGCTAGATACATTTATGAAAAACGGATTTTTGGATTCGTTTCGAATGCTAAACCCTGAACCACATCATTACAGTTGGTGGAGCTATCGTGCCAATGCCCGAAACAACAATAAAGGTTGGCGTATTGACTATCATTTAATTACCGAAAATATGAAAGACCGTTTAAAGCGTGCCTATATTTTGCCAGAAGCAAAACATTCAGACCATTGTCCGGTTGCTATTGAAATTGATTAACAAAAACATTTAGAAATTATGAAAAAAATAATCTTGGCAGCATGTTGTTTGCCGTTTTTAACAAGTTGCGTTACCCGAAAATTGTATAACGAGTTAGACGCCAAATATAAAAATTGTGCCGAAGAATTGGAGCGATTAACTGGCGAAACTGCCGATTTAAAAACACAATCGTTTGATTTGGGAACGAAGAATCAATCCTTACAAAATCAGTTAGAAGAGGCTGTTGCCGAACGCGACAGGCTAAAAGTGACCTACGAGCAATTGCAAAAAGACTACAACAGCTTAGAAAAAAACAGCGACCAAGCAATTAAAGCCGAAATTGAACGTTTAAACAATCTGAAAAAAGAATTAGATACCAAATCATCGCGCGTTGCAGAGCTAGAAGGAAAATTGGCTGCCCAAGATAAAAATCTTCGCAAATTAAAAGAAACCCTTTCAAAAGCTTTGTTTGAATTTGAAGGTAAAGGATTAACGGTGGAACAGAAAAACGGAAAGGTTTATGTATCGATGGAAAACAAATTGTTGTTTCCTTCAGGCAGTTGGACCGTTAGCAACGAAGGTAGAAATGCGGTGGAACAGTTAGCCGAGGTTTTAGCAAAAAACCCAGACATTAGTATTTTGATTGAAGGGCACACCGATAACGATAAAATTGTTGGAAATTTAGGCGGTGGCGTTACCAACAACTGGGATTTGTCAACCAAGCGCGCCACAGCAATCGTAAATATTATTGAACAAACCAGCGGCATCGATAAAAAGAATTTAACCGCAGCCGGACGCAGTGAATATGCACCAATAGCCACTAATTCATCTGTGGAAGGCAAATCTAAAAACCGACGTATCGAGGTGATTCTAACTCCAAAATTAGACGAAATATCTAAATTGTTAAACGAATTATAAACAGAAATCCCGGACTTTAAACCGGGATTTTTTACAATTATTTTTCATGAACGAACTACAACAACACTTTCAAAGTACTATTTATTCATTTGGATTTAATCTTTTGGAAAAAACCGGATTAAGCAGCCAAGCAGCCCATTATGTGAATACGCTGTTACTGATTATTATTTTTTCAATTGTTTTGTACGGTATTGATTTTTTACTCCGTAGAATTTTAATGATTATACTGATAAAAACCATCCGCAAAAGCAAAACCCGCATCGATGATTTTCTAATTCATAACAATGTACTTAAAAACCTTACGCATTTAATTCCGCTGATTATAGCAAAGCAATCATTACCGCTTATCTTTACAGGTTTTCCGCAAATTACATTGTTCACCATTAAAATAGTAGATGTGCTTATTATTATCACCTTTACGGTGTTAATAAAATCTATTTTTTATACCTTAAAAGATATATTACACAGCCGCAAACGTTTTTCAGACAAGCCTTTAGACAGTTATTTTCAAGTAATTGCGATTTTGCTTTATATGATTGGCGCTATTTTGATTTTTTCAGAACTTACCGGGAAGAATCCAACAGGTTTGCTAACCGCATTAGGAGCTGCATCGGCAATCATCATTTTGGTTTTTAAAGATACCATTTTAGGTTTTGTAGCCAGCATTCAGGTTTCGTCAAACGATATGGTTCGGGTGGGCGATTGGATCGAAATGCCAAAATACGGTGCAGACGGGGATGTACTTACCATTAACCTTAGCACGGTGAAAATACGCAATTTCGACAATACAGTTACCACCATTCCTACCTATGCTTTAATTAGTGATTCGTTTAAAAACTATCGAACCATGCAAAAATCGGGCGGTCGAAGAATCAAACGATCGCTGAATATAAAAATGGGATCAATTCGCTTTTTAGATTCAAACGAAATTGAAGATTTAAAACGTATTAAACTTATAAAATCGTACATCATTGAACGCCAGCAAGAAATCAACACCTATAATCTAAATCATGTTGATGATCCCACAATGCTTGTAAATGGACGCCGAATGACCAATATTGGTTTGTTTCGGGAATATGTGAAACGCTATTTATTGAACAACAGCAATATCCATAAGCAATTTCATTTAATGGTGCGCCATATGCAACCCACCCAACATGGTTTACCCATTGAAATATATGCGTTCACAAACACGGTTGATTGGCTAAAATACGAAGGCATTATGGCAGATATTTTTGATCATATTTTGGCGGTGGTACCCTATTTTCACTTAGAACTTTTTGAACTACCAAGTGCCGCAGATATACACGAGGTGCTTTTAGCACAAATTAATGAAAACAAAAATGGTTAGGTTATATTAAGAACAAAAAAGCGGGGATTTTTCCCCGCTTTGTTTGCTTAAAACATAATGTTTTAACTTTTGCTATTATGGTGATAAACTTATCGTTTTACCACTTTAATGAATTGTGATGCTTTTGCAGTTTCCACCTTCACTAAATATGTGCCTGAACTTAGGCGCGATAAATCGGTGGTTACTTCAATAGCATTGAACTCATTGCTCATCACTTTTTGCCCGGTTAGGGTAAACACTTCTACTTTGGTAATAGCTTCGTTGTAGCTAATATGCAGCGCGCTATCAACCGGGTTTGGATAGTATTTCAACTGAGTTAAATCTAACTCTTGCGTGCTTACAGAAAGTATAACTGTAACTGCTGTAGGCGCACTTCCACAATTGTTAGGGTTTACAATAATTCCATAATAGGTAGTATTGCTCATCAAAAAGGTGCTTGGAGCAAGCTCGTTAATCATTTCCATGGCATCATTTGCAGATGCGTACCATTTCACATTTGGTTGGTTCATTACCAGATCAGATACTTTTGCCGGGTAAGGAAACGTTTGTGTTGTTTGACCTGTTGGGCTGTTAGGCACCGGGCTCACATTCACAGCTACATTGGTTCTTGTTGATATACATCCTGCATTTTCTTGTGCAATGTAATAGGATCCTGAGGTTAACACAAAACTATTTGGTAATGGTGTGGTAGCTGTATTGCTTACATACCATACATAAGTTGTAGTTGGTGTGTTCAAATCGCCAATCTGCGTGCCATTACAAGCAGTGATAGAGGTCATCGTTGGTGCGGTAACATTTACTACTTGAACAGGAACAGCTACGCGTACCGATTCACAATTTCCAATAACTTGCTGTACATAGTAAGTACCGTTTGATACTTGTGTAGTTCCTGACAATGGAATCATTGATTGTAATGAACTGTACCAATTTAAGCTTGCAGAAGGATCTTTTCCTACTACTAAGTCGTTCAATGTGCTGTTGCCACATACTGTTTGAGCCGTTGCCGTTGGTGCAGGCACTGCTGCCGCTACCGTTACTTGTACTGCTTGGCGTGGTGATTCACACGTTCCTGTTAACGAGCTAATGTAATATGTTCCCGTTGCCAATAATTGGCTTGCCGGTAATTGTATTGCACTTGTTGGGCTGCTGTACCATTTCAATTGGGTGTAATTGAACCCGTCTATGGTCATGTTTTGCACACGAGTGTTGCTGCACACATTTAACTGTGTGGTGGTTAATGGAGTTCCTTGGTTCAAAGTAATTTGAACTGCCGTACGTGTACTGCTTTCGCATGTTCCAACGGTTTGTGAAGCATAGTAAGTAGTACCATTTGTTAATACGGTTGTTGCAGGCAACAACACACCTCCTGTTGAAGCACTGTACCATTTGATAGTACTTCCGGTGATTACAACATCTGCCAATGTTGCATTTTGACCAATACAGAAGCTTTGGTTTACTGCTACCGGAGGGTGCACAAACGCAGGCTCTACGATAGTGTATGTTTCTGTTTTAGAACATCCGTTCGCATCTGTAATGGTTACCGTATAAGTTCCTTTAGCTAAACTGCTTAAGCTGGTTCCGCTTTGACCATTTGACCATGAATAGCTATAAGGTGCTGTTCCGCCACTTGCTGAAACGGTAATCGCTCCATCGTTTTGTCCGAAACAACTTATGTTTGTTGCTGTTCCAGTGATTGCCAATGCCGTTGGCTGTGCGATAGAAACACTTGCGGTTGTTTTACATCCGTTAGCATCGGTGATGCTTACCGTATAGTTACCCACATTTAAGTTGGTTGCCATATTGCTCATCATTCCGTTTGACCATAAGTACGTATATGGTGCGGTTCCCCCTGCTACGCTTACTGTAGCTGTTCCGTCGTTTGCCCCGTTACATGTAATGTCGGTTTTTGAAACAGTTCCAACTATCGGAGCAGGTTCTGTGATGGTAAAGTTCTCGGTGATGGTGTTTCCTGTGTGGTCGGTTACTAACACACTATACATACCTGCCGATAATCCTGTTGCGGTAGCAGCAGTTCCTCCACTTGGTGACCATTGGTAGGTGTAAGGTGCATTTCCGCCTATTGCTACGATGCTTGCGCTTGCATCTGATCCGCCATTACAACTTACGTTGGTTTGAGATACAGACTGAACCATCAATGGGATAGGTTGTGTGATTACAAAATCTTCTGTTGCGGTACAACCATTTGCATCGGTTACTGTTGCAGTGTATGTTCCTGCGGTTAAGTTTGTGATTGCTGCTGTGGTTGCTCCATTGCTCCACATATAAGTATATGGTGCTGTTCCGCCACTTGCCGCCACAGTTGCTGCACCGTCATTACCTCCAAACATTGAAACGTCGGTTTGTGCAGCGTTTGTTGCTACCAGAACAGTAGGTTCTGTGATAACAAAATCTTCTGTTGCGGTACAATTGTTGGCATCTGTAATGGTTAAGGAATATGTACCCGGCGCTAAATTGCTTACAGAAGTACCAGTGTCTCCTGTAGTCCACAGATAGGTGTAAGGAGCTGTTCCGCCTGTTGGTGTGATATCAATTGTTCCATTGTTAGAACCATTACAACTAATGTTGTTTACAACTGCGTTTGAAACTAAAGCATCAGGCTCGGTGATAGTAACTGTCTCGGTAGCCGTGCGGCTTATTCCATCGGTTACTGTTACGGTGTAAGTACCTGCAGCCAATCCTGTTAAAGTTGGGGTGGTATCACCGGTATTCCATAAATAGGTTATAGGAGCTGCTCCGCCGGTTACTACGACAGATGCCATTCCATTGGTATCTCCCGGACAAATATTATTACTTTGTGTAGTTGCTAAAGTAGGAGCAGGAATGTCTTCGTAATAAACATCGTCTATAGACACACTAGAACCTGTAGTACCCCCATTATATGCCAACCTAAAACCAAAATAATCATTAGTTCCTGCTGGTAATGGTACAATATATTCTTCATAAGCAACTTGATTGGGCGTAAATGTTGCCAAAACAGTTGCTCCTGAAGTTGAAGTATTGCTTGGCATTGAAAGAACTTCAAGCTTGTTAACATAAGCAGTTGCACTTGTTCCATACGTTTTAACTGAAAACCGTAGTTGTTTAGCTCCGTTTCCTAAATTATTCGTTTCAGGTGAAATCATAACAAGCTCTTCTGCAGCATTTGTTGTAGAATTTGTTCTATACATTCTAAGATAATTTGTACCTGACTGAGGTGCGCTTGATGCTAAGTTGTGGGTATAAAGATAACCCGTAGAACCTACATCATCAATAAAGCTCCAACAAACTGGAATAGAAGGCGTTGTAGTTGAACCCACCAAAGTAGTATCAAAATTTTCATAGAAATCATTCACATAGATATCACAAAGGGTTTGGAATTCTCTAGGAAAAGTAGTCCACATTCCTGGAGATGCACCACAAATACTTCGAACATAAACAATATAATTGGTTGCCGATGTTAGGCCTGTTATATTCACACTGGTTACCGTTCCCGCGGTTACACCAGTTTGTTCAAGACCAACTGTTCCTGAACCCGGTGCCCCAGATGTACGAACTTCATATTCATAACCTGTTACTCCCGTAGCCAAAGAAGCGTCCCATGAAAGAGTAGCTGTTGTAGCAGCGACACTATTAACCTGAAAATTCATTGGATAAATACAAGGTGATAAATTTTCATAATATACATCGTCAATATTAATATCAACCGTTACAGTTGAATTATTATGTGCCAATCTAAAACCAAAATAATCATCAGTTGTTACCGGTAAAGGAACTATATACTCTTGGTATCCTGTATGGTTAACTACAACATCTTGAAGAACGGTATAGGTAGACGAAGCGGTAGTTCCGTTAGATCTAACTAATTGCAAAATATTGGTAGTATTCGTATTAGATGCCATTGCAGAAAAACGCAACTGTCTAGTACCATTGCCCAAGTTTACTGTTTCTGGTGAAATCAATACTACATTTTCAGGTGCGTTCGTAGTTGAATTGGTTCGATATAATCTAAATGAATTAGGTGCAGATTGTGCCGTAGCAGCCTCTACATAGCCATAACCCGTTGTAGCAACATCATCAAAATAACTCCAACAGTTTGGTATAGAAGGATTAGTTGTACTACCAGTAGGTGTTGTATCAAAACTTTCCGAAAACATCGTATTTACAATTCCACATAAAGTAAAAAACGTAGTAGGAATTGGTGTCCATTTTCCATTTGCTGTACCGCATATACTACGAACATACACCGTATAGTTTAACGATGGATTTAAACCGGTTGCCGTTACTGAGGTTGTTGTTGCATTTGGCGTTGTACCCGTTGCTCCTAACCCTGCTGCTCCAGAGCCTGGAACTCCTGAACTCCGAACTTCATATTGGTATGCAGTAACACTACTTGAAGTAGAACCTGTCCAAGATATATCGGCTGAAGTTTGTGTAATATTAGAGACAGTAACTCCTGTTGGATATAGACAAGTATCAAAGTCTTCATAATATACATCATCAATATTAATATCAACAGCGGCTGTTGCGCCATTGTGTGCCAACCTAAAGCCAAAATAATCATCAGTTGTAGCTGGAATAGGAACGATATATTCTTGGTATCCGGTATGATTAACCACAATACTTTGGATAATTGTAAATGTTGAAGAAGCAGAAGTTCCGTCTGACCTAACAATTTGTAAAATATTAGTAGCATTGGTATTCGTAGCCATTGCATAAAAACGAAGCTGTTTGGTACCATTTCCTAAATTATCTGTTTGTGGTGAAATTAAGACCAAATTCTGAGCCGCATTAGAAGTTGTATTTGTTCTGTACAGCCTAAAGGAATTAGATCCAGATAAAGCCGTTGCAGCTTCCACATAACCATATCCAGTAGTTGTAATTTCATCAATATAACTCCAGCACGAAGGAATACTAGCGTTTGTTGTACTACCTGTTGCTGTAGTATCAAAATTTTCTGATAAATTAGCTATTGCCGCTTGTGAGACATTCACCACATTTGTTGTCGCTGTAGCACCCCCATTTGTACATGTTACCACAAGTCTATAATTTGTAGTTACAGTCTGATTTGATATCGTAAGAGTGGAATTGTTTGCACCTGCAATATCAGTCCAAGGTCCAGTTGCAGAAGGCGCACTTTGCCATTGATAGGTGATTCCACCTGCTTTTGTTGCACCTGTTGCAAATAACGTAAAAGGGTCATTAATACAGGTTCTTGCGGTAACTGCTGCCACTCCTGAACTTGGTGTTCCGGTACAAGGCGCCATATTGGTTATTACCACCGTTCCGTTACCTGTTACATCAGGGTTTGGCACATAACCGGGTTGACCAAACATAATAGTTACACCATTAGACACGCCACCCACATACGATGAACCACCACCGCCGGCACCGCCCCAATGACCGCCACCGCCGCCGTAATAGCCGCCGCCGCCGGCAGAACCTCCTAATGTTCCGATATAATCACCTCCTATTCCCACATCACCAGCAGAAGAGTAAGTAGTTGAACTTGGCGCACCACCCGCAGTTTGTGTTCCTCCACCCCCTATATAACTTGTTCCACGACTACTACCACCACTTTCTCCGATAGCACCGCCACCATTTCCACCATTTCCAGTATAACTACCATATCCTACAGCGCCGCCGCCGCCGCCAGCAACTATAATCCTGTTAGCATATGTTGTATTTGAAGTTGTTCGTACGTCTGTACCACCACCACCGGAAGCGCCTTCATTAGGAGAAGAAAATGTTCCTACTAATCCCCCTCCACCGTTCCATCCACCTGTTGTTGCAACAGAACCAGTACTTCCTTTTCCTCCAACATAGAGATAATACGTTGTTGGAGTTGTTACAGTTATTGTTCCTGATGCATATCCTCCTTTTCCGCCTGTACCATTTAAAGCGTTTCCTCCATCAGCTCCCCACGTTTGAATTTCATATGTTCCAGCTGGAAGTGTAACCGTTTGTACAGCACCGGTATAAGAGTAGGTTTGTGCTTGCACTTGAAATAATTGAAAAACAAAACCCAATAGCATAATTATAGAAGTTTTGCTTCTAGGCCATGGAATTTTTAATCTTGATAATTGTGTAATTTTTTTCATTTTATTGGATTATTAATTTTTAATTAAAATAACCCTCAAATATAATAAAAAACAATACCAGAAATACTTCGTAGTACTATTTTTACATTTTTAACATTTTTGCGCAACATATTTGAAATTAAAAACAAAAAAGCGGGGATTTTTCCCCGCTTTGTTTGCTTAAAACATAATGTTTTAACTTTTGTTATTATGGTGATAAACTTATCGTTTTACCACTTTTATGAATTGTGATGCTTTTGCAGTTTCAACCTTCACTAAATATGTGCCTGAACTTAGGCGCGATAAATCGGTGGTTACTTCAATAGCATTGAACTCATTGCTCATCACTTTTTGCCCGGTTAGGGTAAACACTTCTACTTTGGTAATAGCTTCGTTGTAGCTAATATGCAACGCGCTATCAACCGGGTTTGGATAGTATTTCAACTGAGTTAAATCTAACTCTTGCGTGCTTACGGTAACTTCTACCGTAACGGCTGTTGGATAACTGCCACATCCATTAGTGCTTACCAAAATTCCGTAGTAAGTAGCTCCATTTTGCAATGGTGCACTAGGTGACAACTGTCCTACTTGATCTAAGGCATCATCATAGCTTGCAAACCAGCGTACATTTGGTTGGTTCATTATTAAATCAGATACTTTAGCTGCAAAAGAGAAACCTTGTGTGGTTTGACCTGTTGGGCTGTTTGGACGTGCGCCTACATTTACAGATACTTGCGTTCTTGCGGAAATACATCCCGAATTTTCTTGGGCAATGTAATAGGTTCCTGAGGTAATCACAAAAGTGTCTGCCAAAGGCGTTGTACTTACATTGTCGGTGTACCATAAATAACTGATTGCAGCGGTGTTCAAATCACCAATCTGCGTGCCATCACAAGTTGTGATAGAGGTCATCGTTGGTGCGGTAACATTTACTACTTGAACAGGAACAGCTACGCGTACCGATTCACAGTTTCCAATAACTTGCTGCACATAGTAAGTACCGTTTGATACTTGTGTAGTGCCTGACAATGGAATCATTGATTGTAATGAACTGTACCAGTTTAAGCTTGCAGAAGGATCTTTTCCTACTACTAAGTCATTCAATGTGCTGTTGCCACATACTGTTTGAGCCGTTGCCGTTGGTGCAGGCACTGCTGCCGCTACCGTTACTTGTACTGCTTGGCGTGGTGACTCACACGTTCCTGTTAACGAGCTAATGTAATATGTTCCCGTTGCCAATAATTGGCTTGCTGGTAACTGCGAAGTACTTGTTGGGCTGCTGTACCATTTCAATTGGGTGTAATTGAACCCGTCTATGGTCATGTTTTGCACACGGGTGTTGCTGCACACATTTAACTGTGTGGTGGTTAATGGAGTTCCTTGGTTCAAAGTAATTTGAACTGCCGTACGTGTACTGCTTTCGCATGTTCCAACGGTTTGTGAAGCATAGTAAGTAGTACCATTTGTTAATACGGTTGTTGCAGGCAACAACACACCTCCTGTTGAAGCACTGTACCATTTGATAGTACTTCCGGTGATTACAACATCTGCTAGCGTTGCATTTTGACCAATACAGAAACTTTGGTTTACTGCTACCGGAGGGTGCACAAACGCAGGCTCTACGATAGTGTATGTTTCTGTTTTAGAACACCCGTTCGCATCTGTAATGGTTACCGTATAAGTTCCTGATGATAAATTACTTAAACTGGTACCACTTTGACCATTTGACCATGAATAGCTATAAGGTGCTACAGCACCACTTGCTGAAACAGTAATCGCTCCATCGTTTTGTCCGAAACAACTTATGTTTGTTGCTGTTCCAGTGATTGCCAATGCCGTTGGCTGTGCGATAGAAACACTTGCGGTTGTTTTACATCCGTTGGCATCGGTGATGCTTACCGTATAGTTACCCACATTTAAGTTGGTTGCCATATTGTTCATCATTCCGTTTGACCATAAGTACGTATATGGTGCCGTTCCGCCTGCTACGCTTACTGTAGCTGTTCCGTCGCTTGCCGCATTACATGTAATATCGGTTGACTGCGAAATAGTAGCTATTAAAGCGTCAGGCTCGGTGATGGTAAAGTTCTCGGTGATGGTGTTTCCTGTGTGGTCGGTTACTAACACACTATACGTACCTGCCGATAATCCTATTGCGGTAGCAGCAGTTCCTCCACTTGGTGACCATTGGTAGGTGTAAGGTGCATTTCCGCCTATTGCTACGATGCTTGCGCTTGCATCTGATCCGCCATTACAACTTACGTTGGTTTGAGATACAGACTGAACCATCAATGGGATAGGTTGTGTGATAACAAAATCTTCTGTTGCGGTACAACCATTTGCATCGGTTACTGTTGCAGTGTATGTTCCTGCGGTTAAGTTTGTGATTGCTGCTGTGGTTGCTCCATTGCTCCACATATAAGTATATGGTGCTGTTCCGCCACTTGCCGCCACAGTTGCTGCACCGTCATTACCTCCAAACATTGAAACGTCGGTTTGTGCAGCGTTTGTTGCTACCAAAACAGTAGGTTCTGTGATAACAAAATCTTCTGTTGCGGTACAATTGTTCAGATCGGTAATGGTTAACGTATAGGTACCAGGTGTTAAATTGCTTAAACTGGTTCCGGTATCGCCGGTACTCCATAGATAGGTATATGGGAATGTTCCGCCGGTTGGTGCAATGTCTATCGTTGCATCGTTTAAGCCATTACAACTAATGTTGTTTACAACTGCGTTTGAAACTAAAACATCAGGCTCGGTGATAGTAACTGTCTCGGTAGCCGTGCGGCTTAATCCATCGGTTACTGTTACGGTGTAAGTACCTGCGGCCAATCCTGTTAAAGTTGGGGTGGTATCTCCGGTATTCCATAAATAGGTTATAGGAGCTGCGCCGCCGGTTACTACAACTGATGCCATTCCATTGGTATCTCCCGGACAAATATTATCACTTTGAGTAGTTGCTAAAGTAGGTGCAGGTATATCCTCATAGTAAATATCATCTAAATAAACATAAGCCGCACCTCCGCTACGTTCAAAAGAGAAAGCAAAGTAATCATCAGTTGTAACAGGTAATTCAATAGTGAATTCTTGCCAAGTATTTGTTAATGGAATAGTACCTTGAAGCAATGTCTTTGTCGCTGAGGTTGTAGTTCCATCCATAGTATAAACTTCAAACTGATGATTGGTAATATACGAAGATGATGATACTCTAGCAGAAAAGCGTATTTGTTTAGCTCCATTTCCTAAATTATCAGTTTCAGGAGATATAAGAAGAATATCTCCATTGTAGCTTGCAGAAGTAAGACTACTTCTATATGTGTAAAACCCATTACTACCGTTATTTGAAGCACTTGTACTAACATATCCGTAACCAGATGAAGTGACTGTATCAATATATGACCAGCATAAAGGATATGTATTATTCGAAGAATTACCTGTTGGCGTACTTTCAAAACCTTCAAAAAGATAATTTACGATACCACATAATGTATTGAATGTATGAGGAAACGTGGTCCAACTACCAGATGATCCTCCACATATACTACGTACATAAACGGTGTATGAAGTACCTGGTTGTAAGTTAGTTAAATTAACTGAGTTTGTAGTTGCACTTGTTGTATTTGTTACAACTAATCCATTAGCACCCGAACCAGGGTTTCCACTAGTACGCACTTCGTACTCATAACCTGTGATTCCAGTTGCTAAAGAAAAATCCCATGAAATCGTAGCTGCCGTTTGTGTTATTGCAGAAGATTGAATATTTCCTGGTGCAGAGCAAGGACTTAAATCTTCATAATAAATATCATCTAAATAAACATAAGCAGCACCTCCGTTACGCTCAAATGAAAAAGCAAAATAATCGTCTGTAGTTACAGGTAAAGGTATAACAAATTCTTGCCATGTATTAGTTAATGGAATAGTACCTTGAAGTAATGTTTTTGTAGCCGTAGTTGAAGTGCCATCCATAGTATAAACTTCAAACTGATGAGTAGAGATATAAGAAGTTGAAGACACTCTAGCTGAGAAACGCAATTGTTTACCTCCATTACCTAAGTTATTTGTTTCTGGTGAAATAAGAATAATATCACCATCATAAGAAGTCCCTGTTAAACTCGAACGATATGTATAAAACCCATTGCTACCATTATTTGAAGCACTTGTACTAACATATCCGTATCCAGACGAAGTAACCGTATCAATATATGACCAACAACTTGGGTAAGTATTGTTTGAAGAGGTTCCTGTTGGAGTATTCTCAAAGCCTTCGAAAATATAAGTAGCTACAGTTTGCGCTACTGAAACCACGTTAGAAGTCACAGTATTTGTAGTATATGTACATGTAATCACAAAACGATAATCACTTGCTACCGTTTGGTTGGTTACTGTATAAGAAGCACTTGTTGCTCCTGGAATAGGTTGCCATACACCTGTACCTGCATCTGCACGCTCCCATTGATACGTAATACCACCGGCTTTTGTTGCACTGGTAACCGACAAAGTAAAAGGTTCGCTAGAACAATTTCTAGATGTTGCTGATGCTGTACCTACTACTGGCGTACCTGTACAAGGTGCCATTGACGTAATGATAACCGTACCATTTCCTGTAGTATCTGGGTTAGGCACAAAACCTGTCTCCCCAAACATAAAAGTAACTCCCGTAGAAACTCCTCCTAAATAAGAAGAACCGCCGCCGCCGCCGCCTTGTGATGATGATGAGTTTCCTGTAGCACCGCCACCGCCACCATAGTAGCCGCCACCGCCGCCACCTCCGCCGGATTTAGTAGTTGAAGTTCCTCCAGTACCTCCAATACCCAATGCACCGTCAGTTCCTGCTATGTTACCTGTACTTCCGTTTGCAGTTCCTCCAGCAGTCTGTGAACCACCATCTCCATGATAGGTGTTACCACCATCATCACCAGTGATTCCTCCACCGTTACCACCAACGTAAGTAGCAAGATAAACACCACCACCACCACCTCCGGCAACCATTATTCTGTTTGCATAGGTAGTATTTTGTGTTGTTCTAATATCGGTTCCTCCGCCACCACCAGCTGCACGATATTGAGCAGCATTTGAATAGTTATTTTGACCAGAGTCACCTCCGCCATTCCAACCTCCTAAATAGACATCACCAACAGAACCATTACTGGCATCTGTTCCTTTTCCACCCACATAAATATAATAGGTAGTTGGAGTAGTTACAGTAAGAGTACCTTTAGCGTACCCTCCTTTTCCTTCATTGTTTATTTGTGAAGTTTGAAATCCTTTACCCCCGTCAGCTCCCCACATTTCAATTTCATAATCACCTGCAGGAAGGGTCACGGTTTGTACCGAACCTGTGTAATTGAAAGTTTGTGAAAAACTAATGGATGTAGAGAAAATTAACCCAAATAAAAAAAGTAAAGAGGTAGTGTTTAGCCACCGTACCTTAAACCATGTTTGTTGTGTAATTTTTTCCATTAATCAAATTTTTAACAATTAATAAATAAGTTAGTTAATCGTAAATATAGAAAAAAATAAACAAAAAAACCACTAAAATTCTTCTTTAAATGATTTTTTAACAAAAAAATGGTTTTTTAGCATTATTAAATACGAATTGTTCATTTTTTGTAAAAACAAAAAAGCAGGGATTTTTCCCCGCTTTGTTTGCTTAAAACATAATGTTTTAACTTTTGCTATTATGGCGATAAACTTATCGTTTTACCACTTTTATGAATTGTGATGCTTTTGCAGTTTCAACCTTCACTAAATATGTGCCTGAACTTAGGCGCGATAAATCGGTGGTTACTTCAATAGCATTGAACTCATTGCTCATCACTTTTTGCCCGGTTAGGGTAAACACTTCTACTTTGGTAATAGCTTCGTTGTAGCTAATATGCAACGCGCTATCAACCGGGTTTGGATAGTATTTCAACTGAGTTAAATCTAACTCTTGCGTGCTTACGGTAACTTCTACCGTAACGGCTGTTGGATAACTACCACATCCATTATTACTTACCAAAATTCCGTAGTAAGTAGCTCCATTTTGCAATGGTGCACTAGGTGATAACTGTCCTACTTGATCTAAGGCATCATCATAGCTTGCAAACCAGCGTACATTTGGTTGGTTCATTATTAAATCAGATACTTTAGCTGCAAAAGAGAAACCTTGTGTGGTTTGACCTGTTGGGCTGTTTGGACGTGCGCCTACATTTACAGATACTTGCGTTCTTGCGGAAATACATCCCGAATTTTCTTGGGCAATGTAATAGGTTCCTGAGGTAATCACAAAAGTGTCTGCCAAAGGCGTTGTACTTACATTGTCGGTGTACCATAAATAACTGATTGCAGCGGTGTTCAAATCACCAATCTGCGTGCCATCACAGGTTGTGATAGAGGTCATCGTTGGTGCGGTAACATTTACTACTTGAACAGGAACAGCTACGCGTACCGATTCACAGTTTCCAATAACTTGCTGCACATAGTAAGTACCGTTTGATACTTGTGTAGTGCCTGACAATGGAATCATTGATTGTAATGAACTGTACCAGTTTAAGCTTGCAGAAGGATCTTTTCCTACTACTAAGTCGTTCAATGTGCTGTTGCCACATACTGTTTGAGCCGTTGCCGTTGGTGCAGGCACTGCTGCCGCTACCGTTACTTGTACTGCTTGGCGTGGTGACTCACACGTTCCTGTTAACGAGCTAATGTAATATGTTCCCGTTGCCAATAATTGGCTTGCTGGTAACTGCGAAGTACTTGTTGGGCTGCTGTACCATTTCAATTGGGTGTAATTGAACCCGTCTATGGTCATGTTTTGCACACGGGTGTTGCTGCACACATTTAACTGTGTGGTGGTTAATGGAGTTCCTTGGTTCAAAGTAATTTGAACTGCCGTACGTGTACTGCTTTCGCATGTTCCAACGGTTTGTGAAGCATAGTAAGTAGTACCATTTGTTAATACGGTTGTTGCAGGCAACAACACACCTCCTGTTGAAGCACTGTACCATTTGATAGTACTTCCGGTGATTACAACATCTGCTAGCGTTGCATTTTGACCAATACAGAAACTTTGGTTTACTGCTACCGGAGGGTGCACAAACGCAGGCTCTACGATAGTGTATGTTTCTGTTTTAGAACACCCGTTCGCATCTGTAATGGTTACCGTATAAGTTCCTGATGATAAATTACTTAAACTGGTACCACTTTGACCATTTGACCATGAATAGCTATAAGGTGCTACAGCACCACTTGCTGAAACAGTAATCGCTCCATCGTTTTGTCCGAAACAACTTATGTTTGTTGCTGTTCCAGTGATTGCCAATGCCGTTGGCTGTGCGATAGAAACACTTGCGGTTGTTTTACATCCGTTGGCATCGGTGATGCTTACCGTATAGTTACCCACATTTAAGTTGGTTGCCATATTGTTCATCATTCCGTTTGACCATAAGTACGTATATGGTGCCGTTCCGCCTGCTACGCTTACTGTAGCTGTTCCGTCGCTTGCCGCATTACATGTAATATCGGTTGACTGCGAAATAGTAGCTATTAAAGCGTCAGGCTCGGTGATGGTAAAGTTCTCGGTGATGGTGTTTCCTGTGTGGTCGGTTACTAACACACTATACGTACCTGCCGATAATCCTGTTGCGGTAGCAGCAGTTCCTCCACTTGGTGACCATTGGTAGGTGTAAGGTGCATTTCCGCCTATTGCTACGATGCTTGCGCTTGCGTCTGATCCGCCATTACAACTTACGTTGGTTTGAGATACAGACTGAACCATCAATGGGATAGGTTGTGTGATAACAAAATCTTCTGTTGCGGTACAACCATTTGCATCGGTTACTGTTGCAGTGTATGTTCCTGCGGTTAAGTTTGTGATTGCTGCTGTGGTTGCTCCATTGCTCCACATATAAGTATATGGTGCTGTTCCGCCACTTGCCGCCACAGTTGCTGCACCGTCATTACCTCCAAACATTGAAACGTCGGTTTGTGCAGCGTTTGTTGCTACCAAAACAGTAGGTTCTGTGATAACAAAATCTTCTGTTGCGGTACAATTGTTCAGATCGGTAATGGTTAACGTATAGGTACCAGGTGTTAAATTGCTTAAACTGGTTCCGGTATCGCCGGTACTCCATAGATAGGTATATGGGAATGTTCCGCCGGTTGGTGCAATGTTTATCGTTGCATCGTTTAAGCCATTACAACTAATGTTGTTTACAACTGCGTTTGAAACTAAAACATCAGGCTCGGTGATAGTAACTGTCTCGGTAGCCGTGCGGCTTAATCCATCGGTTACTGTTACGGTGTAAGTACCTGCGGCCAATCCTGTTAAAGTTGGGGTGGTATCTCCGGTATTCCATAAATAGGTTATAGGAGCTGCGCCGCCGGTTACTACAACTGATGCCATTCCCGTAGTTCCACCAAAACAAACATTATTAGATTGTGTGGTAGCTACTGTTGGTGCTGGTATATCTTCATAATACACATCGTCTATATAAAATTGTGCGTAGCCCGAACCAGAAACTTCTGGAAATGAAAAAGCAAAGTAATCATCTGTTGTAATAGGTAATGGAATTGTAAAAGTTTCCCATCCTGGACTTGCAGATGATAAAGTAATACTCTGTATCAATGTTTTAGTTGCTGTCGAAGTATTTCCATTGATTCTATAAACATCAATTTGTGGGGCATTCGGGTAAAAATAATCAAGATAAGCAGAAAAGCGAATCTGTTTTGCACCATTTCCTAAGTTATCCGTTTCAGGAGAAATAATTAAGAAATCACCCGTACCAATATCTCTTGAAATACCGAAACTATTGTTACCTGTTTTTGCAATATAAGAACTAGCTCCTGAATACGACCATGTATTTGATATGGTGTAAACGCGAGACCAACACTCTGGTAATGGTCCTGATGTCCAATTGGCAGTTGGTGTTGTTTCAAATCCTTCAAAAAAGTTACCTGTTATTCCACATAAAGTTCTTGCACGTACTGGTCCATAAAAAGCTGCACTTGGGCCGGTTGTGCAAACTTGTTGAATATAAATATCATATTCTGTATTAGCAGTTAAAGTAGATAACGCTTGTGTTAAATTAGTAGTAGTGATAGAAGTTCCTGTTCCTAGAACAAATCCTTTCAATCCATATTCAATTATGTAAGAAGCACCGGTTCCCGTCCACGACAAGTCTATTGCAGTGGAAGAAGATGCAACTGCACTAAAATTACACACATAACCACAATTTGCAGTATTAGTTGTAAATCCAAATTGTGCATTGGGACGATCCATAGAAGTGCTTGGTCCGGATAAAGAACTACAAACTGTAGTTACATCATCTCTATAGTATCTAACAAATGTCTTTGTTCCCGTCATGCTTGTATAAGTAGATGATGCGTTTCCATTATTTACCCAATTTGTATTTTGAGCACAAAATTCTACAACGATATTATCACAACCGTTCCACAAGATAGGTGTGCTAAAAGTAAAGGTATTCCAACCAGTAGTTGTGGTATAAGGACCAAATGTTCCTGAAGCATTTGCACCATCAAAAAAAGCATCGCTAGACAATGGATCGGCTTTACTTGTAGTATAAACTTTCACGTTTACATTACTCAAGACAGGTACCGAATTTAAAGCAGTAACATTAAAGGCCACACTATTTATGTAAGAGTTTGCCGTGGCTCCTGCTGATGAAATTTCAGCTGCTTCATATAAAATTTGAATTTTATTGCCATAATAATAATTGGCAAATACTGCGGGATATCCAGTTGATGAATTGCTACTTGTTCCTGATCCAATTGTCACTGTTTGTGAGTAACCGTTAAAGATCGAAAAAAATATAAGCAATGCAACGAACGCATCCGAAATACGTTTAAAAACGGGCAATAAAGTATTTTTTTGCATTTTTCACATTTTTAAAATTAATAATTATTTTAGGTTCTTAATATTTTGTTAAGAGTAAAAATATGAAAAAAAATTATGAAGAAAATATTTATTTAATGTTTTTTTTCTAAAAAAAATTAAAATTCCCCCTTTCAACTAAAAAAAAGGAGGAAAATTCATTTAAAAATTCAAGGTTTTATCTTTTGCGTACTTCACTTCATAACCAAAGCGTATTTTCTTTGTTTCGTTTGGTTTTAGGTTTATTTCCCAAGTAAGTTTGCCTTTCTCGGTGTCTGTGGTTGCACCATCTTTATCTGTTAAGGTAATTTCGATATCGGTATTACTGCTTATTGGTATTTGATCTTCTACAATAATACTAATACTTTCTTTTTTATTGTTCCGAACCGAAATTTCATAAACAAAATCTTGTACTTTACGTGATGAAAATGTTTTGGCACCCGATTTATCGTTAATCATGGTTCTGTTAACCGATATGTTTTGATCTTTACCTAAACTCAATCGCAGTTCATCTTCGTTGGCATTGGCGTTTACATAGGTTTTACCAACGTACATTCCTTCAAACACCACATTGGCTTCGCCCGGTAAAATATTGTAGTCGCCGTAATTTTTCACTTTTGCAATTAAATAGGCATTGGTATCTAATTTTGGAGTAGTAATATAACTGTACGTTGCCGGCAACTGCGTATCCTTCAAAGCTACGCTGTGTTGTTTGCCGTTGCTTAAAATAGTGTACGGAATATCAATATCAAAGGTAATGTTTAATTGTGATTCGTTTATTTGGGTGTAATCATCCATTGTAGATTGACCAACTCCAGGTTGTCCCACTCCTGTCTGAATATTCAAACCAGGAACTTGTCCTTGTAGCGTTTGAATCATATCGGCATTTGGTCTACCCTCAATTCTTTTAGAGGTTACTGATGCTACCGAAGCTTCTTCCATTTCTCTATTTCGATAAGCATTCGGATAATAATAATCTAAAAACCAAGGTTGCAGTTGGGGTGCAAAGGTATTTTGATTGGCAGGTCCGCTGGTTAAGGATAGTTTTACGTTTTTCCAATCGACACCCGTATGTTGCTGAACCTGTGCTTTGTACAGCATTTGTATAGGTTCGTTAATTTTATCGATACGCATTTCGTAGCTTGGTTGCCACGTTGCCTGATTTGTTAAATACGAAACTTCTAATGGAATGGTTCCTGCGGTGCTGCTCATTACATTCACAATTAATTTACCTTGACTGGTTTTTTCGCTTGTGGTTTCGTTAAAGGTTAATTTTCCTTTTAATATATTCAACTCTTCAAACAATACTTTTTCTTGATTTTCTAATTTGTTGATCGAATTAGAAAGCTCGGTACGTTTGGTTTTGTAGAAATCTAACAATTTGGTTAATTCAGCTACCGAAAAATTCTGTGCGTTGCTCATTGACTGATTTTTATCCAACAGTTCCACACCTTTTCGTTCGGCAGTTAATTGATTTTGTAGCGATTTAAGCTCGGTTTCTTTCTTTGCAATTTCTTCTTTTACCGGTTTTACCAAAGGCGAATCCTGATTATTATCGTACTCTTCCACATAGGCATTTGTAAACTGAACCGACATAACCGTTACGTTTTTTGGCACACCAATTTGCACCGTACTTTCGTTTAAGTAATTGGCTACGTTGGTAATTACAATTTCTGACGTGCCCGACGGAATTTGAACTGATGCTTTGTGTTTTAGCTCTGCAGCATTGTTGTACACACGAGCCGATTGTATTTGTGCCTGCGTAAAAACAGGTTTTTGTGCATTTGCCGTTATACTGAAAACGATAGCAGCAGGAAATAATATATTTTTCATAAACAACATTTAATTAATTGAATAATTCGTTTTTAAGGATGCTTCTTTACATATAAAGAGTATTAAAACACGCAAAAAGTTGGGACAAGGTAGCAAATATTTTTATTTTTTTAATTGATCTTAAAACCTTTGTATAGATAGAACTGCAAAAAATACCTACAAGGTTTTTAAAACCTTGCAGGATAAAATCGTTTAAAAAGAGTAATTAAATCATTAAAACAATGCCGAAACCAGCTCTTCTATTTTAGATACCAATACTATTTGTATGTTTTTTGATGAATAGGTGATTTTGTTATATTTTGATACAAATATTTTAGCAAAGCCTAATTTTTCGGCTTCCTGAATGCGTTGATCTACCCGGTTTACCGGTCGAATTTCGCCAGACAAACCTACTTCGCCTGCAAAACAAATGTCTTTTGAAATAGCATCGTCTTCGTTTGATGATAAAATGGAAGCCACAACAGCTAAATCAATCGCTGGATCATCAACCGAAATTCCACCGGTAATGTTTAAAAACACATCTTTCATTCCTAAACGAAAACCCGCCCGCTTTTCCAATACTGCCAAAATCATGTTCAAGCGTTTTAAGTTGTAACCAGTGGCGCTGCGCTGTGGTGTACCGTAAACCGCAGTGCTTACCAATGCTTGAATTTCAATCATTAATGGACGCATGCCTTCTAAAGTTGATGCAATCGCCGTTCCCGATAACTCTTCTTCTCTGTTTGATAATAATATTTCAGACGGATTCGATACTTCACGTAAACCCGATCCTAACATTTCGTAAATTCCCAATTCGGCTGTAGATCCAAAACGGTTTTTTAAGGCACGAAGAATTCGGTACACATGATTGCGGTCGCCTTCAAACTGCAGTACGGTATCCACCATGTGTTCTAGAATTTTGGGTCCGGCAATGTTTCCATCTTTCGTGATATGACCGATCAAAATAACCGGCGTTGATGTTTCTTTTGCAAACTTAATCAGTTCGGCAGTGGTTTCTTTTATCTGAGAAATGCTACCAGCCGAAGCTTCGATATAATCGGTATGCAAGGTTTGGATCGAATCGATAATCAATACATCGGGTTCGATTTCTTCTACCTGCTTAAAAATATTTTGGGTATTGGTTTCGGTTAAAATATAACACGAATTGTTGTTTGGATTGATGCGTTCGGCACGCATTTTTATTTGTTTTTGGCTTTCTTCTCCCGAAACATACAACACTTTATAAGGCAATTTTAACGACAATTGCAAAAGCAAAGTACTTTTACCAATGCCGGGTTCACCGCCCAATAAAATCATAGATCCGGGAACAATTCCCCCGCCTAAAACCCGGTTTAATTCTTGGTCTAAAGTGTTTAAACGAATTTCTTGGGTGCTGTCTATTTCATTGATCAACAATGGTTTTGCTGCGCGTTTAATTCCTGCTGAAGATTTGGTTTGCCATGCCACTTTTTCTTCTTTCTGAATTACTTCTTCCACAATTGTATTCCACTGTTTACAAGCGGTACATTGCCCCAACCATTTAGAAAATTGCGTGCCACAAGATGAGCAGAAAAATGCTGTTTTTACTTTTGCCATTTTTTTTTAGCTTTAAGTTTTAAGCCGTAAGCTATAAGCGCAAACTTAAAACTATTAAAAAACGAATTTACGAATTATTTAGGTTTGTTAACGACAGATTTTGACGAGAGGTGGTTGAGTATTTTAAGAATTTTAAAAATAAACAAAAGCCCCAAATAATGGGGGTGTTAGAAGATGGGCTTTTATTCGCTAATGTTTTACAAAATCAAAAGTGCCAAAATCCATAAATAAACTGGTTTTTGTAGGTGCAGATTGGAAATCGCCAATTTTTAAAAAAGCACTAGGGTTCACCTGATCTGAACGGAAATTTAAACGCAATTTTGTAACCCCATTATCGTTATAGGTATGAATCAACATTCCTAAAAGAGTATAAGCAAAATTATCATTATTCTGTTCACTATATCTTAAATACAAACGTTGTTCTGGATAGGTACACATATAACAATCGTTAAAATTTTCTACTCTAATTACTGAGTGAATGTTATACTTTACCACATCTGTAAAATTTTGGTTTAAAGTATAAATATCATCGTAAACCACTGTACCATTTTTTATAATTCGTAAAGCACCAATTAATTCATCTTCTTTAAAAGTTTTATTTACATGAGGGTAATTTCTTGTAAAAGTACGCTTTTCAAATTTTAAATAATAGGTGGTGGTGCCATTTTGGTATTTCCAAGTACCAACAAACTGGTTAAAATAACCCGTTACATCTTTATAATAATAACCGTTAACTCCCCATTCTATATTATCACTATAATCAAACTTATCGGTTGTTATAAATTGTTGTGCAAAGCTGTTTAATACAAAAAAGCTACACAATATTACTATATATTTTTTCATAAAATGAAGAAAGTAAAAGCCCAAAAAGGGCTTTTTATTCGCTAATGTTTTACAAAATCAAAAGTACCAAAATCCATAAATAAACTGGTTTTTATAGGTGCAGATTGAAAATCGCCAATTTTTAAAAAAGCACTAGGGTTCACCTGATCTGAACGGAAATTTAAACGCAATTTCGTAACCCCATTATCGTTATAGGTATGAATCAACATTCCTAAAAGAGTATAAGCAAAATTATCATTATTTTGTTCACTATATCTTAAATACAAACGTTGTTCTGGATAGGTACACATATAACAAACGTTAAAATTTTCTACTCTAATTACTGAGTGAATATTATACTTTACCACATCGGTAAAATTTTTGTTTAAAGTATAAATATCATCATAAACCACTGTACCATTTTTTATAATTCGTAAAGCACCAATTAATTCATCTTGCTTGTAAGTTTTATTTACATGAGGGTAACTCTCTGTAAAAGTGCGTTTTTCAAACTTTAGATAATAGGTGGTGGTGCCATTTTGGTATTTCCAAGTACCAACAAACTGGTTAAAATAACCCGTTACATCTTTATAATAATAGCCGTTACTTCTTCTCTTAACATTATTGGTATAGTCAAATTTGTCAGTTATTATAAATTGTTGTGCAAAGCTGTTTAATACAAAAAAGCTACACAATATTACTATATATTTTTTCATAAAATGAAGAAAGTAAAAGCCCAAAAAAGGGCTTTTATTAGCTAATGTTTTACAAAATCAAAAGTGCCAAAATCCATAAATAAACTGGTTTTTGTAGGTGCAGATTGGAAATCGCCAATTTTTAAAAAAGCACTAGGGTTCACCTGATCTGAACGGAAATTTAAACGCAATTTCGTAACCCCATTATCGTTATAGGTATGAATCAACATTCCTAAAAGAGTATAAGCAAAATTATCATTATTCTGTTCACTATATCTTAAATACAAACGTTGCCTTGGATAGGTACACATATAACAATCGTTAAAATTTTGTGCTCTAATTACTGAGTAAATGTTATACTTTACCACATCGGTAAAATTTTGGTTTAATGTATAAATATCATCGTAAACCACTGTACCATTTTTTATAATTCGTAAAGCACCAATTAATTCATCTTGTTTGTAAGTTGTATTTACATGAGGGTAACTCTCTGTAAAAGTGCGTTTTTCAAATTTTAAATAATAGGTGGTGGTGCCATTTTGGTATTTCCAAGTGCCAACAAACTGGTTAAAATAACCCGTTACATCTTTATAATAATAACCATTGCTTTGTCTTTCTACATTATTGGTATAATCAAATTTGTCAGTTATTATAAATTGTTGTGCAAAGCTGTTTAATACAAAAAAGCTACACAATATTACTATATATTTTTTCATAATTTTAATTTTTAAAGTACTAGATTTTCTGTTACGTTTCCACCTGTATCTAATGTTAGTAATTTCCAATTACCATTAAATAAGCCGTTGTTGGCATCTAATCGGTAAAAGTTTAAAGGTAGGTTGTGTTTCTTTAAAACTTTTAACAATACTTTTTCATACCTTTTTGCTTTTACAGGATCGGTATCAGTAGAAGTAGTAATATCTTCGAATTCATCTTTCAAATCTTCTTCTACATTTTTCCACAACTCTTCATTAACTCTCATATTAGCCAGAAGCTTACCATATTTAGATGTGAAATTTTGGGCTGTAGCATCGCTTGGAAACATAACCACATACAAGCTTTCACTTGTTATTAAACCAAAAAAGCATTCTGCTATTTGTTTATCGTTTTGTGCGTTACGGAGAGTTAAAAGAAACAAAGCTCGTAAGTCTGTACCCGAAAACATTGGGTTACCAATTGTTGGTTCACCGTTTATGTAAATTATTGTATGCTTGTTTGTATGCGTGTGCAAAATACCCGTATTAGCTGGCTTTTCAAGTGCGGAATCAATATCTAATTGCGAATCTGAGCTATTGGCTAATTGCAATGGTGTTTGATTTGCTAAAGGTACATATTTGCCGTTTAGTTTTATCTTACTAAAAGCATTTCCATGTTCTCGTGTACCACTAGCTTTGCTGTACAAGTCTTGTATGGTTGATAAATTGTTTTCAACCAAAGCTTTTAAAACTTCTAAATTTTTGTTGGGATTTCCAATATTAATACCACCAATAAGCTGACCAATAGCAAAAATGTTACCAGGACTTTTAATAGGGTTACTCCAAATAGGGTTAGTAGGTATTGAACCTTCGCCACCAGGGTTTCCACCAGCACCAGGTGATCCAACAGAGCCGCCACCGCTTGAACCTCCTGAACCTCCTGAACCTCCTGAACCTCCTCCACAGCCAGAAAAGTCCATATAGCTATAGCCTGGTGTAGCTCTATCATTACCACTCATTCCGCATTGTTCTCCATAATTATGTTTTGGATTACCAGAACCCTTACATGGTTGCCCTTCTACTACGACCATTTTAGCACAATCCGACAAATTTATAAATTGATAGTATACAGAAACATAGTTATTTGTTGATACTGATGAAGTACTCTTCGCAGCTTGAGAAGTGCTTTGTTGTATGTTTTCATAAATATTTTCAATATCGTTCAACGGAATAAAGCCTAAAACGTTTATTGTTAATTCCGGGTGTGAAACAAAGTGTTGTAACGGAATCTGGCTGAAATCATATTTGTACAAGATCACATGATAGTTTTCATAATCTGTAGAAAAATACATTAGGTTGTACATTTCCTGTGGTTCTTCAGTTTCTGTTTGCTCACCAATTTCTACGTAATAAGTAATGGCATGCATTTGATCCGATTCAAAAACCTGTACATGGTCTAAATCAATATACACACCATTTTGTGCTTCATCCACAGAATTGGTTTTAACTAAACCGTCTTCTGTTTTAAATTCTTTCTGCAAAATATTGTTCAAGCTTTTGTTGCCTGCATACTTTGCTTCTAACTCTGTTTGTGTTAACACAAATGTTTTTCCCTGTAAGCCGTTCTCATCATGGCTTTGTTTTTGGTTGTTTTCAAGCAGATCATCGTGCCTACAGCCCATAAACAACAACGAGCAACTCATAAAGAGTGCCAATACTTTTTTCATGTTTTAATGTTTAAATGATTTATATGAAAATCAAAAATATATGTTAACCAACAACAATCTAATGCAAAAAAAACATATTACTACCCTAATTTTGCATAATACTTTTTCTACATGTGTAAATATAAAATCAAATATACCAAAAAAAATGAATACAATGATAGGCAAAAAGTTGCAAACACTTCGTAAAGAGCGTGGTTTTTCGCAAGAACAAGTGGCAGATAAATTACATATATCACAATCGGCTTACGCGCGCATAGAAAGCGGTGAAAGTCATTCTTGGGCAAACTATATCCAAAAAATCTGCGAAACCTATGAAATTACTCCTGAAGAATTAGTAAGCAACGAAAGTATTGTGATTAATAACAACCAACAAGGTGGCGGTGGTTATATTCAAATAAATCAACTTTCTGAAAAATTAATACAGCAATACGAAGAACGTATTAAAGAAAAAGACGAAATGATTAAGGATTAAAAAAAACGGTTGGCTTAAATTTACTTATTCTTATTAACAATCGGCAACAATAAAAAAGACAAACCACCTAAAACAATTACCAAAACGGTTTGTGTGGTCCATAAAATCCAGCCGAAAGCAGTTCCTGCGGTTAACGAGATGCCGTAAAGTGCTAATATTTTTGCAATAAGTAATGGAAATGCTCCAAAACCTCCGTTGGTAAAACTAATGGTTAAACTGCCCACTACAAATGCAACCATTACAATTCCTAACGATATTTCGCTGGTTTCAGGCAAGGCTTTTGTTCCAAAATAAAAGGTGAGTACAAAACCAATCCAAATAATGAGTGTGTGAATAAGAAACGGGATACGGTGCGGCATTTTAAAGATGCTCAACATACCTTCGACCAATCCGGTAATTTTTTTGCGTATAAAAACAAAGATTTTCCAATTGGATGTATAAAGCAAATACAAACCAATAATTGCAACTATTGCAAGAACACCACCAATAACAACCAATTGCTTAACTGGAATTTGCTGTGCAATAAAACCGGTTAGCTGTTTGTATTGCAACAGCAATGCGGTGGCCACAAAAAGCAAGAGAAAAACCAAATCTATGATGCGCTCTGCAATGATGGTTCCAAAACCTTTATCGAACGGAATGTTATCGTATTTCTGCAAAACAGCTGCCCGAGATAGTTCGCCCGAGCGGGGAATCGTCAAGTTTAACAAGTATCCAACAGAAATCGCCATAAAATTATTCCAAAAACCCGATTGATAACCCATGTACTGCAAACTATACTTCCACCGATAAGCACGCGATGCATGGCTGATTTTCATAAAAAGCAACGACAAACCAATGTAAAGATAATCGGCAGATGCAAAATAGCTTTTCATTTCGGTGATTTGTGCAGGCGTAAATTGGTTGTAGGCGTAATAAACCAAAAAAACTCCCAGCAAAAGTGGGAGTGAAATATTTAGTATTTTTTTTAGCGACTTCAAGCGTTTATTTCAGTGAATTATTTTCTTCGTTTGGAAAAATAACCCAAGGTTTAAACGTTTTGGCGTCTTCAAAAGGCATCAAGGCATAGGTGATTACAATAATAATATCGTCTTTTTGCACCCGGCGCGCTGCAGGTCCGTTGAGTGTAATTTCGCCGCTGTTTCTTGAACCAGGAATGGCATAGGTTTCAAAACGTTCGCCATTATTAATGTTCACAATGGTTACTTTTTCACCTTCAATAATGTTTGCAGCTTCCATTAAAGCAATATCAATCGTAATACTGCCAATATAATTCAAATCGGCACCTGTTACTTTAACACGGTGGATTTTAGATTTTAAAACTTCTATTTGCATGGCGCAAAGTTATAAATTTTTAATTTAACCCCTGGTGCATTATTAAACGAGATTAATTTTTAGGTTGTTAATATTTCTATTAAACACAAATTTATTCAAATATTGAATAGTTGTCAGTGTTGTAATTTTAGCCAGAATTCTTGTTTTAAATCCTTCAAAGGTCTTTGCGTAATTTCTTCTAATCATAAATTGGTCACACAATTGTGAGAACAGAGTTTCAATTCTTTTTCTATATTTTTTGAAATGATAAAATTGAGGTTTATAACCTTTTTGATTTTTTCTTTTCGGAGTTTCTAATTGGATATTGACCTGGTTAAATAAATCAAGTTGAATGGTTTGTGAAAGATAACCTTTATCTCCAAATAAAACACAATCAGACATTTGCTTTCTTATATCCTGCAAATAATGAATATCGTGGACAGAGGCAGGAGATAAATCAAAACTTTGAAAAACACCAGAAATTGAGCAAACAGCGTGTAATTTATAGCCATAAAAATGTAAATTTTGTGAAGCACAAAATCCCTTGTTGGGAATGGCATAATCGACCTCCTTACATATTTTACTTCTGGAAGAACGTGCTATTTTACACACTTCCAAGGGCATACTATCGACCACAAAATAGTTTTCAAACTCATTAAATTTTTTTACCATTTTCATTCTGATTTCTTCGATAAATGGAAATAATTTTCTTTTTCTTCTGTTGTAAACACTTCGCTCAATTTTAGATTCAATTTCAAAACCCTTAATTTCTCTAAATAGCTGATGTTCAGAATCAATCGATTTAAATTCTGACAAGATTATTAAACTAATTAATTCAATATCAGATAGTTTAGGCTTTATTGGTTTAAAATATAAATTCTCTTTTTCCGAAATTTTCCGCAATTCCTTCAAAATTAATTTGTAACTTGCTTCTAAGTTGCTCATGATTGTATTTGATTGTCAGTCAATACAATATACTACTTTTTTGTATCTTGAGCAACTTTTTATATAATGCACTACGGGTTAATTTAATGCAATGTTATCAATTAATCGAATACCTTCAACATGCACCACAATAAAAGCTCGATATTTTGTATGGGCGGTTTTCTGGGTAGCGGTTTTTAGTGAAACTTCATCTGCTATCACAAAATATTCCAAGTCAAAATCAGCTTCGTTGGCAAAAGTTTCTTTTACAAATTGTTCGGCTTGCACAATATCTTTTTCAACAAAGAGTTTTTTTGCAGTCTGGAGTGTTTTATAAATCACCGCCGCTTTTTCTTTGGCTTGGGCAGACAATCGTTCGTTTCTTGAGCTCATTGCCAAACCATTTGCTTCGCGATAAATGGGGCAACCAATCACGTTGATATCCATCATGTTTTTTGCAACCATTTTGCGGATGATTTGCAACTGCTGAAAATCTTTCTCGCCAAAGTAAGCATTGTTGGGCTGCACAATTTCAAACAATTTCTTCACAATGGTTCCCACGCCGTTAAAATGTCCCGGGCGGTTGCTGCCTTCCATTTCATTGTCTAAACCATCATAATCAAAACTTTTGGCTACGGTATTTCCTTCATAAATATCATCAACACTAGGTGCGTAAACAATAATTTTATCCGACAATGTTTCTAAAAGCGCCACATCTCTGTCTAAAGTTCGGGGATATTTTGCCAAATCTTCGGCATTGTTGAATTGGGTGGGATTAACAAAAATACTAACCACTGTCACATCGTTTTCGGACAAAGCTTGTTGCAATAAAGACAAATGCCCTTTGTGCAAAGCACCCATTGTGGGAACAAAACCAATTGTTTGCAACGCTTGTTTTAAGGGTTGCAAGTACTGTGATAACTGGCTTTGTGCATGAAATACCTTCATGGTTTAAAAAGTTTAGTGCTTGCAAAATTAGCACAATCCTTAACATCGTAACACATTTTTTCGTAATTTTGCTTTTTAAAAAGCATTTTAAATTTAATTAAAGAAGAATGAAAGACAAGAGGATATTATATGTATCATCTGAAGTAGTGCCTTATTTACCTGAAAATGAAGTTTCGCAAGCTTCGTTCGACACTCCAAAAATGATTAATGATTTAGGCGGGCAAATCCGTATTTTTATGCCAAGATACGGTAGCATCAATGAAAGAAGACATCAATTGCACGAAGTGATTAGGCTTTCGGGTATGAATTTGGTTATTAATGACATGGATATGCCTTTAATTATTAAAGTTGCTTCGATACCAAAAGAACGCATTCAGGTTTATTTTATTGATAACGATGATTATTTTAAACGCAAAGGTACTTTTGGCGATGAAGAGGACACATTGTATGAGGATAACGATGAACGCGCAATTTTCTTTGTGAAAGGTGTTGTTGAAACCATTAAAAAGTTAAATTGGGTACCCGATGTGATACATGTACAAGGGTGGATGGCATCTCTATTGCCGCTTTATATGAAAAAATATTATAATGATGAGGATATCTTCACCGATACAAAAATCATTACATCTGTTTTTTCATCTGGATTTGAAGGCAAATTATCAAAAAACATGTTTGAAAAAGTGGCTTTTGATGAATTTAACAAGAAAGATATTACTGCCTTAAAGGATGCAACTTACACCAATATCATGAAAAATGCTATTGACCACTCTGATGGTATTGTGATTTCTTCAGAAGACATTTCAGAAGATTTAACAAATTATATACAAAGTTCAAATAAACCTTTCTTACCTTTCAACGCAAAAGAAAAAATGAAGGATTTTTATCCCGAATTTTATCTTCAAAAGGTTTAATTTAGTGCATTTATGAGAAGAAAATCGATCGCGCAATTTGTAGTACTTTCGGTACTATCTGTTACGGCAATCTCGTGCGAGCAAGACTTTACCGAAATGGGAGCTGAAGTTATAGACAGCGACCAATTTGGTTTTGAAAAATACCTTGTTCAAAATATTGAAACTACAAACAGCGAAGCAGGTATTGCCAACACCCGCAATTTGCCTGTAAACAATTTAGGCGTTTACACTCACAGTGCATTTGGAAAAACAACAGCACACTTTGTAACGCAAATTGAAATGAAAAACAACAGCGATTTAACATCGTTTGGTGAAAATCTGGTGCTGGATTCGGTGTATGTATATATTCCGTTTACCAGTTCAGTTTCTGCAACCGATTCTGATGGCAACCGTTCGTTTAATGTTTCAGATGTGTATGGCAATGGTAAATTCACCTTGAATGTTTACGAAAACGGATACTTTCTGCGAACAACCGACCCGAATAATAATTTTGACACACAATTTTATTATGCTGACGAAAAAAATATATTTGATCAAAATAAAAAAGGATTAGCTGGAAGCAATCGTTTGAACAATTCTACCAATACAGCACAAAATACCGAATTTGCTTTTAACAAAAACGAGATTAAACTGTATGCGTATAATGCAGACGGAACCCCACAAATGGTGGATGGTAAGCAAAAAGTAAAAGAACGTTTAGCGCCAGGGGTTTGGTTAGATCTCGACAAAAATTATTTTCAAGAAAAATTCTTTGCAAACAATAAATACAAATCCTTATTAAATAACGGACTTTTAAAAGAATATTTCCGTGGGTTGTATTTTGAAGTGGAAGATAATTTCAGCCAAAACGCATTGGCACAATTAAACTTAAGCCGCGGAAAAGTAGTTTTTGTTTATAAACAAGACGGTGAAATAGACGCCAACACCAATCAACCAAAACGCGAACGCAAAACCTATGAATTCCGTATTGGTTATGATGATAAACAATCTACTCCGATAACAGCAACTACTGTGAATTTATTAGAAAACAATTTCGATCTAGACAATAATTCGGTAGGAAATCTGTGGATAAAAGGCGGCGGAAACAGCACATTTGCAACTCTTTCATTATTTGGAAACGACGCTGATGGTAGCGGAAAAGCAGATGAATTAGAAACCATTATCAACAATAAATGGTTGGTGAATCAGGCATTGCTCACCTTATATGTGGATCATTCTGCAATGGGATTAGATACCATCGCAGTACCTAAACAATTGTATTTGTATGATTACAAAAACAACAAAGTAATTGCCGATTATTTAAGCGATACATCAACTACAGGAAAACCAATTTTTGGTGGATTCTTAAACAAAACAAACAAATCGGTACACAAATACCAATTTAGAATAACAGATCACATCAACAATTTAATAACAAAAGATTCTACCAATGTACCTTTAGGATTGGTTGTTGCAAGCGATATTTCGTTAACAGCAATGAATCCATTAAAAGCTACAACAAAAACAATACCCTTAACCGCTACTATGAATCCGTTTGGAACAATTATTCACGGGCCAAATGCATCAAACAGCGATTTAAAAATGAGATTGGAAATTTATTACACTAAAGAAAATTAATTATGTGTGGCATTGTAGGTTATATAGGCACAAAAGATGCTTATCCAATAATAATAAAAGGTTTAAAGCGATTGGAATACCGCGGATATGATAGTGCCGGAGTGGCATTGTTTAACGGCGAACAATTCATAGCAAGCAAAACCAAAGGCAAAGTTTCTGATTTGGAAGAAAGAGCCCAAGCAGAAAACACTCTAAAAGGGTCAATGGGAATTGGTCATACACGTTGGGCAACACACGGCGTGCCAAACGATGTAAACTCTCATCCTCACTTTTCAAACTCAGGCGAGTTGGTGATTATTCACAATGGTATCATTGAAAATTATGAGCCATTAAAACAAGAATTAATCAATCGTGGTTATACCTTTAAATCGGATACCGACACCGAAGTTTTGGTGAATCTTATCGAAGATATTCAAAGAAACAAAGGCTTAAAGTTAGGGAAAGCCGTGCAAGTAGCATTGAATCAAGTGATTGGTGCCTATGCAATTTGTGTGATGGATATTAAAAAGCCCAATGAAATTGTAGCAGCTCGTTTGGGCAGTCCATTGGCAATTGGTATTGGCGAAGGGGAATATTTTGTGGCATCTGATGCTTCTCCGTTTATTGAATACACCAACAATGCGATTTATTTGAAAGACGAAGAAATGGCAATTATTCGCTTACACAAACCTATCAAAATCCGAAAAATTAAGTCAGACAGCGAAGTAAGCCCTTATATTCAAGAGTTGCAATTGAACCTAGAGCAAATTGAAAAAGGAGGTTACGATCATTTCATGTTAAAAGAAATTTACGAACAACCACAAGTTATTCGTGACACGTTCCGCGGGCGTTTACTAAGCGACCAAGGATTGATCAAAATGGCAGGAATTGAAGATAACTTAGCAAAATTCATCAACGCAAAACGCATTATTATTGTGGCTTGCGGCACATCATGGCACGCTGCACAAGTCGCAGAATACATGATCGAAGAATTTGCACGCATCCCTGTGGAAGTGGAATATGCATCAGAATTTAGATACCGAAACCCTATCATCCATACAGACGATGTGGTACTTGCCATTTCACAATCGGGTGAAACAGCTGATACATTGGCTGCTATAAAATTAGCTAAAGAAAAAGGGGCGTTTGTATTTGGTGTTTGTAACGTAGTTGGATCGTCTATTTCGCGTGAAACACATGCAGGTGCTTACACACACGCCGGTCCTGAAATTGGTGTGGCGTCAACAAAAGCTTTCACTACACAAATTACCGTTTTGGCTTTAATTGCATTGCGCTTGGCAAAAGCAAAAGGAACCATGTCGCAACCCGATTATTTAAGAAACTTAATAGAATTAGAACTGATTCCTGAAAAAGTACAAGAAGCTTTGCTGGAAAATGATCGCATTTTGGAAATTGCACATATCTATAAAGATGCAGCCAATTGCTTATTTTTAGGTCGCGGTTTCAACTTCCCCGTAGCTTTAGAAGGTGCTTTAAAGTTAAAGGAAATTTCATACATTCATGCAGAAGGATATCCAGCTGCCGAAATGAAACACGGACCAATTGCCTTGATCGATGAAAACATGCCGGTTATTGTAATTGCGCCACAGCAAAACCACTACGATAAAGTGGTGAGTAATATTCAAGAAATAAAAGCCCGCAGCGGAAAAATCATTGCATTGGTATCAAAAGGTGATCAACAAGTTCGCAATTTAGCAGATCACATCATTGAAATGCCTCATTCAACCGAGGCTTTAACTTCAATTATTGCGACTATTCCATTACAATTACTATCGTATCACGTAGCTGTTTTACGCGGTACCAACGTAGATCAACCTAGAAATTTAGCCAAATCGGTTACTGTTGAATAAAATAAAAAAAAACTTGTTTTTTATTAAAAAACTTTTTACCTTTACAAAAGAAGCTTATCTCTTCCCAAAAGAATAAGTTTTTTCATAAGTGTTTTTTTTGGTTAATATTAAGTGGATTTGTCTTTGGCAAATCCACTTTCTTATTTTGTTTGGGTGGTGAAATTTAGTAATGCGTAATGTTTATGCATCAGAAACTGAGAAACACCTTTATTGACGCATTGCTTCACAACTCTAAATCATCATAGACCCACAAATTCCTAAGCCAATCAACATATATAAACCAGCCAAAATAAACAGCACTTTGGCTGCTTTGGGCGATTTGCTTTTTACAATTACGCCAATAAGGGCAAGTACAATGGGCGGACCAAACATTACCATGAATATTATGGCAACAAGTCCATCTAGGTTTGCTTCTAAAAAGGTCATCTTCTATAATTTTGTTTCGTTTTGTAATGCTTTTAATCGTTCAATTTTATCATCTCTATAAAAAAGATTCATGGTTTCAAAGGGAATGATGGTATTATCCTTATTTACGATATGAACACATGATTTTTTTATGGCTCTCACATCAAAATTATGGGCGTCTATAAACTGCATAATAATGATTCTAAACAAATTGTCATAGCCAAGATTGGGTGCTTCTACAAACGGCAAACAACAAAGCAATTGGTGCAACTTATCAGATGCTTTGTCGGTAGAAGTTCCGGTACTAAAAATTTCAAACATTTTTTGATGCAGCGCTTCATCTTGCTCATATACAATCGTGTTTTTACTGTTGTCTAGTAAATCGGTGGGGTTGATATAGCGGGTGAGCGGTATGTTGTTTCCCTCTAGTTTCAGCACATATCCCATGGCCAAAGCATCTGGATTACACGGCACAGGAATGATATCATCTGGACTAAAAATGGTTGATTGTTCTAATATTTTTCTTCTAACCTCGGTGAGCGTAATTCGGTCGGTTTCATGGTTGAAATTATCCAATCTACCCGCAATTTGTGTGGGTTGAAATGTGACGCCTCTCACACATTGTTGTTGAAGTGCATAGTCAATTATTTCGCCCATTTCATCATCGTTCAATCCTTTTTGAAGGGTGACAACCAAGGTGGTAGAAAGGTTGAGCTCATTGAGATGTTCCAAAGCTTTTTCTCGGATTTTCTTTAAATTGGCACCCCGCAATTGGTATAAGGCTTCTTCTTTGAACGAATCAAATTGCAAGTAAATTTCAAAGTCGGGTGCATAGGATTTTAGTCGTTTGGCAAAATCAAAATCTTTGGCAATTAAAAGTCCATTGGTGTTTACCATCAGGTGTTTAATGGGCAAGGATTTAGCATAATCCAAAATTTCAAAAAATTGAGGATGTAGTGTTGGTTCGCCTCCGCTTATTTGCACCACATCTGGCTCTTTTTCATTGGCAACAATGGTGTCTAACATGGTTTTAACTTCCGCTAGGGTCCTATGCCTTCCGTATGTGGGTGATGAACCCGCATAGCAAGTGGGACAGGTTAAATTGCAACGGTCCGTAATTTCAATAATCGTTAGACAAGAGTGCTGCTCATGGTCTGGGCAAAGACCGCAATCATACGGGCAACCATAATGCGTTTTGGTATTGAATTTATATGGCGTTTCTGAAGGCTTGTTATAGTTTCTGATGTTTTTATAATAGGCAATATCGTCTGCAATGAGCACGCGCGAATTTCCATGTTCTGGACATCTTTTGAGCATATACACCTTTTCATCTTCAAAGACAATTTTGGCATCAATGCGTTTTAAACATTCAGGACACAAACTGATGGTATAATCGTAATAAGTATATTTTCTAGTAGGCATTTTTAATTAATTTTTTTAAGGTTGCTGCATAATAAATCCAGCAAATGATACAAAGCCATTGAATGCTGCTGAGACCAAATACATAGAACACATTGGGTTTCAGGAATTCAATTCCAAAGCGAAATCCAAAGTAGGCAATCATAAATAATTGGAATAATAATCCGTTTTTTCTTTTCGTAAAATAGGAAATTTTTTGGAGGAAAAAGACCAAAAATAGCAAGAAAATAATTTCATACAAAGCAATTGGATGCCGAGACAAACCATCGCCTAAATTCATTCCCAAAAAGAAATGAGTTTCTTTGCCATAGGTAAATTCGTTGGTTCCGCTCAAAAAACAACCAATTCGGCCAATGATAATTCCCAAAATGATGGGATAGGTAAACAAATCGCCCGATGATTTTTTTTCATGAATGATTTTCTTTGCCAATTCCACGCCCAAAAGTCCGCCAAACAAACCGCCCATAATGGTTTTTGTATTCAGCAATTGCAATAGATTATCGGGACTGATGGGAATCATAGGATTTTCTAAAAACCCGAAAAATCTTGACCCCAAAAAAGCACCAAAAATTGCCCCTAAAATGATAGACAGTCGGTTTTTGCTAGAGATGCTATCCGGTTTGTGTTTGCGCAAATAAACATAATATCTGAACGCTATAAAAAACGCCAGATACTCCAGGATTAGATGCACATTGAGTTTTATCCCAAAAACGGTGGGTTCAAAAGGTAAGGTCAATAGTTTTATTTGAATTATATTTTACTAAAATAACATAAAAAATTGAATGGATAGGAAGTTTTTTTAGGCTTTATTTTTACAAAAACTCCGTTTTATTATCAAACAAAAAATCTGGAATACGCTGCTTTAATAAAGCATTTGATTTTTTAAAAAAAAGCATATTTAGTTATTGCTATTCCGAAAAGAGAATATCAACTGACATATTTTTATAGTTTAGTTTTGTTTCCTTTTCCGTCAAGTTTATATTCAATTCCGTTTTCAATAAGCAATCCTTTTGTTTTTTCGGAGTTCTTTTCTTGACTGTGTTTTACGTCAATTGCGATGATTTTCCCATTAAAATCCTTCTTGATATCGTCAACTACAGAATGACCGAAGATTATTTTTTTAGCTTGATAAAATAAAAGAATCTGGTCTAATTCTTTTTCGGTTATTTTATCATAATATTTGTAATCCATTGCAAATCCTCGATACCAAAATATCCCTTCTGGTCCTATCAGAAAATTTGCCAGATCGTCATTCTCTGGCTCGTTATATAAATCCTTATTCCAATGATTTCTAGCAATTTCATTAATTTTAGTAATAGTAGGTTTAAATTTTAAAATTTTAGGACTTAATCCAGCATGAACAAAAATATAATCTCCAATTTTTTCAATACCATTTTTGGAATGTAACCATTTTCCAAGTTCTGTTTCGGTGGAATACATAAATTTAACTGCATTTTTATAATTTTCGTTATTATAAATAAGTTGAGCAATTTTCACATACTTTCTATCATTATACTTATAACGTCCTTGAAAATTTAACAATTCGTGATTTCCCAAAATATAATGAACTTTACCTCCTTTTTTTTCTGCTTGTTCTTCCAATTTGTAAATCAACCAAAGAACTGGAACAACGTTGTTTCCTCGATCTACAAAATCACCCACTAAAACTAAATGTCCGCTTCCGAATATCCAATTAAATTTTTTGTCAATAACTTGATTATTTTGCAAAAAACTTGAAAATCCGTTAAAGTTTCCTTCTATGTCTGATATTGCAATTAATTTTTCAGGAGTTTTATAGTGATGAGAATTTCGTGTAATAGAATCTCTTTTTTTGAAATAAAATGTATCTAAATCATTGTTATTTACTTGAACGAGAATAGAATCTGAATCTTTAAAAGATGTTTTAAGTACATTATTGATTGAATCAACTCGATAAATTGATGAGTTTACTAAATAAGGCCCATCGATTCCGTTAAGTTCATATTTTTCTTGTTGGTTAAGAAATATTCCAAAATCTCTGTCTTTTTGAAAGAGAGCCCTTAATCCAGACCAATTGTCATAGGTTCCATCTTGATGTTCCACACGAAACCCAATAACCAAAAGTAAAAGAAAGACGAAACCAATAAAAATTAGGATCCCGCGAAATATGAATTTTAAAATTTTCTTTATTGACAGTTGTTTCATTAATATGCAAAGATTTACAAATTGGTTTTTTCTAGAGCATTTGGCTAGAAAATTACCCAAGAGTGGTCAGCTGGTTTTTTGATTATGAGGACGAAATTTTACTCTTTTGGGTTAAGTATTTCAAAGTCATACAACGCAATTAAGTCTATTTTGTGCGCCCAAATTTCTTGCGTGTCAGTTCCTGGGAAAGCTCCAACAATGCTTGTATTTTCAAACTCATCATTAAAATAATATTTTATATCAGCTTTATACATTAATGGAACATCTAGGTTATTTCTTATCTTGAGAAGTGTTTTGTAATCACTATCTTCTTTTCCATCATTATAATATGCTCCAACAAACAGAATATCGACTGTATTTTTTTGGGGATTTTCAGAAAAAACTTTGTCTTGTTTGTCAAAGGAATACATCTCTTCATAAGGTTCACTACTTATGATTCTATATTCAAATTTGTTTTTAGAAGTTTCCTTTAATTAAAGCGTTAATTTAGTCCACAATGGAATGGTGTATGCACCATATTCGGTGGGTAATTCTTGAATTTTACTCTCTGTTTCTTGAGCAAAAACAAATTGAGTAGCCAAAAACAGTAGTAAATACAAACGTGCTTTCATGAGGTATTTATTAAAACTTAAACTTAATTACAAAAATCTGCTATTTCTAAAAAAAGGCAGCTACAATATAAAGTTAAATATAACGAAAATTTTTTACCCTTACATTTAAACCAAAGTAACCCATTTGTCGTTATGGATTTCAGCTATGATTTGTATTTGTTTATTTTCCCTGAGTAAGTTGAATAATTTATTAAAATCTGTTTTTAAGGCGTATTTGGGATCTGCTTCATGCTGTTCAGCCTTTGTAATTCATTGGTTTCACATTCATAACTTTCATCCACTCACGTACCTTTAAAGGTTTCCAGTGTGTGTTTGTATAAACACTATAAATATAATCATATAATTCATTGGTTAAGAAAATCAATCGGCCGTCATTTCCACCACCTACTAAATATAACCTTTCATTAATCCCTTGCTTCTCTGCTTCTTCATTTACTATTTGGGCAAATTGCATTACTGCTTCACCCCAACCATATCCTCTGAAATTTTTAAAAATGATATATTCAGATTCATTAATAGTTATTCTATGATTTAACCATTTTTTTTCGTCATTCCATTCCTCTATGTGGTCAGTAACATTTATTTTCAGTCCAATTTTGTCAAAAGTTGGTCTAACATGTTCCAAAAGATCTGTAAATCCACCCTCCTCGTAAACTGCTTCTCCATCGCAGGAATAATATCTATAATCAAGAGGAACTCCTGTTTCGTTGTCCCAAATAGTAACTAATTCATTATTTGGATCAAAATTTTCGATTAAGTCGGTTTTTAAATGGTCGATATTATTCTCTTCAGCATATTTATAATATCCTAATTTTTCTAATTTTGCAACAAATTCCGTTGCCGAAACTCTCTCAGTAGAGATTTCTTTACTTTTTGTATTTAAAGTTCTGAGAACAATAAATATAATTATTATTCCAAATATTAAGCTCCATTTTTCCATTTGGTTAAAACATTTCACCTATAGCACCACTCAAAAATAGAAAAAATATAACTTGCTTTATGCTCGGATGAAAAAAAATGCCTTTTCAAAATAGTTTTCAAAAAATAAACCTCGCTTAATAAGGCTTTAAACGAGGTTGGATATTCAATGTGTTTTCTGAAAAATGGAGGTTGTGCAAGGGTTGCAGATGTTATACGTTCGTTTTTTATTTTCCTCAAGCTCTTTCATAAATATATTGTGCTATCGATATTTTGTCTGCAAAATCTCGGTCAATATCGGCAAAGTGAAAAAATCCTTTTTCTAAACATTGAGATTTTTCTTTTATCCATAATTTTAAATTTCCAACAGAATCGTCATCAAAATCCCGAAACTCTTTTTTCTTGTTTTTTAAGTCGTTGTAATAGTTAAGTACTAAATCGACAAAATTTGAAAAACTATTGTCGGAAAAACTGATTGTCCAACGGTTTAGTAATTGCTCAATGTTGTTTGTTAATTTGTAAATTTCGGTAAAAACCTCTTTGTCAAAATATTTTTTTCGTTTAACTACGTCTGTCCACCAAGCCAATAAGAATTGCTTAATTGAAGTTTTTTCGGTTTCTGCCCATTCTTGCCATTTCCCATATTCAAGTTTTCCAAGTACTACGAAAGTGTCAAAAACAAAATCAGTAGTTGCTAAAAGTTCGAATATTCTCGGTAAGTAATGCTTAAAGTCATTTGTATCGCCCCAAGTTGTAATTGCCTTAAAAGCATACCTTGAAAGGTCGTCTTCAACTAAATCTCGTAATTGTTTGGAATGGAATTTTTCTTTGTCAGAATCAGAAACACAGCAAGGACAACCTTCAATTGTCGATCTAAAAGGGTAAATCGAAAAAGTAGTGTATAGATTTTCAATAGCTATTTTCAGTTCTTCTGTCATTTTTTTGGTATCTTTGTTTAAGCACGTCGCTACGCTTTTCGGGCTTTGATTTCGGGCGGCTAACTAGCACGAAACCGTCAATCTGTACTGAACTAGATGAAGCACAAAACTTCATTTAACCACTGCAGGCTTTGTTAGCAAGCATTTTTACTTTAATTTTTTTATAAATCCATAAGTTGGAACAGGCGTTTTTCCGTTTGGTATTTCGCTAAATGCCTTGTAAAAAACATAGTCCTTGTTCTTTTCAATTCCATTAAAAGCTTTGATAATCTCTGAATGAACTTTTTCATACTCTGCGTTGGTTTGCACCGTATCTTTTAAGTCTAAGTTGGTCACATACTCAATCATCGGGAAATATCCTTCTTCAGTTCCTTGTGGATAGATTGACAAGATTTGTGGTTTTGAGTCAATTGCTTCAAGGGTCATTGGAAATTTATATTTAGAGTTTACTTCTTTCATTACTTTTTCATAAAACCCTTTCATTTCCTCTTCTTTTTGATATTGCCAAAAATTATTGGCGGGATTTGCCACTCTTGAGCTTAGAAACATATTGTTCGCAGCATTAATCAAATATCCATTTTCATGTTCTACTTTGGCTTCAGAGTACAATTCAGGGGCAGTTTTGTCATTGACTTTGTATTGTCCGAAATGAAGGATATTGAGCTTCCAACCATCGGGATACTTTCCATAAATGTTGGTAACAATAAATTCGTCAAGACCGCTTTTGGAAATTAAAAGGGAAATAAACATTTCTTCGTTTAAGGCTTGATAATTTATAGAATAGTCATTTAGTCCGCTAACTCCTGAAATAACAGTATTTCCAATCCCTGTAGTTGAATTCTTTGTATGAAATTGATTTAAAACTTTATAGTCAGTCGTAGTAATCACGCCACTTGCTTGTTCAAGCAATTGACCAATGTTATCACCACTTTTTTCTAATAACTTATCTGACATCATTGATTTCAGAAGTTCAATATTATTTGTAGTAACGGCCTCCAAAACTTTTATGTCTAACGTTTCAATTTCATTTTTTAGACTTTGTTCAATGTTTTCGTCTTTCCAAATTCCTGTAGTTCCAACGTTACAGCTTTGAAGTACAAAGACTGTTATAATTGTCAAAAGGATTGTTTTTATTCTTATCATTTTGTTCTTTTAAATGGTGGCTAACTGCTTTCGGCTTCGCGATGTTGGGAAATTAAAAATGCAAATACCCAATAAAATTTCAATGCTTAAATTTAGCACTATACCAACCATTTTACAAAACCGCATACACCTGTTTCACCACTCAAAAATAGAAAAAAATATCTTGCTTTATGCTCGGATGAAAATAAAATGCCTTTTCAAAATACTTTTCAAATAATAAACCTCGCTTAATAAGGCTTTAAACGAGGTTGGATATTCTATGTGTTTTCTGAAAAATGGAGGTTGTGCACGGGTTGCAGATGTTGGCGGTAGTTTTCAGCGTGTAGTTGTTTTATCGCCCATATTTTTCCTTTAGTTCGAGTTTTTTAATTCGAGAGGTTATTGCTCCTTCTTTTCTTTCGAAGATATGAGTAAGTTCTTTTACTTTTTTACCTTCACAAAATAGCAATTCAAGTTTTTCATCATCTTCTTCTGTCCAAGGTTGATAGGCATTTTGGGGTGTTGCTCTAATTTTTTCTATTGAATATTTTTTTTCTTCAGTCTTTGGTTGTTGAAGTTCTTTAAACTTCAATAGTGCATTTCTAAACGTATCCACAAAATCCTTTAAATCTTCTTCAAAAATCATAACTCTATGATGTTCCGAAGTATTGTCAGTTTTTTTCTTTTCTGAAATAGTTAGATACAAGTCTGCTTGTTCACTCTTTTTTATGTCAAAAAAGTAGGTTCGTTTTCCTTTTACTATTTTATCTGTATGTAATTTATTTTTGTTCATTTTGATAAATCTTCAATACATTGCTCTCTGATTTTCCAAAGCTCATCGAGAGCGTAATTTATATTGTTGTTTTCATTGAGCCAATTTATTAAATAATCTTTATGTATTTGAACTTTAATATGGTTAATCTCATTTGGCTGGATTTCTGTTTCAAAGAGTAAGTCATTTACGAAGTCTGCTGATGAAGAATTTTGTTTAGTAAAATCAAAAATTTCATTTTCGTACTTCAAATAATTGTGTGCTTCCGGTATATACTTCAGCTTATTTTTTAACAAAGTCTTTCCAACTTTTGGCGTATTATGAGGATTCATCTTGAAAATTCCAAGTATCAGTTGAATGTTTTTAAAATCATTTTCATTTGCTAACTGTTTTAATACAGCGTGTTTGGTGCTACAAGTTCCTTTTTTCTCTATGAAAATGCTTTTTAAATCTTCTTTGTTTGAATTTCTTCCGTAACTCAAATTTTGAATATATTCAGTGGCTCGGTGAAATGTTAAGATATTTTGTCTTAAAAATGCTCTTGAGATTTCTCCGTGTGGTTTTATGTCAAAATTTGGAAGTTTTTTCATAGATGTTTGTTGCTTTAAAATGACAGTAACGTTTTGCATGTATGAGTAGTTACGTGGTTTTGCACTAATCCGCCGTGGCGGAACACACCAAACTGAAAATCCTCGCGGATTTTCAGAAGTAGGCGACAAGTAGCAATTACTTATAGCTATTGTTGGGTTATCGTTTTTTTAATATTCCTTCGGTTATTATTTCAGTTTTTTCATAAAATGGATTGTAAAAATCAGGCTTCCATTCACCGTTTCTAAAGATGTAGGAAGAGTATTCATATCCCATTTCTCGTTTAATCTTTTACCCCCTTTTGTTAAATAACCAACTGATTTCAAAAATCAAGTTATCTCCTTCGTTTGGCTGGTATTCAAAATCAAAACAATTCTCTATGTTTAATTCACCAAGTATAAAATTTTCAGTTAATTCATTAATCAGATTTTGAGAAGGCATAATCATCAAACCATCCATTCCGTTCCATTCTGCTCCTAAAAATCTATTTAATTTCCACTTGATAACTTTCAAGAATTCTTTTTTGCCTAAACGACTTATTTCATCAGAATAAAGCCCTTGAATTTTGTTAGTGTTCAAATCTGAACAAGTACATAGTTCCAATTTTTCTGTTCGGTTACACATAGTTTTTCAAATGATATACAACCGTCTCGGCTATGAGCAGTAGCAGCTTACAAGCCACTAAACTGTCCAATAGCACCGACCTTTGTTTTATGTTTATACTTTCGTTTTTGCACTGTCCGCCTGCTTGTTTATAGCCGTTGTTGTAGATAGGCTTTTATTATTTCGTTCATTACTTCTTTCGGATATTTCCATTCCAAAATTTTATTTGGAGAACTATTCAATCCGCTATTTATTTTTCTAAATGGCAGATTTTCGTAGCCTCCATATTCCATTTTCCAATGGTCGATGCTGAACATACAATTATTCAGAGAACCATTCGCACTTCGGTCATTATTGGTCTCGCACAGTTTTATTTCTCCAATTATTTCTCTCAAAGTTCCGTACTCGATTTCAATTCCGTCGTGTTTGAGTTGGGAATGAAGCGTTTTTGTGAAAATTCCGGTGATGTTATTCAGTTCAGATGTTTTGATGTCCGAAAGAATAAGTAAATATTTGGTCAGCTTATTTACAATCAGCCAACATTTTTTTCTATCAACGTAAAAAATAGTCGCAACCCATTCGCCCAAAAATTTGTTTTCAGGTTCATCTTTTTCAACAATCGATTTTGCAATTGTTTTTTCAAGTTTTCGGGTTGTATAAACTTGGGTAAAATTCATTTAGTTTATTTTTTAGCGCAATTTGGGCAGCTTATGCACAACGGTCTTGTATATGAAAAGTAGCGGATTTTATGCACTAAATTTTCGGTTTATAACTGACCTTTATTTATTCATTTTGTTTCGATTAAGCGATTAAACCGCTATTTTTTATATACGTTGTTGTACACTGGCTTTTTTCCATTCGCTTGGTTTTCAGCGTTGGCAAAGACATACTCTTTTGCAATTTTTGGCTTGAGCTTTGGCTGTAGCGAATTGCAAATGTGTATGGCTTTAAGCGTTGGCTTAATCATCAACTATTCCTCTAGTTTGATTCGCAATTTTTATATTCCCAATGTTCGGTCGAAGTGTATGATTTTCGGGTATTTGAATTTTATCAAAAGCAAGTTTTTCAAATTTTCTAATTCCAGAGTCAAGTCCGACTTTTTCTAAGTATTCCATTTTACTTTCATTAATTAGAATATCCAATTGTTCGTCAAAATATATTAGTGAACGGTCGTAAGCTGTATGATGTAAAGCACAAAGACTTATTCCGTTGTCAATTTCATCTGTACCTAATTCGTGAGAGTGTGGTACAATATGAGCAGCTTCAATTAATTCCAAACCTATTCCGCACATTGCACACTTGTTATTGTAGGCATCATAAACTTTAATTCTAAAATTTGGGTCTCTCTTTTGTCTAGCGTGAGTGATTGTAAGAACACCTTCTGAAGTATCAAATTCACCATCTGCATTTTGATTGTTAAGATTATCAGATTGTTCTACAAGATTTTTTAATTCTAAATCCGATAGTAAATGAATTGAATTCAAGTTCTCTAGATATAAACCTAAATAGTCAGGAATAAAGCTAATTACAGATTGTCCATTATTGTCTCGGTAAGCTGCGATTTTTTGAATTTTAGCAAGTTTTTGAACTGAAAATCTTGAATATAATGAGATTGTTTGTCTTTGGTTGAACCTATCTCTCATCATAAAAGGATTCCAAGCCGTAAAAACTTTTTCGTCAGCAAAATATCCCAAAACAATAACGTCATTTCCTGAATTTAATGCTGTGTTGAAATTTTGTGATTTCGCAACTTGGATTCGGCATTCATCTTGATTTCCTCTACCATCACCAGATTCGTGAACGTTTTTAATTAAAACGTAATATGTTTTCTTATTTATTGAAAATCTGTAAGGATTATTCCCATCAATAAACGCAACGTTGTCCGAGTAAAGTCTTAAACTATCAATAAGAAGATACCTCAGGTCTTTTCTGTCTAGAATTATTGTGTCTCTTACACTCATAATTATTAAAATATTGTAGTATTAGTTGTTCAGCAAACACATTGGCAAGTTTTGGAGGAACAGCATTACCAACCTGTCTCCATTGCTCTCTATAATTGCCTAAAAAAATATGTTTATCCTCAAATGATTGAATACGCTTAATTTCTTGAATTCTTAAGAATCTATTTTTCCAGTGGAAAGGTCCCATATTGTTAGAGTGACTTGCTTGAATTGTCCAAGATGGTCTATCTGGGGATAATTTCAGCAAAAATGACCAATAGCGTGAACGCCATTTAAAAATTGGGGTTGGATGACCTCTTTCTTTTGTGAAAAATAAATAATTGTCACCTGGCGGAACTAATTTTAAAAGGTCTTTGTGTTTAGAGCCTGCTTGCATTTTTTCATCTTCTGGCAAGTCAAAATCAATATCACTTAAAATGTCTCCACAAGTTACCCAAGGAAGTGTTTCTGTAATTGGTTTTTCTGGGTTAGAATGAGTTGGATTAGGGTATTTGAAATCCTCTAATTCCTTTTTGACTCCAATACAGATAAATCTTTGTCTTGTTTGAGCAACTCCATAATCTGCTGCATTAACAACTTTATGAAATATTTTATAGCCTAACCTTTCGCTTTCTTCTTCAACTAATTCAAGAGCCGCTTTGTGAGGTTTAAAAACAAAACCGTGTACATTTTCAAAGAAAAAGAATTTTGGTTCTAATTCTTCAACTGCACGGAAATAATTAGATACAGTTGTAAAACCGTCAATATCATCAATTCCTCTATCTTTTTCGGTTCTATAAAATCTAGATTTAGAGAAAGGAGGACAAGGTGGACCACCGACCAAACCATCAATTTCTTTATGCCTTCTTTTTATTGCTTTAAAGTCAATGTTTACAATATCATCACAAACTACTTCGCAATCATTGAAGTTTACTTTCAATGATTCACACGCTCTATCCCAAATATCAGACGCAAAAACTGTCTGAAAACCAGCTTTTTCAAAACCAAAGTCAATACCGCCTACACCCGAAAATATACTTACAATTTTAGGTTTTGTCATATGTTTGAAATTAAGTGCTTAACAATCGCCTCTCCTAATAAAGATGGAACTGCGTTACCAATTTGCTTTTGTATTGAACGTCTTGTGCCAACAAAATGATAGTCTTCAGGAAAAGTTTGTAATGCTGCAATTTCAGGTACTCTTAACCTTCTGTTATTCCAATGAAAAGGACCAACCCAAGGACCAGGCTGAGCGGCAATAGTCCAAGAAGGTAAATTTGGATGTAATTTTAGTAGAAAACTCCAAAATCTTTTATTCGCTTCAAATTTAGGATTTGGATGTCCGTCTCTTTCGGTTAATGCAAAGTAATTTTTACCAGGTGGAATTTGTTTTAGTTCTTCATCATAAGTTTTACCTGCTGTACTTTCTTCAGGCTCAAAATATTTATCATCATCAAACTTTCCAATCCAATCAATTACTCGTTCATATGGTTTCAAGTCTTTATTTAAAAGTAATTCTTTCTCTGAACCGTGTGTTTTAGTTGGTTCACCAATGATGCCATTTTTTGAAGCGATAAAAAATACTCGTTTTCTTTTTTGAGGTACACCAAAATCAAGAGCGTTGGCTCTGTAAATAATGTATTTGTAACCTAACTTTTCTATCGCTTCTTCTAAATCTTGAACAGCTTGTTTGTTTTTAGGATGGAGTAAACTTTCAACATTTTCAAGAATAAAACCGTCTGGACCCAATTCATCAATCATTCGTAAATAATTACCAATCATATTTCTTGGGTCTTCGCTTCCTAGTCTGTTTTTATGGGTAACCCAATAGCCAGCTTTAGAAAAAGGTTGACAAGGTGGACCTCCTACTAGAATTAGTTTCTCAGGATTATTTTCTTTAATTATTTTAGAATAATCTAAAGCACCCATTTCTTTGATGTCTTTGTGAAAATGTGTTGAGTGTGAAAAGTATTTGTTTCTCTTCATTGTTGCAACACTGTCTCTATCAAAGTCTAAACTTGAAATTACTTTACTACCTGCCAATTGTGAACCAACGTCTAAACCACCAGCACCAGAAAAGAATCCAATAGTTTGAATCTTACTATCAATTATCTGCTCAAGTTTATCATTGACTGTGTAACCACGTTTGTCATATTTAATTCCTAGAAACTCATCTTTCTTTATTTTGAATTCACTTTCAAATAACCTCAATTGAGGTTCTTCTAATAGTGATAAAACTTCTCTTTCTAACTTGTAAGTTGCTAGCATATATTTAACTCTTTTTTTCTAAAGACTCAACAAGTAAATCTTTAGCTTCAATATTTAATATTTCTCCAATTTTGTATAAATCTTCAATACTTGGTTGCCTTCTGTTTTGAACATAGGAGTTTACCATATTGTAACTCTTCCCTAGTTTTTCAGCTAGCCAAGTTTGCTTTATACCTTTTTCATCTAAAACTTCTTTAATCCGATTCATTTCAGAATGTTTTCTATTTCTCAAATATACAATGATATTTTATTATCTCACTAGATGAGCTAAATATTTATCAACAATTTTGGGTGGTGGGAAAAGGCAAGCTCTTTTTGTTTTGTGAGGTACGAGCAAAATAAAATGTGCTTGACTGTGCGGTTGGCTTTTCAGAGCTTGTGTACAACGGTTGGGTATTGCCGAAGGCGGGGGATTTTGTGCACTAATTTTCGGATTATAACTGACCTTTAATTTATTCATTTTCTTTCGTTTAAGCTATTAAACCGCTATTTTTTATATACGTTGTTGGCGGTAGTTTTTTAATATCCTCTTGGATATGTTGTCATTACAGGAATTCGAACATATTCTCCGTTCCCACCAAAATCATAAAACGCATTACTTTTACCATTAATCGCTTCAAGATTTACGTCTAGATATCCACTTACGTCTACTGTATTATCCACGTCAACGCTCCCTGATACATCAATGTATCCACCTTTAACATATACATTCTGCTTTGTCGGAATAACTCCCGCATTTTGAAGCACAACTGCCCAAATTCCAATTGTTATTACAATTAAAATGGCTTTAAGTGAAATGTTTTTTGATTTAGTTTCCATAATATTTAGATAAAATTTAGAATTAGTCTTACGATTGAATTTACATTATCTCTTATGTAAATAGCTGTCCATTTTTCTGCCCTATTTCCGCTATGTGAATCGCTAAAATTGTTTCGTGCATTGGCAACAGCATTTGTAATTGTCGATATTAAAACAATGACTTGTTCTGGGTATTCTATGCTATTAGCGTCAAGTTCAGTTTTTATATAGTTTCTAACTTGAACTGCCATTGGTGTTAATTCGTTTAGGTGTATTTGAGTCGGGATTTTTTCACGAATAAATGATTTATAAAATCCCTCCAAGCAAGTGTATGAAAGAGTCAATGCTAATTCATAATTCCTTGAGTTAATTGCATTATCTATTCTTTCAAGATATTCAATGAGTCTTTCCGCATTCCATAAATTTGCTGGTATAACTGCCTGTGAAACTTCTATCTGGTTATCAGGTTCTATAAAATCTCGAATTGTTGCAGTTCTTTCAGGTTCTAAATGACCAATTACTCCGAGTATTGAATTAACAATCTGAACTCTGTCGTTTTCGGGTTGTTCCATTAGCAGATCAAAATAGTAATCTCTTCTGCTTGTACTTTTGTTATCAGCTCTACGTTGTTCAATATAGTTAGTGTATGAGGGTACATTGTAATTGACCTCTCTTATCGTATTAAGAAATCTTGTGCCTCCAAAATATGTTTCTCCTTGAGTATTTATTAATTCAAAAAGTCTATTAAATATCTGAATCCAATTCATTTAGGCTTTCTTTTTTTTAATTACCGCCAACGGTGAAGTATAAGCGTAGTGCGGGATTACGAAGCCGACACTTTCCATTTTGCCGATAAGTTTGTTAATAGTTCATAAGTTCAAATTTAGCTCTTTCGCCCGCATTATGCTTATACAATGTTGAACTAAACCTCCGGTAGCTTTCGTTGCGATGATATTCGTATCTTAGTATTTATTAACGATTAAATAATTGATACTATGGTAACTAAAAAAAATCTCCGGAGGAATTAAGAGCGAACAAATATTTGAATCGCGCTTGTAGTGAAATTAATGGTTTTTCTGAACTTCTGCAACGTTTTGAGCGTAATATTTCTATTTTAGGACGAAGTAAACGCACTTTCGAAAATTATTCTCGCCATGTTGCTGCAATGGCCTTACATTTTGGCTGTTTACCAACCGAATTAGATCCTGAACAGGTTAAAGATTACCTCTTTGAACTCCAACAACGCTCTAAATCTCCTTCACAATCGTATTTTAAACACACCGTTTACGGACTTCGATTTCTACTAAAGACCGAAAATCTTCCGTATGATTATCTTCATTTACCGGCAATTCCTAAAGAAAAAAAACTTCCTGTTATTTTAAGTCGTCATGAGATTTGGAAACTGCTTCAACATGCCGATTTGCTCAAACATCGCATTTTAATTGGTTTGATTTATAGCTGTGGATTGCGCTGTATGGAAGTGAGAAACATCGAACTCAAACATCTCGATTTCGATAGAAAATTACTACATATTGTTCAAAGTAAAGGGAAGAAAGATCGTTATGTTCCACTTTCTGATCATATTATTCGAGGGATTAAAAAGTATATTTCGGTCGAACATCCTACCACCTTTTTATTTACCGGAAACACCAAAGATGCCAAAGGTTTTGATTCGCGTTATAGTCAGCGTGGGGTTCAATGGGTGATAAAATCGGTTTGTAAAAAGGCCGGAATTTTAAAAGATGTGCACACCCATACATTGCGTCACAGCTACGCTACGCATTTGCTCGAAGATGGTGTAAATATTCTGCAAGTTCAGAAATTGATGGGACATGAACGTATTGAAACTACGATGGAATACTTACATGTTTGTCAGCTCGAAAACCAAAAAGTACACAGTCCAATTGATACCGTTTTTGCGCTATGCAGCCGCAATGGGAAGTAGCCGATGTGCTCAAAAAAGTCGATTTGTCTAACCAAAACTTTACGGTTCATCAAGAAAAAACACTTCGAGCATTGACTTTATGCAGAACTGCTGCTTTGGGCGGACATGTAGATGCTTGTGATACTTGCGGAAACATCAGCATTAGCTACAACAGTTGCCGAAACAGACATTGTCCGAAATGTCAAGGTCATAAACGTGAAGAATGGATTCAGGCGCGCGAACAAGATTTATTGCCTTGTTCGTATTATCATGTGGTTTTTACCCTTCCAGATTCGCTTAATGGATTAACGATTCATCAGCCACAATTGATGTATAAAATCTTGTTTGATTCGGTTTGGTCAACATTAAATCAATTCGGAAAAAGGGAAAGATTGCAACTAGGAATGATTGGAATTTTGCATACTTGGGGACAAAATCTGAGTTTGCATCCGCATATTCATTGCATTATTCCTGGAGGTGGAATTGATGCAAACGGTAAATGGAAACGCAAGATAAAAACCGATAAATACTTGTTTTGTGTGAAAGCATTGAGTAAGGTTTTTCGAGCAAAATTTGTGGCCTCCATGCGTAAAGAAAGTTTAGGAAATCAAGCGTTGTACAATCAATTATTCGAAAAGAATTGGGTGGTTTATGCCAAACGTCCTTTTGGTGGACCAAAACAAGTGATTGAATATTTAGGTAGATACACACACAAAGTAGCTATTAGCAATCATCGGATTAAAAACGTAACCAATCACGAAGTTACCATTGCATACAAAGATTATAAAGACGGTAGTAAAACCAAGCAACTCACCTTAAAAAATGAAGAGTTTGTTCGCAGATTTAGTTTGCATATTTTACCCAAACGCTTTGTTCGGATTAGGCATTATGGCATTTTAAGTAGTAGTTGGAAACGCGGAAAACTCCAACAATTACAAGAGCATTTAAATGTTGTAAGACCCGAAATCGAAATCAAAACACAACATAGAAAATGTTTTTGTTGTAAAATTGGAAATCTGGTTACGTTGCATGTTTTTGGGCAAAGAGGGCCGCCAAAAGTATATCTTATCGAAAATACACTTGCTTCTGTGAATTAACTTTTACGGGTAAGGGAACTTGTGTTTCATCGTTAAAAAAAGAAAGTGAAAAAGGTTGAAACAGTACAAGTTCAAACACAAAAAAAGCAGTAATGGCAAAATTACTGCTGGTATATTTTAAAGCTACACTTCGAAAACTCCATAATACATAAAGCTACTCCGGTGAGCCTGCCCTGAGTTTATCGAAGGGTTCAACGGGCTTTACTTCACTTGTTTATTATTTGTTTTGGTGTTCAGTGATTTTCAATTCATCTCATGCCCTCCGGGCAAGACGAAAGCTTAGTTATTGGCAGTAGTTTTTTTCTATTTTTAATTTTTTAACTGTGTTATTTATAATTTTAGTAATTGCAATTTGAGATTTTGTATTTATAATAAAAAAATACCATCCCTGCTTTATAGGTTAGATTTTGATTGTTATATCCAATTTCTATTGAAATTTGCTCACCTAATTGATCTAATTTTTCATTATTACCACAACTCCAATAAAAACCTCTAATTAATTCTTCTACTCCTGCGTCATCATTTTTAATATCATAAGAACCGTTCTCTGTAAAAACTGTATTCTTAAACTTTTTAGGTAGTAAATCATATCTATTTTTCCAAATAGTAGGTAATTCCGATACTGAATAAGTTTTCAAATCTTGTTTTAGTATTTCATTTAGGTCTTCTTGTGATGTATTTTTAGTTTCATTTTTAGTTGGTTCAGTTTTTTTCGAACTTTCTAAATTATTCTTTTCCGAGATAGTATTTATAAAAGGTTCTTGTTTCTTCTTTAGCTCAAGTTCTTTTTCCCTGAGTTCAAGTTCTTTTTCCCTGAGTTCAAGTTCTTTTTCTTCCAATTCCAATTCTTTTTGCGTGGATTTATTGTTATCACAAGAAAAGAAAACAATGAAAATTAAGAAAATATTTAAATATTTCTTATTGTTTGTTTTTAATCCAAGCTATATAAGTTATAGACCCATTTCATATCATTGAAATCAACGTATAATTGATTTCGTCCATTTTGACTATTCAGTTTTACCAGACGAACTCTACAAGTCAACCCATCTTTGTTGACACAATAAAAAGACCAAGTATCATCACCGTCAGAGTCGGTAGTTTTTCCCTCATCTTCAGCGACATCATAAACTTGAGTTTCTTTAGAATATATTGTAAACCTGTCCTTGTCAATGTCCATCACAACTAAAATTGAAGTCTCTTCCCATTCTGACCAATCACTCCATTGATAGTCATTTACTTTAGTCATAAATGCAACAGAAGTTGTTTTCAATTTGTACACTTGACCATATGTCAAATTTGTCATCAGGATAATTAACCCTAAAAGAAGGATAGATTTCAAATTTCTTGACTTCATACTTGTCTTTTTTTATTTTAAATTACTGCCAACGGCTTAAATATGCGTAGTGCGGGATTTCGAGGCACTTTACTATCAAACCGCTATGTTGTTTATTAAATGCTTTAATGTTCAAATTTACCAAATCGCCCGCATTACGTATATTTTTTGTTATGCGTAGTTTTCATTCGAACTTATATATTTTAATAGTTCCATTTTCGTGATTTGAACGATAATTCCCTATAGCCACAATATTCCCTGTACCATTTAAGATAGTATTTAGCCCTTCCAATGTACTTCCTATCTGTTGCCATTTATTGTTTTTGAGTTTATATGTTTTAACATAGCCATTTTTGTGGGTTGAGCTTGTAGATGAAGTAACTGAAATGATATTTCCATCATGGTTTATACTTATTCTATGACCAAAATAATCGTATTTATTCTCGCCTGTGATTTCCCCACCTATTTGTTCAAATTCAGTATCCATAATTTTGTAAATCATAACTTTTCCCAATGCTACTTTTTCATCAGTTCTATAGTCAGGAAAGCCTAATAATAGGTATTGTCCATTACCACTCAAAGAAAGATTGACAACATCAAAAATATTTTGTTTCTCTACTTTCAAAGTTTGTGTTTTTTCAAATGAACCATTTGAGATTTTATGAATTTCAAATATTGCATAATGCTTGTCTTTAATTGATATCGAATAGTTAATTGCTATTATTTTACCATCATTACTAAAGTTTAAATTTTTACTAATTGAATTAGGAACATTAACTGTAATTGTTTTAGCTAACCTTTCCATGTTGTTACCATTTTTATGAAAAACTAATACTTCTTCATAATTGTATTGGCCCTCCATTTGGTTATTGCTTTGTTGTGCTGTGACGACTGCACTTACTGACGAATTAGTTTTGAAAGACAATCCTAAATGGTCATTGTTTTTTTTACCAATTAGACTGTCCCGATATATCCAGTTATTATCTTGTTTTTCTAAAAAATGTATTACCCCATTTTGGATGGAATCACCATTCTTCTGACTCTCTGAAATTAGAATGAGATTACCAGTTTCATTTATGCTTAAATGATCCCCAAAAGAACTGTTTTTTGATTTGCTGACTATTGTGTTTGCGACTTGAATCCATTTACTGTTTTTGAGTTCAAATACTTTTACAAATTTTGGCCTGTCAGAATAAGTTACAGCAATAGTATTTCCTTGTAAATTTAAATCATAATTTAGCCCAATTCTATTTAAACGTCCGTCACCTAATATATCTTCTCCAATTTGAACCCAATCCTGGCTCAAACAACTATAAAACGAGAATGAAACCATTAATAATAAACTCAATCTAATTTTTTTCATCTTTTTCTAATTACGCACAACGGTCTGGGCTATACGTAGTGCGGGATTTGAAGACTGAAAGTTTCAAATCGGCACGAAGTAGAGCGTAGCCGTTGAATATTTTAAATTTTCAATAAATATACAAAAGGCGAAGCGAATTACAAGACGAAAATTTCAAATTTCACACTTAATCCCGCATTATGTATAGCCTTTGTTGAACTAAACCTCCGGTAGCTTTCGTTGCGATGATATTCGTATCTTAGTATTTATTAACGATTAAATAATTGATACTATGGTAACTAAAAAAAATCTCCGGAGGAATTAAGAGCGAACAAATATTTGAATCGCGCTTGTAGTGAAATTAATGGTTTTTCTGAACTTCTGCAACGTTTTGAGCGTAATATTTCTATTTTAGGACGAAGTAAACGCACTTTCGAAAATTATTCTCGCCATGTTGCTGCAATGGCCTTACATTTTGGCTGTTTACCAACCGAATTAGATCCTGAACAGGTTAAAGATTACCTCTTTGAACTCCAACAACGCTCTAAATCTCCTTCACAATCGTATTTTAAACACACCGTTTACGGACTTCGATTTCTACTAAAGACCGAAAATCTTCCGTATGATTATCTTCATTTACCGGCAATTCCTAAAGAAAAAAAACTTCCTGTTATTTTAAGTCGTCATGAGATTTGGAAACTGCTTCAACATGCCGATTTGCTCAAACATCGCATTTTAATTGGTTTGATTTATAGCTGTGGATTGCGCTGTATGGAAGTGAGAAACATCGAACTCAAACATCTCGATTTCGATAGAAAATTACTACATATTGTTCAAAGTAAAGGGAAGAAAGATCGTTATGTTCCACTTTCTGATCATATTATTCGAGGGATTAAAAAGTATATTTCGGTCGAACATCCTACCACCTTTTTATTTACCGGAAACACCAAAGATGCCAAAGGTTTTGATTCGCGTTATAGTCAGCGTGGGGTTCAATGGGTCATAAAATCGGTTTGTAAAAAGGCCGGAATTTTAAAAGATGTGCACACCCATACATTGCGTCACAGCTACGCTACGCATTTGCTCGAAGATGGTGTAAATATTCTGCAAGTTCAGAAATTGATGGGACATGAACGTATTGAAACTACGATGGAATACTTACATGTTTGTCAGCTCGAAAACCAAAAAGTACACAGTCCAATTGATACCGTTTTTGCGCTATGCAGCCGCAATGGGAAGTAGCCGATGTGCTCAAAAAAGTCGATTTGTCTAACCAAAACTTTACGGTTCATCAAGAAAAAACACTTCGAGCATTGACTTTATGCAGAACTGCTGCTTTGGGCGGACATGTAGATGCTTGTGATACTTGCGGAAACATCAGCATTAGCTACAACAGTTGCCGAAACAGACATTGTCCGAAATGTCAAGGTCATAAACGTGAAGAATGGATTCAGGCGCGCGAACAAGATTTATTGCCTTGTTCGTATTATCATGTGGTTTTTACCCTTCCAGATTCGCTTAATGGATTAACGATTCATCAGCCACAATTGATGTATAAAATCTTGTTTGATTCGGTTTGGGCAACGCTTTCTCAGTTCGGAAAAACTGAAAATATGCATTTAGGAATGATTGGAATTTTGCATACTTGGGGACAAAATCTGAGTTTGCATCCGCATATTCATTGCATTATTCCTGGAGGTGGAATTGATGCAAACGGTAAATGGAAACGCAAGATAAAAACCGATAAATACTTGTTTTGTGTAAAAGCATTGAGTAAGGTTTTTCGAGCAAAATTTGTGGCCTCCATGCGTAAAGAAAGTTTAGGAAATCAAGCGTTGTACAATCAATTATTCGAAAAGAATTGGGTGGTTTATGCCAAACGTCCTTTTGGTGGACCAAAACAAGTGATTGAATATTTAGGTAGATACACACACAAAGTAGCTATTAGCAATCATCGGATTAAAAACGTAACCAATCACGAAGTTACCATGGCATACAAAGATTATAAAGACGGTAGTAAAACCAAGCAACTCACCTTAAAAAATGAAGAGTTTGTTCGCAGATTTAGTTTGCATATTTTACCCAAACGCTTTGTTCGGATTAGGCATTATGGCATTTTAAGTAGTAGTTGGAAACGCGGAAAACTCCAACAATTACAAGAGCATTTAAATGTTGTAAGACCCGAAATCGAAATCAAAACACAACATAGAAAATGTTTTTGTTGTAAAATTGGAAATCTGGTTACGTTGCATGTTTTTGGGCAAAGAGGGCCGCCAAAAGTATATCTTATCGAAAATACACTTGCTTCTGTGAATTAACTTTTACGGGTAAGGGAACTTGTGTTTCATCGTTAAAAAAAGAAAGTGAAAAAGGTTGAAACAGTACAAGTTCAAACACAAAAAAAGCAGTAATGGCAAAATTACTGCTGGTATATTTTAAAGCTACACTTCGAAAACTCCCTAATACATAAAGCTACTCCGGTGAGCCTGCCCTGAGTTTATCGAAGGGTTCAACGGGCTTTACTTCACTTGTTTATTATTTGTTTTGGTGTTCAGTGATTTTCAATTCATCTCATGCCCTCCGGGCAAGACGAAAGCTTAGTTATTAGAAGTTTTATTATTTATCGTATCAACTTTATAAAAGCGTCTCCTCTGTCACTAGAACTTCTCATATACAGAGATTTTTCTTTTTTTCTCGGTATGTCAAACTCGATTAATCCTGCTTCACAATAATAAAGCAAAGAGTTTTCGTCTTTAAATTCAATGTTTGAAACAGGAATATTTGTTAGTTGAAATTCCTCTATTTTTTTTCCTGTCTTTAAGTCTAATTTGAAAATCACACCTTTTTCAGTATAGCCCCACAAAAAACCTTTATTCTCCGTAATGTATTCAATTTTATCATTATTGAATTCTGTTTTCCAGTTTAATATTCCATTTTCTGTTTTTAGAGAATAAACAGCTGTTTTTTCACTACCTTTTGTTCCGAAGTATATATTGTCTGTATGACAAAAAATCCGCTCTTTAATATTATGTTGATTTTCAGGTAATTCATATTCCCAAAGAATATCCAAGTTATAGGGTTTCATTGCATATAAAGTTCTGCTCTCGTCTGAAATAAAAATATTTTTATTGTCGGTTACGGGCTTTCCATACATGGCTTTTTTAAACCCTCTTTTGTACAGTGCTTTTCCTGTTTGGGCATCAAAACTATAAAAATAAGGGGCACTTTGTGTGAATACCTTATTGTCAAAAAATAAAACAGGAATGTGATTATAAGGGTAGTCTAATTTATAATTCCAAATCAATCCACCATCTTTAATGTCAAGTGCATAAATGTTGCTATTGTCGTTTTGAGTAGTTATGTAAAGTTGGTTATCAATGATTGTTGGAATTTGATTTTTAATGATAATTCCCTCTTTGATATTACCTAAACGCGTTTTCCAAAATGCTTTGCCTGTTTGGTTATTAAGTGCATAAATTTCCCCATTAATGAAAGGAACATAAACAATTCCGTCTTTAAGTGTCAGTTTATTTCCAGACATTGTCCTATCGGGATCGGTTGCTTGTGCCTTCCAATTAATTTTTTCTGTACTCAAATTGTAAGAAATTAGTGTTCCATCCAAATCATAAATTAGGATAGAGCTTGTGTCTAAAGGTATTTTTTTTATTTGAGCAATAGAATTATTAAAAACCATATCTTCCATAGTCAATATTTGATTATTTGAATATGAATTTTTATCACTTTGAGGTGCAGGATTTGGTGCTTGTGCCAATAACTGACACGACACTACCATAAAGAATAGAAAAGTTGAAATTGTTCTTTGCATAATGTGGGTTTTTAAAATTTCTGCATAACGGGGCGGCGGCTTTGCGAAGTTCTTTTTCCGAGCTTGCTCGGGGAAAGGATTTAGCAAAACCGCATGATGTGCGAAGTTCGCGAAGCGACAAGCGCATCGTGCGGTGCAGGCGTCGCCCCGATGTAGCGAAAGGAGCGTAAGCGGATTTCGCTACATCGGTATCGGCTATGCGTAGTGCGGGATTTCAAGGTACTTACCTTTCAATTTAGCACTTCGTTTATTTAATGTAATCACCTTCATTTCAGCACTTTCGCCCGCATTACGTATAGCCATTGTTGGGCGTTCGTTATTCTTTTTCCGCATATTTTATTGTCAATTCATCTTCTGAATCAAAAATTGTCAATGCGTGTTTTATCTTCTCAAATTTTCCAATATTGTCAATGTTTCCTTCAATGAAATAAGTATCATTTATTGCAACTGCTTGTCTTGGATTTCCTTCTTTTGGATTTTTAGTTAAGGTTATTTTCTCCGCCAAGTCTGTTGTAAAAAATGTCTCTGGCTGTAAGTCAAAAAGTTGTTTAAATACTTCTACATATAATTTAGCAACTTGATTAACTTCTATTTTTTGGTCGAAGAAGATAGCATACTCCAATTTTTTATGTTTTGGGTCTTCTGCTTCAAAAATGTTTACTTCATTGTTTTCATCTCTTTCTTCTAATTCGATTTCTGGCATTTGCCAAATTTTCAAAAATCGTTCTGCAAGAAGGTCAAAGCGTCTTTCTATTTCTGCTTTATCCCATTTGTCTGAAATTGACAAATACTTATTAAGCCACAAGCGACTGTCTTTATATCCTGCATTTTCTAAATCTCTTTTAAATACGAACGGTTTGTTTCCAAGTTTTCCATTGTTACCCGATAATGTCAAATTACCAATTGTGTTCAAATAGGTTTCTTTGATTAAATTGTATTCATCTGCTCCTAAATCCACTTTCCATTTCGGGTCAGGGTTTTGAGGGAAAATATGTTCTATGGTTATATCTGTATTTCCTTCAATTATTACTGGTTCGTTATTTTCAAAATTCTCAAGTCGTTCAAGAAGGTAAGTTCTGTTTTTGGATTTTATGTTGTAAACATCTTTTAGTTTAAGGCTTTCAATAACTTCTTTGTTTTTTGGAAAACGTTGTGAGCCTGGTCTTTTTAGTAACCATTTTTGCAAGGACAACAAATAGTCGTTTTTATCCACTTTTTCGTAAAGCGTCATAAATATTTTGTTCAAAGCGTTTGTTGGCAAACCGACTATAAATCTTCTCCAAGCAAAGGATTGTATGAAATCCAAAACTTTTATAAAAGTTGACTTGTCAATTATGTTTTCTGAATAGTCTTCATAAACTTTCATTAAAAACGGATAAGCCACATTTATTTCAAGCCTGTTTATATATTCAAGTTGTAATCTTATGTCTTTGTCCGTCTCGTTTTTTGGATTAAGAAGTTTATTATAAAACTTAACAAGCGATTTTATTGGTGAAAGATTGGTTTCTAATTCTTGTAAGTCAGTTGTTGGAAACTTTGCTTTAAACTCCAAATAAACTTTGCTTTTGTTAGGGATTTTGTTGTTTACTAAAGTCAAATAATCTCTAATAAAATCAGAAACTTTGCTTGTATTCAAGGTTTCATCTTTTGCGAGTTTCTCAATGATTTCCCAATAGTTGTTATAAATCTTGTTTTGGTCTCTACGATTGAGCCCCATCAAAATATAGTTTCTAATTAAGTCTGCTTGTGATAATTCAAGACCTGTTGAGTTTAAACTTTCAAAAATTCTTTGAGGGTCGTCTTTTTCTCTATCAAGCGAAATTTCTACAAACATCAGTTTTGAAAGTCCTTTCAAGACGAACTCAAAATTTTCTTCAGTTATCCTGCTTTTAAAGTAGTTGAAATTATCTATTACTTTAGAAAAGTCGCTAAATTCTTCGTCTTTGTCGCTTCTCAAAAGGTATTTTATTGCTTTGTCGTTATTTTCTGTTGGTCGAAGTTTTAACTTTTCTTCTTCGGGTGCAAACTTGTTTGTGAGATATGTTTCTGAAATTTCGGCTTCAAGTCCTTTGTCTCCAATTTCAATTGCCAAACGATAAAGAGCCAAATAAATTAAAGTCAAAGTAGTCAATCTTTGCTGTCCGTCAATTACAGTCAGTTCTTTAATTCGTGAAGAAGTGTAAACATCATCGTGAACGTAAACAACACTACCAATGAAGTGAGCATTCATTTTGCTACTTGTTCCGACCTCCAAAATGTCATCTAAAAGTTGTTTGCACTGACTTGTCGACCAATCGTAATTTCTTTGGTAAACTGGAATTACAAATTGTGTCTTATTTGAAGATAAAAAGTCTTCTACTTTCGTTTCGTTTGCTTTCATTTATTCAATTCTGTTCAATGTTTGTTCGGGTTCTCTCTAATGACGCCCAACGGGGCGGCGGCTTTGCGAAGTTCTTTATCCGAGCTTGCTCGGGGAAAGGATTTTGCAAAACCGCATGATGTACGAAGTTCGCGAAGCGACAAGCGCATCGTGCGGTGCAGGCGTCGCCCCGATGTAGCGAAAGGAGCGTAAGCGGATTTCGCTACATCGGTATCGGCTATGAGTAGTTGCGTGGGGTAGCACTTAACTTTGCAAGTACACACCAAACTGAAAATCCGCGAGGATTTTCAGAATTAGGCGAGAACAAGCAATTACTTATAGCCATTGTTGTGCGTTCGTTTTTATTCTTCTTTAAATATATTTTTATAGTGTTCAACGTGATGGGGAAATTCCTCTTCGTAAAACGGGTAACTTATTCCCAAAATTGAGATTTCATAACCTTCATCTTTCATTCCTGTAATTGCATTTCCAGCAACTCCTTTTATTACAAGTCCGTCTTGCCTGAATACTTTTAGTTCTGATATAACTTGAGTATCAATAAATTCAAATTCTGGGTCGTCAGTATTTATTACAATATTATTTTTCAAGCAATACTCTTTAAAGAATTTGTATGGACTTTCAATTCCGTTAAATTCAATTTGTCCGAAGGCAACACCCATTGGTGCATCTGCTTTTTCGAGTCTTGAAGTTCCAATTTCTTTGTCTTCCAAAACTATATTGTAGGTTCTCTTACAACTGTTTAGTACCTTTTCGTTGTAAAAATCTAAATAATAGTCAGAAGCAAGGCATTCGAATGTCTCATCTTTAAAAAAGAATATGAAATGTTTTCTGTCCGAATTATTATTCTGAATTCTTTCAATTGGATTTGGTAATTTTCTATCTAATCCACTTTTGATTTCATAGAATTCTCCCCATTCTAATTCCGTTGGCTTAATTCTGTACTGACCATAGTAAAAACCTTCGTCATTGCAAGTGTTCAGAGAATATTCAGCACAGTTTTTAAATCGAATTTTAACTTTGTCGCCTTCTTGATACTTGTTGAATTGAAAATGATTGAGATAAATATCCATTATTAAGTCAATTCCGTCCACTTTCAATTCAATTTCTGGTGAAACAGGGTCAGCATTCCAATCCTTTGTTATTTGGATATAGTCAATTTTTCGAGTTGGAATTTCCTCTGTCTTTTTTGTTCCAAATATTTTATTTATCCAACTCAATTTCGTTTGTTTTCGGGTTTTCTTAAATGACGCACAACGGTAAAGTATAAACGCAGTAGCGGAGTAGGGAAATCGAAACTTTCAACTTTACACAAACATAAGCTACTTGCATATTCATTTGCTAAATTTACAAAAAGGAAATTAATTTGCAAGTAGCGACAAAGAATGCACTCACGTTGAATTTGACACTTAACCTGCTATTGCGTTTATACATTGTTGGGTGTAGTTTTTTTATTCAGTCAATCTATTTTTCAAATCCATTCGTTCGTGTAAAATTCTGATTACCTCAATTTTATTTTCCGAAAGTGATTGGTAAAATATAATGTGTTTTCCGGATTTTAGTCCGTGTAAGTTTTTACTTATTCCATAATATTCTTTTCCAACTTCTGGATTTTCTCCAATTCCATTACAAGCAATTTTTATTGTCGCATAATATTTATCCGCTTGTTTTTCAGACCATTTTTCATAAGTATAGTCCCAAATGTCGTTCAAATCATCAATGGCTTCTTGTCTTAATATTACTTTAGCCATTTTTTCGTTTTTCAGCTTTTAGCCTTTTTAGATTTTCATCAAAGTCAAAGTCTTCAACTAAAGGACTATTCAATCCTTCTTGAATTGCATTTCTTAATGCGATTACTTTGCTTTCTTCATTTTCCAATAGTCGAAGTCCAGCTCTTATAACCTCGCTTACATTTTTATAACGTCCAGCAGAAATCTGAGTTTGTACAAACTGATCAAAATAATTTCCGAGCGATATTGATGTATTTTTCATTTCATTTTAATTTTACTCAAATATACCAAATTTTGGTAAAATAGTCAAATTTTTAGATTTTCGCTCAAATTACACCCAACGGGGCGGCGGCTTTGCGAAGTTCTTTTTCCGAGCTTGCTCGGGGAAAGGATTTAGCAAAACCGCATGATGTGCGAAGTTCGCGAAGCGACAAGCGCATCGTGCGGTGCAGGCGTCGCCCCGATGTAGCGAAAGGAGCGTAAGCGGATTTCGCTACATCACAAATATATACGAAAGTTTCTTAATTAACAAAAAATAAAATATAAACACACAAACAACTGTAAATAAACAGCATAATCGACAACAAACATTTACAATCGACTACAAATGTTTAACAACCGAATAAAATTTGCAAGCTGTTGCAACTTTGTACCAAATCATTATTTAATCATAAATTTTATACGCCATGAGTACATTACGCAACAACGTTCGCTTAATCGGGAGAGTAGGCAACACACCAGAAACCAAAACTTTTGACAATGGTACAAAAGTAATCTTATCGCTTGCAACCAGCGATTATTATTACAACGATAAAAAAGAAAAAGTGGAAACCACCCAATGGCACAACATCGTTGCATGGGGCAAAACCGCTGAACTGATTCAAAAATATGTTGAAAAAGGTAAAGAAATTGCCGTGGAGGGTAAACTTACTTATCGCACTTATGAGGATAAAGAGGGCATCAAGCGCAGCATTACCGAAATTGTAATCAGTGAAGTGCTGTTTTTCTAAAATCAAAATCCTTAGGGTTTTATAGCATTTCCACAGATGCACAGATGATTACGAATGAATGCGCGCTACTTATAAAGCGATGCATCTTATAGAATACATCGTATTCAAAATCTGTGAAAATTTCATTGGGAATACATTCATTTTAAAACTAAATCAGTATATCTGTGGTAAAAACAAATCACTGCATATCATCGTGTTAAAAATTATTTAGGTCATACCCTAAGGTTAAAAACCAAAAGAAAATCCCTCTAATCGGGATTTTCTTTTTTTATCTAAATTTGCCTCAAAGCCTGTGATGCTGCTCGCAATCAATGCTTTAAAAAACACCACACACTCCTACCCTTTTGTTGTACAGAAATCATACTATTTTCTTGGTAAATCAAATGAAAAATTTCCTTTCAAAAAAATTATTTTTATTTGTTTTAAATAAAAACAATAGTACTTTTGCATCAAATTTTTTAAAGATGAAAAGATTATTACTCCTTATTCCTGCAGTTACAGTGGCTTTTGACGGGAATGCTCAACAAACCGATTCTATCAAATCTGACAACTTAGAGGAATTAATCATTGAGGCATATATTCAAAAAAGTGTTCATTCGGCAAACAAAATGCCTTTGAAAGACATTGAAAATCCACAGGTTTATAATGTAATCAACAAAAATATTTTAAAACAACAAGCGGCTACTACTTTTAGCGATGCTTTGAAAAATGCTACGGGTGTTTCGCGTCTTTGGGAATCTACCGGGCGTGGTTCAGACGGTGCAGAGTTTTATACCATGCGTGGTTTTTCTACGCAGCCGCGCTTGCTAAACGGTATGCCGAGTTTTACCAATGGAAGTTTAGACCCTGCAAATGTGGAAAGCATCGAAGTAATCAAAGGTCCTTCGGGAACCATGTATGGTGGCAATATTGTGTCTTATGGTGGGTTGATTAATATCACTACTAAAAAGCCTTACGAAACTTTTGGTGGCGAAATGGGATATATCAATGGCTCCTACGGATTAAACCGCGTGACTGCCGATATTAACACGCCTTTGAATAAACAAACTTTTTTGCGTTTAAACACTGCGTACCAATACCGCAACTCGTTTCAAGATGCCGGTTTTAGTAAATCGCTGTTCTTTGCACCATCGTTAAAATTTGTAGCAAACGACCGACTAACTTTCTTTGTGAATACCGAAATTAAAAATTCAGAAGCTGCTAATGCGCCCATGATCTTTTTAAGCCGATACAGTCCGTTGTCGTTTGAATCGATCGATTTATTCGAGCAAAACTATAAAAACTCCTACACCAGCAACGATTTAACCATTAAAAACCCTACGTTTAATTTTCAAGCATACGCGGTGTATCAATTGGCTGAAAACTGGACATCGACTACTATTTTTTCTAAAAACAATGCTAAAACCAGCGGTTACTACCAATATTTGTGGGATGCTGCCAACGGAGACGAATTCACTCGTTTCATAACAAAAGGGGAAGCACAAACCAACACCACGGGTATTCAACAAAATTTTGTAGGAACTTATACTATTGGTTCGGTTAAAAACAAATTGGTTGCCGGTTTAGATTACTTTCAACGAAAATTCTCTGTAGGCGGAACTGGTTGGGCTTCGTTTGGAACGGTTTCTTTGATAAATCAAACAGATACAATGATCGATGCCAACGATAATGCGCAACAAACCATGTTGACGACACCGCATGTTGATGCTGCATTAGTAGGAACATCGGCAGCACTACAATCTGCAGAAACCAAGATTTATAGTGCTTACGCATCCAACGTCATTGAATTTTTACCGAATTTATCGGCAATGTTGAGTTTACGTGTGGATCATTTTACAGGAAAACCAACTGCTTATTCCACAGAAGAAATTAAAGGAAAAACTACCTTATCACCCAAATTAGGAATTGTTTACCAACCTATTAAAGACCAATTATCAGTATTTGGAAACTATATGAACGGTTTTCAATACTTAGATGCTGCTGCGGTTGATATCACAGATAATGAAGGAAATGTAACCGGAAGAGAAGTACGCTTTTTTGACCCAGAACAAGCCAATCAATGGGAAATTGGGGCAAAAGCAAGCTTAATAAAAGACCGTTTATCGGTTACAGCAAGTTACTACGACATTAAAGTAAAAAACAAATTAATGGGCAATGGTATTGATGCCACCCAAGCAGGCGAAGTGCAAAGCAAAGGTTTTGAAGTAAGTGTATTGGGAAGCCCGATTGATGGTTTAAACATTATTGCTGGTTACAGCCACAACAATAATGAAGTGATTAAAGATGCAGAAGATTCGGGTTATTTAGGTTTAAGAACCGAAGAAGCAGGTCCTGAAAATTTATTTAACTTTTGGGCAAACTATACCATTCAGCAAGGTGCGTTACAACATTTTGGTTTAGGTTTTGGTGCTAATTCTGCAAGCGAATTATTAACGCTTAATCGCGCAAACATTGGCACATTTGCTTTGCCGGGCTATACGGTTTTCAATGCTGCTTTATCATACAACACTGAAAATTACAGCGCTGTTTTAAAAGTGGACAACCTTACCAATGAAAAATATTTTATAGGCTGGTCAACCATCAACCCACAATTGGCACGCTCTATTTCGTTAGGTTTAAACTATAAATTCTAATGACTAAAAAGAAAGACAAAAAGCCCAAAAGCAAATTCAAGAAATTAATAGGCAAGTTGCACCTTTGGTTCGGCTTGCTTATTGGTGCTATTGTATTTTTTATTTCTATTACTGGTGCATTATATGTTTTTAAAGATGAAATCGAAGGGTTACAACGCAAAGAATATGTACAGCATCATGAACCCAACCATCAAAACAAAGAAAAACTTCCGCTAAAGCAATTAGAAAACTTGGTGCAACAACAAGTGCAGGAACAATACCCAATTCACTGGGTAAATATTCCGATAGATCGTGCGCTGTCATACCAATTTTATTATTTTGAACGAAACGAACACGCTTGGAACTATTTCGATGAATATCCTGTGTACAAAGTGGCGTATGTAAATCCCTACAACGGAAAAGTTTTGCAGGTGTATGATGAAAAAAACAGTTTTTTCAACATTGTGAAAATGTTGCATTGGAGTTTTCTGTTGAATTCTGATTGGGGAAAATGGGTTACGGGAATTCCTGTATTGATTTTTGTTTTTATGCTGATTTCGGGCATCATTCTATGGTGGCCAAAAAACAAATCGGCTCGCAAACAACGCTTCTGGTTCAAATGGAAAAACGTGAAAAGCTGGAAACGAAAAAACTATGACCTGCACAATATTATTGGTTTTTATACTTCGTTTTTTGCGCTTATTTTTTCGATTACCGGCTTGTTTTACGCGTTCTTTTTCATTCAAGCAATGATTTATGTGGTTTTTTCGGGCGGAAAAACCCAATATCCCGACTTTTCGCACATTACCACCACAGCACCTGCATCGTTGAGAACCGATACCACTTTAGATAAAATCGCCCAAAAGGTAGAAGAACTATACCCTGATGCGTATATGTTTGCCTTAGATTTAGGTCATGAGCATATAGACGATCACGAACATCCCAACTTTGAAGTATTTGTGCGTCATTTATCTTATTCTTACCATAAAAACAGTAATTTAATTTTCGATGAAAATTCTGGTGAATTGCTTCATACCCGCAACCCTGAAGACAAAAATTTTGGTGAAAAAATGGTAAATGCCAATTATGATATTCATGTGGGTGCTATTTTTGGTTGGCCCACAAAAATCATTGCTTTCATTGTAAGTTTGCTTTGTGCCAGCTTGCCTGTTACGGGTTTTATGATTTGGTATGGCCGCAATAAAAAGAAAAACAACACTAAAAAAGTGCACAGCAAAACCATCTAACCAAACCCTAATTAATCTTTTAAAGCGATTTTTTCATTGTTATGTGAAGAATCGCTTTATTTTTGTAGTTTAATTTTTTGAGCTATGAAAAAAATACAATCCATACTTGCTTTGGTCTTTTTGCTGTTATCAATCCACAGTTTTGCACAAAACATTCAACTGAAAGGAAAGGTTACCAACGAAAAAAAAGAACCAATTACCGATTTAACGGTGTATCTATCCAAAGTAAAAGATTCTACATTAATCCAATATGCTACTACCGATGCTTTGGGCAGTTTTGCTATGGATTTAAAAGCGGTGGAAGAACCCTCTTTCCTCACTTTTTCAATCATTGGTTTTAAGGATAAAATCGAAAAATTTGACCAATTAAATCAATCAAAAGATTTAGGAGAAATCGTAATGACAACCGATTCGGACTTGCTTTCGGAAATTGTGATTGTGACCGATGCTCCGATTCGGGTAAAAAACGATACATTGGAATTCAACGCTTCATCGTTTAAAGTACGCCCAGATGCCAATGTGGAAGCATTGCTGAAAGAATTACCTGGCGTAGAAATTGATGCCAACAAAAAAATAACGGTAAACGGAAAAGAAGTAAGCCAAATTTTGGTAAACGGCAAACCATTTTTTAATACCGACGGAAGCATTGCCTTGCAAAATTTACCTGCCGATTTAATTAAAAAAGTTCAAGTTACCGACTTTAAAACCAAAAGTGAAGAATTTTCGGGCAGAAAAGCAAAAAGCGACAACGCCAGCATTAACCTTACCATAGACGATGATAAAAACAAAGGTTTAATGGCGAAATTAAGTGCAGGTATAGGAAGCATTATTGATGACAGCAACCGATACGAAAGCAGCGGTTTGATTAATTATTTTCAAGGAAATCGGAAAATTTCGGTTTTAGCATCGAGCAACAACATCAATTCTGAAGGTTTTTCTATGGATGAATTGTTTGATAATATGGGCGGCGGTCGCAGTCAGTTTTTAAGTTTTGGAAGTCGTTCAGGCGGTCCATTTGGCTTTGGAAGCGGCACCGGAATTACACGAACCCACATGGCTGGTTTTAACTATTCAGATCAATTTTTTGAAGATTTGGAAACCAATGCCAGTTATTATTTTAAAGATACCCAAAACAAAAACAACAACCGCTCACGTGTTATCAATTTGTTGCCCGATGGCGATTTTATCACCGAATCGGTATCACAACGTTTAAACAACAACACCAACCACAATGCAGATCTTCGGTTAGAATATAAACTAAACCCTAGTACTAAAATATTTGTGAGCCCGGTTATCACGGCAAACACCAATGAATTGGCATCAAACAGCACCTCAGCATCTACCGACGGCGAGGGAAATTTATTGAATGAAAACACCGAAAAATCGTTTTCAACAACCGATAGTTTCACTTTTAAAAACGCAATAGAATTCAACAAAAAGTTTAATGACAAAGGAAAAAACCTCAGCGTAACGCTCGAAAACGACCATTCTAAAACAACCGGCTTGGGCAATACCAACTCTGCAACGCTGTTTTATCAAGACGAACGCCCAAATGATATTCGTAACCAAGAAGAACAATCGAGAAGCACTGATGATATATATAGTATCACCACAGAATATTCTCAACCTATTAGCGAAAAAGCGTTTATTGATTTTGGTTACACCTTTGAACACAACAACCAAACAGACCGACTGAACACGTTTAATTTTAACGAAAGCACCAATACTTTTACCGATTTTAACGACCGATTGTCTAATGAAACCCATACCAATATTGTAACCAATACACCTTATGTGGGCATGAACTTTAATTCAGACAAAATAGATTGGTTTGTGAATTCTGGAGTGAATATCGCCAATTTCAACGCATCTGCTTTTTATATGAACAACAATTATTCGGTAGATAGAAAATTTGTAGCACCTTACATTCGCAGTAATTTTAGATACAAATTAGACAAAAGCAAAAATTTTAATGTGGGATACAACTACAATGTAAACAACCCCAATGCAACCCAAATTTTGCCTTACGAACGCTTAAACGATCCTTTGCAAACCTTTATTGGAAATGAAAATTTAGATCAGGTGCGCTATCACTCGTTGCGTTTAGGTTTTAGAAATTACAATTTTCAATTGCGCTCGGGATGGAGTGTTTTTCTAAACGGAAGCTATTACGACTCACAAATTGTTTCGTTTACGCTTTTCGATGAAAACCGCAAGCGTACCACTACTTATGAAAACGTTGCGGGTGCTTTTAACGCCAATTTGTTTTTTCATTGGAACAAATCGCACAAATTCAACGAACACACCATTCGCTACGGAACAGGCACGCAACTTTCGTTAGACAAACAAAAGGGGTTTGCAAACGGCGTGTTGTATGATGCAAACGGTTTCACATTTACGCCAAACATCTATGGTTCTTGGGATTACGGCGAATTGTTTACCATAGCTCCTTCTTACAATGTATCGTTTAACAACACCAAATACACCAATTTTCAACTGCAAGAAACAAGTTTTGTGCGCCACAATTTAATGTTGCAAACAACGACCTATTGGCCTGAAAATTTCACTTGGGGAAATGATTTCAGCTACACGTACAACAGCAATATTGCACCAGGTTTTCAAAGAGATTTCTTTTTGTGGAACACTGCCATTTCGTATACATTCTTGAATAAAGCATTAACTGCAAAAGTGAAAGTGTACGATTTGTTGAATCAGAATATCGGAACATCAAGAACTATTAGCCCCACAGCAATTATCGATCAGGAAAATACCGTTTTAGAACGATACGTAATGTTTTCGGTCACATGGAAATTCAACCAGTTTGGAAATTCATCAAACAACAGAAATCGCGGCAGTCGCATGATGATGCCAGGCAGAATGCGGGAATTGTAAATTAATCCGTATCTTTAAAAATGTTAAAAGTGTGTGAAAATATTTCGCACACTTTTTTTTGCACACTTTTTTTAACACTTTTGCGTTAACTCTACATTTAATTGAAACATTTATGAAACATCTTTTAGCCATTTGCGCCCTCTTGTGTAGTACGTTTTTATATGCACAAAAAATAGAAGTAAAAGGAAAAATCACCACCGTTGAAAAAAAACCCATTGAAGCAGCAACGGTTTACCTATCCACTGTAAAAGATTCCACTTTAATTGATTATACCATTACCGATATTTCGGGCGATTTTTCAATTCCGATAAAAAAAACAAACGAACCTCTTTTCTTAACGGTTTCCTATTTGGGCTACGAAGATTATGCTAAAAAATTAGAAGATTTAAAAGAATCTTTGAATTTAGGAACCATTTCGTTGCAAACCGCCAGCGATGTGTTAGATGAATTGGTAATTACAACCGATGCCGCACCCATTCGGGTAAAAAAAGACACCTTAGAGTTCAATGCTGCTTCATTCAAAGTGCGACCAGATGCTACTGTAAAAGAGCTTTTGGAGCAGTTACCTGGTGTGGAGGTAGATGTGGACGGTAAAATAAAGGTAAACGGCAAGGAAGTGAACAATGTTCTAGTAAACGGAAAACCATTTTTTGGTGCCGATGGAAAAGTAGCTATTGAAAATTTACCGAAAGACATCATTAATAAAGTACAAATTACCGATACCAAAACCAAAGAAGAAAAAATTACAGGCTCTAAAGCCACAAGCGACTCCAAAACCATTAATCTTACCATTGATGAAGACAAAAACAAAGGTCTTTTTGGTAGATTTATTGCCGGATATGGAACAGATGACCGGTACGAATCATCGCTCTTATTCAATTATTTTAAAAATGATTTTAAGATTAGCGTTTTGGGTTCGTCTAACAATATCAATTCTCAAGGTTTTTCAACCAACGAAATCATGGATAATATGTCGGGTGGCAGAAACAGTTACTCTACATGGAGCGACGATGGATCGTTCTCTATCAACGGTTTCGCTTTTGGTGGTCAGAAAGGAATCAGCCAAACCGATATGATTGGGGTAAACTACAGCGATAATTGGGGCAAAAAAAATAAAGTGAGTATGAACTATCTTTTTAACGAGGTAGAAAACAACAACGAAAACAAATCTCGCATTGAAAATCTGCTTCCCAATAATAAATTTGTTACCGAATCTACATCCGACCTTAAATCGAAATCGGCCAACCACACCTTCAATTACGATATTGAAATGGAATTGGATTCTCTAACAACACTTACAATAGTTCCTATTTTAAAAAGAGGCATCAGCACCAATCGAACCAATAGCGCAAGCGAAACTAGAAATGAATTGGGTGCCCTTTTAAACCAATCAAATAGCAAAGATTTTTTAAACGTGGATACTTACAGTTTTGAAAACGAATTGCTAATTGCACGCCGATTTAAAAGAAAAGGAAGAAGCATTAGTTTAGGTTTAGAAAACAGAAACACGAACAACGAAACCTATCAGTTAAAGAATTCAGCGGCTCTTTTCTTTCAATCACAAGCTGCAGATGATATTCGAAACCAAGAAATACAGTCCACAAAACATACCGATGAATATACCATTAACGCCGTTTACCGAGAGCCTATTAACAACACTCAATCCTTAATATTCAGATATACATCAACTTGGACAAACGAATATCAAGGCAGAGGTACTTTTGATTTTAATAATATGAGCAATGACTTTTCTGTTTTTAACGATTTACTTTCGTTTTCAAATAGTTTAAAAGGTACACGAGTGGCTCCTAGTGTTGGCTATCAAATCAATACGGATAAAGTGTGGTTTAATTTATCGGCAGGAACTACTTTTAACAACTACGATGTATCTTCCTTTTATAACAACGTTCATTATTTAAACAACAGATTTGATATTTTGCCAAAAATCAATGCAAGTACCAGTATCGAAGTTGGAAAATCAAAACGAGTTTATGCCAATTATTCTTACAACGAAAGCAGCCCTTTTTTAAATCAATTGTTAGAATACGAAGATTTATCCAATCCGTTATTTATATCAAAAGGAAACAAAGATTTGCAAACTTCCCAAGAACATAGTATCTATCTTAATTTCAACAACTATGATTGGCAATCCCGATCGGGTTATTATGCATATGCCGGAGGTTCCTATAACCCACGCTCAACGGGAACTACGCAATCGTTTGATGAAAATTTCGTGGCGAGATCGAGCTTCATAAATGTATATGACACCTATAATTATTGGTCGGGAATTAGTTATAACAAAAGTTATAATTTAACCGATAAAAACAAATTGTCTATAAGTGCGGGGTTCAATGTAGATGGTGATTTGAACAAAGGATCTTTAAACGAAGTGGCTTACACAGCAAATAGAACCAGTTTTGGTCCAAGAGTGAATGTCACTTTAGATTTTGATAAGAAATTAACCATTCAACCCAGCTATACCTATAGCATTGACAAAACCAATTATAAGAATTTCACCATTGATCAAGCCAATTTTTTCAGGCACAAAGCAGGTTTAATGATTACGTCATACATGCCTAAAAATGTTGTCTTTGGAAGCGATGTAATGTACCAATACAACTCTAACCTTTCCAGCGCTTTCAGAAAAGATTTCTTGCTTTGGAATGCCAGTTTAGGTTACAACTTTTTTAACGAACGTTTTTTGGCGAAAGTAAAAGTATATGATATTTTAAATCAAAACCAAAGCATTCGAAGAATTGTTTCACCAACAACTATTTCAGACACGCAAGACACCATTTTAAGACAATATGTAATGTTTTCTTTAACCTACAAACTGGAACGATTTGCAGGAAAAAAGAAAAGCAACCACTTCATAATTGAAGAGTGATAAAGCAAAATTGAAAAAGCCCCAAAAAGTAAGTTACTCTTTGGGGCTTTTTTTTATATTGTGGCTTCGTTGATTGCTTGTATGGTTTCGTCTAAATCTTCATACGATAACGCATCGGTAATAAACCAAGTTTCATAGCTTGATGGTGCAATATAAATACCGCGCTCTAACAAATCGTGAAAGAATTTTCTAAATTCAGGTGTATCGGCTTTTGAAGCATCTTCGTAATTTTCAACATGGTTTTCACAGAAGAAAATCGAAATCATAGAACCTACCCTATTTATAGTGAACGTTTTGTTGTTGGCTGTTAAAACCTTACGAATACCCGTTTCTAAATACGCTGTTTTTGCTTCTAATCTGTTGAATAATTCGGTATCGTTATTAATTGCCTGCAACATCGCTAAACCAGCCGCCATTGCCAACGGATTTCCCGATAATGTTCCTGCTTGATAAACCGGTCCAACTGGTGCCAAATAATCCATAATTTCTGCGCGGGCAGCAAATGCACCAACAGGCAAACCGCCACCAATTACTTTTCCAAAGCAAACAATATCTGCTTGTACGTTAAACAACTCTTGTGCGCCACCTTTTGCCAAGCGAAAACCCGTCATCACTTCATCAAAAATCAACAACGTTCCGTTTTTATCGCAAATCGCTCTTAATTCTTGAAGAAAATTATTCACAGGCGGCACACAGCCCATATTTCCTGCAACCGGTTCAATGATAATCGCTGCAATTTCATTTTTATTGGCCTCAAACAATTCCTTTACAGAATTCAAATCGTTGAAATTTGCCAACAAAGTATCTTGTGCAGTTCCTTTGGTAACTCCAGGGCTTGAAGGCACGCCAAATGTTGATAAACCACTGCCTGCCGCTATTAAAAACGAATCGGAATGTCCGTGATAACAACCGCGAAATTTGATGATTTTTTCTCGTTTAGTATATCCTCTTGCCAAGCGAACCGCACTCATACATGCTTCGGTTCCCGAGTTTACAAATCGAATTTTATCGATATTCGGCACCATTGAAACAGCCAGTTTAGCAATTTCAGTTTCAATGGCGGTAGGCGTACCAAACGATGTGCCCAACTTGGTTTTTTCAATCACCGCATCAACAACTGGTTGGTATGCATGACCCAAAATCATTGGTCCCCACGAGTTGATGTAATCTATATAGCGTTTATCGTCTTCATCAAAAAGATACGCGCCAATGGCTTTTTTAATAAAAATGGGCGTTCCTCCTACCGATTTAAACGCACGAACGGGAGAATTAACTCCTCCCGGTATATATTTTATTGCTTCAACGAATAATTCGCTGCTACGTTTGTATAACATTTATATGATTTTTTATTGAATTCTTATAGTTTGTCCAACCGATATGGTGTTGCTAGACAAGTTATTGATACGTTTTATTTCATCTACAGACGAGTTGAACTTTTGACAAATGCCATACAACGTATCCCCTGCTTGCACAGTGTAAGTTTGTGCTTGACCTATGAATTTTGTTGCTACAATTTCTTCTGCTTTTTTTACAGCAAACGCGTGGTTTACACCTAAAACTTTTTGATCAAACTCATACAGTTTGTAGCGTTCAATAATATCTATTAATTTTTGTGGATAACGGGGATCGGTTGCGTATCCGGCTTTTTTCAAACCATTTGCCCACGCATGATAGTCGCTTTTATCTAATGTGAACAAATTTTTGTAGTACACTCTATTGGCTAAAAACTCTGAATGGTCGTTGTACGAATCCATTGCCGAGGCATATTTTCTAAAACATTCATTGGCTTTATCGTCAGAGTGTGAAACGGTTTCGCCTGTCCATTCTTCTTTGCATTTAATTCCAAAATGGTTATTGGCAGTTCGGCACAATGTTCCATTTCCTGAACCCGATTCTAAAATACCTTGTGCCAGTTTTATACTTGCAGGAATTCCGTAAATTTTCATACTTTGCATGGCGGCATCGGCATACAAATTAATATAATCTTCGATGGTGTTTTTTGAAACATGGATCTTAGAAGTGGCAACTAATGTTTCGTTTTGCTGTTTTTCAAGTAATGGTTTTGCAGGTTTTGCAGGTTTGGTTTCCGCTATGGGTGCTTGTTCTTTTTTAACCTCTGATCGGGTTTTCACCACCACCTTTTTCTTTTTATCATCACCATTTCCGTATTCTTTGGCAATCTTTTCTCTTACTTTGGTTGAATGTGCTGCGTTGCAACTCATTAAAATCAATCCTGTAAATAGTACAGATAAAACTTTCTTCATATTTCAGCGATATTAGATTGAAGTCCTTGCAAACCTCCCGTATGAATTATTAATATTTTTGAATCAGATTTAAAATAACCTTTTGATATTAAATCGATTACACCAAAAAATACTTTCGATGTATAAACAGGATCCAAAGATATTAAATATTTTTTAAAAAATTGTTTCATAAACTGTTTCAAATCATCATTTATCTTTGCGTAACCTCCAAAATGATAATCAGTTACCAAATTCCACTGGCTGTTTTTGGCGTGTTTTTTTATATCTTCTTGTAAAAAATCGCCTTTTAAAGCCGGAAACCCAATGGCTTTTTGATGCGGTTGTAAACTGTTGATGATGCCCGAAATGGTTCCACCTGTCCCTACGGCACAACAAATAATATCGAACATTTTATCTTCTGAAGTTAAAATTTCTTCACAGCCTTTTACCGCCAAATCATTGGTGCCACCTTCCGGAATCAAGTAAAAATCTCCGTATTTTTGCTTCAAATCTGCCAGATAAGCCCCGTTATTTTTCTCGCGATATTGTGTTCGGGTTACAAATTGAAACTGCATGCCGTCTTTTTCAGCTTTTTTTAATGTAGGGTTTTTGGTATATTTTTCTTGCAATTCTTCGCCACGAATCACGCCAATGGTTTCAAAGCCAAAATCACGCCCAGCTGCCGCAACAGCTGCAATGTGGTTAGAATACGCTCCGCCAAAAGTTAGCAACTTTGTAAAACCCAAACGTTTTGCTTCTTCCAAATTATATTTCAGCTTGCGGAATTTATTGCCCGATATTTCAGTGTGCAATACATCTTCTCTTTTCACATAAACCTCGATCCCAAAATTATTCGGAATAGTTATTTTTTGGTTAAAAGATGCTTGTTGTGGCTGTATCATAAATAATTTAAAAAAGAAAAGAATTTTCGGTTGGCAAGATAATCTGCATTCGATTCGTTTGCATAAGCTTCTCGTTCAAAAGAGATGTTTCGGTACGCATGTCTTCGATTTCTAAACTGAATCAATCTGATAAAAAATTCAAATCCATACCAGATAAAAAAAGGAAGAATCAATAATTCTATCTGCTGGCGCAAATGTATCTTTTCGTGATTTACAAAGGTTTTATGTGTACGAAGATATTTTTCGCGCGCAAAAATAAACGGATAAACAGTGATCCCTGAAAAACCCTTTGGCACCCAAAATTTAGAAATGATTAATCGCATAGGGCAAATTTATTATTTTTTGTGAGATGATGGATGTATGGCGATGGATGTTTAATGAATTGATAAACATAGTTATTTTAGTTTCAATTGAAAACCGCTTAAATCACTAAAATCAAACCAATTTATTAATTACCAAACATCTATCACACCCTCGGGAAAAACAAAAAATATTCACTAATTTTGTAATCATGAAGAAAGAGTTAATTGAAGGTGAAGATTACTATCTTTCGGATAAAGGTTTCAGAATTTTTACCGAAAAATATCTTTTAAATCGCGGGCACTGCTGCATGAGTGGATGCAAACACTGCCCTTACGGATTTAGTAAATTAATCGATCAAATTAAGAAAAAAACAAAACCAAGAACTATGACGTTTCAAGAAGAAATTCTTCAGGGAATTCCGGCACAATTGCCACCAAAAGCATTATACGACGCTACCATTAATCACGCACCAAAGCGTAAAGAAATATTATCGGCAGAAGAAAAAACACTGGCATTACGCAATGCTTTGCGCTATTTTGAACCGCAACATCACAAAACGCTGATTCCCGAATTTAAGGAAGAATTAGAAAAATACGGTAGAATTTACATGTACCGTTTTCGTCCGAAATACCGCATGTACGCTCGAGATATCAACGAATATCCAGGAAAATCATTGCAGGCAAAAGCCATACAAATGATGATTCAGAACAATCTGGATTATGCCGTGGCACAACATCCACATGAATTAATTACATATGGTGGTAACGGAGGCGTTTTTAGCAATTGGGCGCAATACTTGTTAACCATGAAATATTTGGGCGAAATGACCGATGAGCAAACCTTGGTTATGTATTCTGGTCATCCAATGGGCTTATTTCCATCGCACAAAAATGCACCAAGAGTAGTGGTTACCAACGGTATGATGATTCCTAACTATTCTAAACCCGACGATTGGGAAAAATTCAACGCTTTGGGCGTAACGCAATACGGACAAATGACTGCCGGGTCATACATGTACATTGGTCCGCAAGGAATTGTGCACGGAACCACAATTACGGTTTTGAACGGTTTCAGAAAAATTGGTAAAGAACCAAAAGGCAACTTGTTTGTAACATCTGGATTGGGCGGAATGAGTGGTGCGCAACCAAAAGCCGGAACTATTGCTGGCTGCATCACGGTTTGTGCCGAAGTAAATCCAAAAATAACGAAAATTCGTCACAGCCAAGGTTGGATTCATGAAATTATTGAAGATTTAGACCAATTAGTCGACCGTGTTCGCAAAGCACAAGCGGCTAAAGAAGTTGTTTCTATCGCATATTTAGGAAATGTGGTGGATGTTTGGGAAAAATTTGATCAAGAAAACATACATATCGATTTAGGATCGGATCAAACTTCCCTGCATAATCCTTGGTCGGGTGGCTATTATCCCGTGGGAGTTTCGTTTGAAGAAGCCAATAAAATGATGGCCGAAGAACCTGATTTATTCAAAGGAAAAGTACAAGAAACGTTGCGCAGACACGCAGCAGCCATCAACAAACACACCGCAAAAGGCACCTACTTTTTCGATTACGGAAATGCCTTTTTACTAGAAGCTTCGCGTGCCGGAGCCGATGTAATGAATCCAAACGCAACTTTGGGTCGTGAGTTTAAATATCCATCGTATGTACAAGATATCATGGGTCCCATGTGTTTTGATTACGGTTTTGGCCCATTCCGTTGGGTGTGTGCAAGCAACAATCCAGAAGATTTGAAAAAAACCGACGATATTGCTTGTGAAGTTTTAGAAGAAATGATTAAAACCTCGCCAGCTGAAATCCAACAGCAAATGAAAGACAATATTCAATGGATTCGCGGTGCACAAGAAAACAAATTGGTGGTGGGTTCGCAAGCACGTATTTTATATGCCGATGCCGAAGGAAGAACCAATATTGCCAAAGCGTTTAACGATGCTATTAAAGCAGGAAAAATTGGTCCGGTTGTTTTAGGTCGCGATCATCATGATGTGTCTGGAACCGATTCTCCTTATCGTGAAACTTCAAATATTTACGACGGTTCTCGATTTACAGCCGATATGGCAATTCACAACGTGATTGGCGACAGTTTCCGTGGGGCAACTTGGGTTTCAATCCACAACGGTGGTGGTGTTGGCTGGGGCGAAGTAATCAACGGTGGTTTTGGTATGCTTCTTGATGGTACTTCAGAAGCAGAACAACGCCTCAAATCGATGCTTTTCTGGGATGTAAACAATGGTATATCTCGCAGAAGCTGGGCACGCAACGAAGGCGCTGTTTTTGCAATTAAACGTGCAATGGAAGCGGAACCTTTATTAAAAGTTACATTGCCCAATTTAGTTGATGACAACCTATTAAATTAAGATATTATGAAACTATTAAAACTTTTACCCGCACTCTTGTTGTTTGTACTGGCATCTTGCAGTTCTGTTCATGTACAAACCGATTATGACAACACTGTGAATTTCAGCACATTTAAGACTTATGCTTATATGAAAAGCGGTGTTGATAAAATGAATATTTCCGATTTAGACAAGAAGCGTATCTTGAAAGCAATTGATGAAGAAATGGCCATAAAAGGATTCACTAAAAGTGAAAATCCCGATTTGCTGATTAATTTGTTTACCGATGCAAAACAGATTGTAAACGTAAACAGTTTCTACGGAGGCTGGGGTTACGGAATGTACCGCCCGTGGGGATGGAATCCGTGGATGATGGGTCCGGGTTATCAATCGGTATCTACATCAACCCAAGGAATTTTGTATATTGATGTTTTAAAAGCTGACAATAAGGAGTTAATCTGGCAAGGAAAAGGAACTGGTTATCTAACCCATAAACAAAGCAAAAAAGAAGAACGCATCAAAGAATTTGTGTCAAAAGTTTTAGAAACGTTTCCGAGATAAAACTCATATAAAAAAGCCTCGAAAAATAAAATTTCGAGGCTTTTTTATACCATTTGCTTACATTCCGCCGTCATAAGGAACTTCTTTTTCTTGAAAAATAATTCCAAAGGTTTCTAATTCTTTTAAAACAGGTTCGTAAACTTCTTTTGTAATAGGCATTTGCACACCCGGTGTGGTGATTTCGCCGTTCAATATTTTTAAGGTTATGATTCCAACGGGCAAACCTACTGTTTTTGCCATTCCTGTTAATACCGCATCTTCGCCCAAACATACCATGGTAGCATCTATTTGAAGCGTTTCGGCAACATTAGGCATGGTGTAGCCAAACTTGTGATACATTACAATCATGTCTTTATCATCGGGTTGCAAGGTCCATTTTTCTGCAAGAATTTTTTCAATAACCTGCGCCGGAGTGGCATTTTTCAATCCTACCTTTTTATCGTTATTAAACAAATCCAAAGCTACAAACTTGTCCCAAACCGTATCGTCTTGTTCCACATTTAAAGTCAAACGGAACTTCACTTCCACAGAATCCGTCGGATGGTAGTACAAAAATGAATTGATAAACTCGCGATAGGTCATGTTTTCTGAATCTTCAATCGTGTAGGTATCATCTGTCACGCCCAACTGCACCAACATATTCCACGCACGCGAAAAACCTACCCTGCGCATGGTTCCTCTATAAATGGTATGTGCTTTCTCTAAACCATAAGCTTCGCGATAACCTAAAGAATCGCGGTTTGCATAGGCTTCAAATCGGCCAAAACCTTCGATTTCTAAAAATTCGGTACGTTTAAAAATACGTTGATAGGGTATATATTTATAAGTACCTTGTTGCAAAAACTTTGCAGCACCACCTTGTCCGGCAACCACCACATTACGAGGGTTCCACGAAAATTTGTATTTCCATACATTATCATCTGATTCTGGAGCAACCAAACCACCGCAAAAACTTTCAAAATGTACCGGATTGCCGCCTTTTTCACGAATCTCGTCTAAAACTTTCATGGCACTCATGTGGTCAATCCCGGGATCTAATCCACATTCGTTCATAAAAATCAACCCTTTTGCTTTCACCTCGGCATCCATTTCCTTTAATTCATTTGAAATATAAGAAGCCGTTACCAAATGCTTCCCGTAAGTTAAACAATCGGCTGCGATGATTGGGTGCAAAAAAGCAGGCATCATAGAAATAACCACGTCGGCTTTTTCGATTAATTTGGTACGTTCTGTATCGTTATTAAGATCTAAAGAAACGGCAAATGCATTGGGGTTGTCTGCAATCTTTGCTTGGATCGATACAATGCTTTGATCGGCAATATAAAGTTTAAATTGATGGGTTTCTGTGCGTTCTAATAAATATTTAATTAAGGAAGATGTGGATCTACCCGAACCAAACAACAATATATTTTTCATTAATTATGATTTTTATCGTGCTAAAAGTACTAAAAAACCATTGAACAGAAAACCGCTTTATCAATAAAAAGTGTACATTTGAAAAAAATACTAAAATGACTAAAAAATTAGTAACTTTAGCTACTTTTTTTGGATTTGTAGCGATAATATTAGGAGCTTTTGGCGCTCATGGTTTAAAAAAAGTTTTATCGGCAGAACAGTTGGTAAGTTTTGAAACTGGTGTGCGCTACCAAATGTATCACGCTTTATTTTTGCTACTTATTGCACAATTAAACGTGCTAACCGAAAAAAACAAACGCACCATTGGAATTTTTACCACCATTGGCATTTTTTTGTTTTCAGGATCGATATTTTTGCTTGCCACACAGCAATTATCAGGTATTAATTTTAGCTTTTTAGGTCCTATCACTCCCGTTGGTGGTTTATTTTTAATTGTAAGTTGGTTTCTCACTGCTTTTTATTCAATGAAACAAAAAAGCAATTAATAAAAAAAATTATAAATTTATTAGTAAGTTTGTATGCAAATTAAAACAACACAAGATTTAAACATGAAGGTTTCAAAATCAATCGATTTAGATAAGTACGGAATACAAAATGTAGCAGAAATAATTTACAACCCTTCGTATGACGAATTATTTAAAGCAGAAACAAACCCCAATTTAAAAGGTTTTGAACGCGGGCAGGTATCAGAACTTGGCGCTGTAAACGTAATGACTGGTGATTTTACAGGTCGTTCTCCTAAAGATAAATATATTGTAAAAGATGCGGTGACAGAAAACACTATTTGGTGGACTTCTGACAATGCTAAAAACGACAACAAACCTATTTCGCAAGATACTTGGGAAGCATTAAAACAAAATGCTGTGACTGAGTTATCAGGTAAAAAACTATATGTGGTTGATGCTTTTTGCGGTGCCAACGAAGACACTCGTTTAAAAGTACGTTTCATTATGGAAGTGGCTTGGCAAGCACATTTTGTAAAAAATATGTTTATTCGCCCAACAGAAGCTGAATTAGAAAACTTTGGCGAGCCTGATTTTGTGGTAATCAATGCATCTAAAACTTCGTTTAAAGATTACAAAGCACACAACTTAAATTCTGAAGTTTACATTGCATTCAACTTAACCGAAAAAATGCAGTTAATTGGCGGTACTTGGTACGGTGGTGAAATGAAAAAAGGGATGTTCTCTATGATGAACTACTACTTGCCATTACAAGGAATTGCTTCCATGCACTGCTCTGCAAACAAAGGAAAAGAGGGAGATGTGGCAGTTTTCTTTGGTTTATCTGGAACAGGAAAAACCACTTTATCAACAGATCCAAAGCGTGAATTGATTGGTGATGACGAACACGGATGGGATAATGACGGTGTTTTTAACTTTGAAGGCGGATGTTATGCCAAAACAATCGATTTAAGCAAAGAACACGAACCAGAAATTTTTGCAGCTATTAAACGTGATGCATTATTAGAAAATGTAACACTTGACGCAGAAGGAAAAATTGATTTCAAAGACGGATCTGTAACACAAAACACTCGTGTTTCGTATCCAATAGATCATATAGAAAATATTGTAAAACCGGTTTCTAAAGCAGGTCACGCTAAAAAAGTAATCTTCTTAACTGCAGATGCTTTTGGAGTGATGCCTCCGGTTTCTAAATTAACACCTGAACAAACAAAATACTATTTCTTATCAGGGTTTACAGCAAAATTAGCAGGAACAGAACGTGGCGTTACACAGCCAGAGCCTACTTTTTCGGCTTGTTTTGGTAAAGCATTCTTAAGCTTGCACCCAACAAAATACGGTGAAGAATTGGTTAAGAAAATGGAAGAGCACAACGCTACAGCTTACATGGTGAACACTGGTTGGAACGGTACCGGAAAACGTATTTCTATTAAAGATACTCGTGCTATTATCGATCGTATTTTAGATGGATCTATCGAAAATGCAGAAACTACCATTGTTCCGATTTTCAATTTAGCAGTTCCAACAGCTTTAGAAGGTGTTGATACCAACATTTTAGACCCACGAAACACGTATGCAGATGCAAGTGAATGGGAAACGAAAGCTACCGATTTAGCGCAATTGTTCGTAACAAATTTCGAAAACTATACAGATAACGAAGAAGGAAAATCATTGGTTGCGGCGGGTCCACAATTATAAACTTCATTCAAATTTTAAATAAAAAGCTCAACAATTGTTGGGCTTTTTTTATATTAAATCATTTCTTAATCTACATTAACGGTTCTCTATTGCTATTGTTCTACATTTGTTTTACACAAAATTAAAAAGCAGATAATGAAAAAGATAGCCCTATTTTTTGTTGCAACTCTATTTTCGGTAGCATCATTTGCACAAACAAAATATAATGTTGATGCATACCATTCGTTCTTGAATTTTTCGGTTGGTCATTTAGGAATTTCGTTTGTAGATGGCAAAATGGATAAATACCAAGGTTCTTTAGAAATGAAGAATGAAGATATTACTTCTGCAAAATTCAATTTCACAATCGATGCAAGCTCAGTAAACACAGGTGTTGATGCTCGCGACAATCATTTACGTTCGGCAGATTTCTTCAATACCGCAAAATATAACGATATTAAATTTGTATCAACATCGGTTAAAAAAGATGGTAAAAACTACAAATTAAACGGAAACTTAACCATTAAAGATGTTACAAAGCCCGTTACTTTCGATTTGGTTTACGGCGGTTTATTGAAAGATGACGGCCAAGGTAACCAAAAAGTAGGCTTTCAAGCTACTACAACAATAGACCGAACGGCATTTAACATCAATTATGACCCTACAGGTATGGGTATTGCAAAAGAAGTAAAATTCATTGTTCATTTAGAATTCACTAAAGCAAAATAATTTTTTCATAGTAAGTAAATAAATAAGTAAACAACAAACAACCAGAAAACGCATCAAGCAATTGATGCGTTTTTTATTTGGATATTATATTATATTATATTATACTTGTTAAATATTAATTCAAAATTAAAAAAGTATAAAAAAACATTTTTAATTATGTGCAGTTTATTACTGTCTAATTCTTTATTTCTTGTTCCAATGAAGAACAAACAACAAGTGTTGACCAAGCAAAAGTAGAGTTTGTAACGCAGTCAAAAAACAGTGGAGTTACAAAAGCTGCTTATCGATTATTAACCCCAGAAGAAAAGTATTTTATTTGGAATGAAAGGATTGATTATATTATAGCGAATGAAGATTTAACAACAGAACAAACTGCTTTTATGAATGAATTGAAAGTTGATCTAAACAGTAATGTCTTTTTACATAACTCAACAGATAATATTTCATTTAAAAGTAAATATGATAATAGTAAATTAGAAATTTTTCATCCTATACAGGGCTATTACTATTTTGGAACATTAGCTAGTATGGTAGATAATGGAGAATGGTCATCAATATCTGCAGAAGGTGCAGCAAGTTTTTATGATAGTTTAGTTTTTTCTCCTGGCGATCCTAATGATGGAAACTATTGTACATGTAATCAAGGTTCAATAGTTAACCCTGATTGCGAAACAGACTGTCCATCAGGTGAACAAACGAATGATTGTGGATTTCTTTGGCTTTGGGTATGTGATGGGTATATGCCTGTAATATAATATACATAAAATGATAAAATTATTTTTAAATATTTTCTTTGTACTATTTTCATGTGTGTTTTTTATTAGCTGTAAAGAGGAATCGAAAAAAATAAAAAAACTGAGATTTTTACAAATAAAGAAATAAATCTAGGAACTGTATCTAAAGAAGATACAGTTCTCTTTAATATAGAAGTTGTTAACCCTATGAATGAAGATTTAATTATAAAAAAAACATCATCAAATTGCGGTTGTACTTTAGTGAATATTAAAGATAGTATAATTAAACCAAATAATAAAACACAATTAAAAATGGAATTTATTCCAGGTTTAAATAGAAAAGGGAATCTGTCACAAGCAATTGTAGTAGAAACTAATACGGCGGAATCTCTCCATGAAATTATTATTAAAGCTAATGTAGAATGAAACAATTTTCAAAACCTCAATTTATACTATTAAGTATTGTTGTATTAATTGTAATGATTGGTTCAGGGTCTTTTTTACATACATTGTATAGGTTGTTTTTAACAAGTGTATTTTTCTTGTTATCATCGTTTTTTTTATTTAGTAAATCGCCTTTTTCTAAAAAAACAACCTCAATAATTATTTTCCTACCTATATTATTGCTATATACAAGTATGTATATTTATGACTTGTTTTATGACGAAGGTTTTATTGGAAAGCCATTTTTTTGGAATTATTTATTGGTTGCGGTTTTGGTATACGTAAATAATGTTTATAAGATTTCTAAAACTAAAATAATTGCTTTTTTTATACCTTTCTGTCTAGTTTTAACAGCTTATGTATATTATTCAAGGACAGAGAACGAAAAAAATAAAATTGAAACTTCACAATTAAAAAGGGTTACTTTTTTAGACGAAAAAGGGAATGAAGTTCCATTAAATTCTTTTCAAGGAAAATTAACTTTATTTGAATTTTGGACTACTTCATGTGCTCAATGCCCTGAAAGTATTTCTAAATTTCACGAGTTAGCAGAACAATATAAATCAAACAAAAACATTGATTTTAAAGTTGTTAATATTAATTTAGGTAAGCGCCATAATGAAAAAATATTTAAAAAAATAGAGTCAAGTATTACTTTAGAAAAGCTATATGCAAGCGAATTAATTTTCAAACAACTGAATTTTAATGTAGCACCGACTGTACTAGTTATAGATCCGCAAGGTAAAATTGTTTATTTTGGTTATCCAAACTTCAAAAAACTAACTCGGAATTATTTACCAAACATCATTGAAGAAGAGTTAACTAAAATGTAACAAAAAGAAGCTGTCCGAAAAGTCGGACAGCTTTTTTTTGTTGTATTTTTTCTCCAAAATAATTATCTTAGAGTTGCACAAAAAACCAACAATGGCTAAGGTAGTTTTTAAAAATCAAACAGGCAATAGTCCTGAACTTTTTCCGATTAATATTTTTGATAAAATCCCTAATAATCACCCTGTTCGATTAATCGAAGAGGTCGTTAACTCGTTGGATATTAGCAATATAATTAAGTTGTACAAAGGAGGTGGTACCTCTGCATATCATCCAAGAATGATGATTAAAGTGTTGTTTTACAGCTATTTGTCAAACGTTTATTCTTGCCGGAAAATAGCTAAAGCACTCACCGAAAACATCTATTTCATGTACATTTCGGGCAACTCTACGCCTGATTTCCGAACCATTAACGACTTTCGAGGGAAAATATTAAAAAATCATATTCAACAACTATTTGCCGAAGTAGTGAAAATGCTGGTTGAAATGGGCTATGTAAGTCTTGATATTCAGTACATTGATGGAACAAAAATCGAAGCCAAATCGAATCGTTATACTTTTGTTTGGAGAGGTTCGATTGAAAAATACAAGGAAAAATTAGAAGTTAAAATCAACACGATTCTTTCAGATATCGAAAGTGCTATTCAGTCTGATAATCAAGAAATTAACAAAGAAGAATTACCTAAAAGCATCAATTCGGAAGAACTTCGGGAGAAGCTATCGATCTTGAATAAAAAGCTGAAAGAACCCACTAAAAAACAGGCAAAAGAGCTACAAAAACTTCAGGATGAGCATCTTCCAAAATTAGAAAAATACGAAAAAGACCTAGAAACTTTAGGCGATAGGAATTCTTACAGCAAAACCGACCCTGACGCTACTTTTATGCGGATGAAGGAAGATCACATGAAAAACGGACAGCTTAAACCGGCTTATAATACGCAGATTTCAACTGAAAATCAGTTTATTACCCACGTTTCCATCCATCAAAAACCGGGGGATACCACGACTTTGGAATCGCATCTTGATGGTTTTGAAAATCTCTATGGAAAACAAAGCAAAGATGTGGTTGCCGATGCAGGTTATGGAAGCGAAGAAAATTACGAAATGCTTGAAAATAAAAGCATTAAAGCCTACGTGAAGTACAATTATTTTCACAAAGAAGCGAAACGGACGATGAAAAATAATCCGTTTTTGGTTCAGAATTTATTCTACAACAAAGAACAAGATTTTTACGTTTGTCCGATGGGTCAACGAATGGAAAATGTTGGCAAAGGAAAACGAATTTCGAGCAACGGACACGAATCGCAAGTGTCTTATTATCAGGCAAAAAACTGTAATAATTGTCCGCTTCGAGAGCAATGCTTCAATGCAAAAGGTAATCGCAGAATAGAAGTCAATCACCGGTTGAATGAGCTTAAAGAAAAGGCTCGAAATTTATTAACGAGCGAGAAAGGGCTGGAACATCGCAGTAAACGCCCTATAGAAGTAGAGGCTGTTTTTGGGCAACTCAAGCACAATAATGATTTTAATAGATTTACATTCAAAGGCTTAGAGAAAGTAGAATTAGAATTTCTACTGATGGCTCTTGGACATAATTTTAGAAAAATGGTGGCTGTAGCAGTTGCGGGAAGAAAAACGGTATTCAAACGCCGTATTTTTGGTTCTAAACTTGTCATTTTTGTCGAATTTAGATGCTATCAGCGGTCTTTATTTCAAAAAAAGCAAGAAATTAACTTTAGTGATGATGTTGAAAAGTTAGTAGTATAACAAAGAGGCTATCCTTTTTGGACAGCCTCTTTTTTTTATATCTAAAAGCTATAAACTAAAAGTTTACAACTCATTAATCATTCAATTTTAAAACAGCCATAAATGCCGATTGTAGTATTTCTACGTTACCAACCTGGCGCATACTTTTTTTCCTGCTTTTTGTTTTTCTAACAATTTACGTTTACGCAAAATATCAGCACCATAACATTATGCAGTAACATCCTATCGCAACGCTTTAATGGTTTCACGCACAATAATTTTCGCTCAAATGACAACCTTAATAGGAATATCGAATTGCTGACGAGGGATCAATTCACGCAGTTTTTCGCACATTTTTTTAGATAGGATACGCATTATCTTCGTGAATTAAGGCTGAAAACGCATCAAGCAATTGATGCGTTTTTTTTCTTCTTTATTCCCTAGGTAACTCGCGCATATTTTTAACAAAGACACCGTTTTCAAAAAAGAATAAATTCCCTATTGTTTTATCTTTTGCATATCTGTCTAGACCTTGTAATTCATTTTCAAAATAAGAAACATAGCTTCTAAAGCGAGATTCTTTAAAGTAATGACTATCTATAACATATAATTGCGAATCATATATTTCTTGCAAAGTATAATCTAAATTGGCATAACTTACCATTACCAGAAAAAGTTTGTAATTGTTTTTTTGAGCCCAATTCTCATAAACATATAAAGGTTTACAAAACTCAGACGAGCAACCACTTGCAAATGTATAAACCAATGCTTTAGGATATTTTTTTATTTCAGTGCGTAATTCAACTGGATTAATAACAAAAATGCGGTTTTTTCTACAGGTTGGTTGGGTTTAAAAGAAACAATCATTGCTTTGTGTTGTTCTTTTAAATTATTATAATCGTCTGAAAAGCCGTTTACGATAATCAATCCGCATGAATTCAGAACGAATAAAAAAGGCAATAAATGAAAAAATTTTTTCATATAACTGTTTGATTGTTTCCTCAAATATATAAAAATGACTTTTTCAATAAACCCGAAAAAAAACACCTTATTGCAAGGTGTTTATTTTTTGTATCATGGGGTCTTGTTGTAAAATCCAGTGGTAATATGCATTATCGTCGTATAATTGGTACACGTATTCGGCAACCAAGTAAAACATGATATTGTTTTTATGACGGTCTAAGTTAAATGTAAGTCCACTTGCTTTTAAATGTGCTTTTAACTCATTAAAATATTTTGGATTGTTGTAGATACGCTCTGCTAACTGTTTGGGCGATAGTTTTTCCAAAACAGCACGTTCTTTTTCGATTTGTTCGAAAACGTAGTAGCTTACCAACGATGTTTTCATTAAAAGCTGTATAGCATCTTCCCCGTGTTTGTTTTTTAACGGCACAAAAACATCTGGAACAATACCACCACCTCCAAACACAACTCTGCCTTTTATTGTTTTAAATTTAAGGCTGTCTGCTAAATGAATACTGTCTTTGGAATACAACTCACCTGATTTGAAACGGTTGCTTAGATCGCTATTGTATTCATCTAGTCCATCGTTGTAGGGTTTTTGAATCGATCTACCTGAAGGCGTGTAATAACGCGCTGTGGTCAACCGAACGGCAGATCCGTCGCCTAAATACATTTCGCGTTGCACCAATCCTTTTCCATAAGAACGTCGGCCAACGATTGTTCCCCGGTCGTTATCTTGAATGGCTCCGGCAATAATTTCGCTTGCAGATGCCGAATTTTCATTGATAAGAATATATAGTTTTTTATTAGTAAACAGCCCTTTGTTTGATGCTTTGGTAATTTTTACATTACCTTTTTTGTTTACTGTTTTCACAATGATTTCGTTTCCGTCTAAGAAATCATCAGCAATTTGGATAGCCGGTTCCATATACCCGCCGCCGTTTTCGCGCAGGTCTAGCACCAACTCATTAATCCCTTGATTCAACAATGATTGCAAGCCGTTTTTAAATTCGGAATAGGTGGTTTCTGAAAATCGGTTTATTTTAATATAGCCCGTTTCGCTATCAATTTTTATAGCAGTATCCACGCTTTTTAGAGGCACTTCACCCCTTGCAATTTCAACATCAAAGGTTTTATTGGTAGATTTTCTATAAACTTTTAAAAGTGCTTTTGTGCCGGCATTTCCTTTTAAGAGGTTTACGATAGAATCGTTGGAAAGACCTTGATTGAACAATTGCACCTTTTCGGCATATAGAATTCGGTCGCCCGGTTTTAGCCCTGCTTTGTCTGAAGGACCGCCTGGCAAAGGTTTTACAACTGCCAATGTATCGTTTAAAATATGGTAATTAATTCCGATACCTACAAAGGAACCTTTCATCACGTTTTGAACCTCATCAAATTCTGATTTTGAAATATAGGTAGAGTGTGGGTCTAATTGCGAAAGGATATTGTTAACCGTCATATCGATAATGGAATCGGTATTTACGTTGTCCACATATTCCTGCTCAATCAAGTCGATAAGTTTGTTTAGCTTCACGCGCCCTTTTTCTTCTTTAACAGAAAAGGGGGCACCGTTTTTAGCAAAAAATCCGCCTAAAACAATACCGGCTGCCAAGGAACCCATTGTTATTAAAGGCCATAAATAATTTTTCTTACTCATACAACAAAGAGCTTAAATCTTCTATCTGAACCACTTCCACTCCAGCTCTCTTTAAAAAATCGATACCAGCTAAATCTTTATAACTATTTTGATAAACCACACGCACAATACCTGCTTGGTGGATTAACTTGCTGCAGTCTTTGCAAGGACTCATTGTAATGTAAAGTGTTGCATTATCGCACGATTGCGTAGATTTGGCAACTTTTAGAATGGCGTTGGCTTCTGCATGTAGCACATACCATTTGGTGGTTCCTTCTTCGTCTTCACAACAGTTCTCAAAACCCGATGGCGTACCGTTATATCCGTCGGATATAATCATTTTATCTTTAACGATAATGGCACCCACTTTTTTTCGCTGACAATAAGATAACTGCCCCCACTCTTTTGCAATTTTTAAGTAGGCTTTGTCATACTTATTAAGCTTTGTTTGGTTTTTCATATATTGAAAAAAGGAACTATTTTGTTTTTTTTAACAGAAATTGGTAGTGCAAAATTACATAAAAAAAACAATTCTAAAAATTTAAACGAAAGATATATTTGGGTATTTAAAATATTTTTATAGCAAGAGAAATGTATTAAAATTATGATAAATGTAAGAAAATAATTGCATATTTTTTATTTTATAGTTAAATTTAGTAGGTAATTTTAAAATAAAAATATATGTCGTATCAGGATATTTATGATAGCGGATTAAAAGAAAGAAATAAAGGTCATTTTGCATCGATTGTACGCATTGCTTTTAGCGATGGAAAATACACGGAAACGGAACGCCAATTCATTGAAGCATTGGCAAGTAAACTGGATATTACAGAAGAAGATTTTAAATCGATTTTAGAAGATCCAACAAAATATCCCGTAAATCCTCCTTATTTACAAGAGCGACGCATTGAGCGCTTGTTTGATCTGGCGCATATTGTGTTTATTAACCATATTTTGGGTCCTGAACAGAAAGCCATTTTGCAAAAATTTGCATCGGCTTTGGGATTTGTAGGCGATATTCGGGCTATTACCAATAAAGCGCTTAGTTTGTTGGTAATGGAATACAGTTTAGAAGATTTTAAGTTGGAAATGGATCTTTACATTAAAACAATAAGTGAAAAAGCGAGTTGATACTCGCTTTTTTTATAATCTGCTTATTTTATTTATTCTAAGAAAAACACAATGGTACTCACCACTCTTGCTTTTTGCATATAAGGTTCTTTGGGGCTTTCCGAAGGTTCTGCACCTTCGCCATCGTAATATCTATAATTACCCACAATAGAAATTTGTCCTTGTGATGCCGTTTTTATTTTTCCCAATTGCGCCTGTGAGTCGTTTGCAAATTGCTCCCCTGCAATCCGGGCGTTTTTTGTACTTTCTGCTATTAACTTTGGCTTTATCGTGTTTAGCTCGGGAAAGGTGTACGCAACATATATTTTTGATGTTAGATCCTTACTAATTAAATCAAGCTCTATTTTCGATGCTTTACTTTCCAGTTCTTCAACTTCATTAGATTTTATTGAAAGGCTTTGTGCGGCTGTGTATCGATCAATTTTGATTTGAACTTCTTTGCCATCACGCCATTCGCTGGAATAGTATGTTTGGCGATCGGTAACATTCAAATTGTTCACTTTTATTGCATCTTTTGCATATCCAATACTTTCCAAATAAGCTATAACGTTGTTTTTTTTAACCTCTGTTTGGTTGATAACGCCTTTCAAATCATCGCCCGAAAACGAAAAACTTAGTGTAACCCAAGCAGAAGTGGCTTTCATTTCCATTTCTGCAAGTCCTTTTACGGCCACAACGCGGTCTTTGTCGCTAAATGTTTTAAGTCCTTTAAATATAAAAAAGCCTAACGAAAAAAGACCTATTATAATGGCCACGCTTAAAATTACTGCTTTTGATATACTTTTGTTTTCCATGATTTTTCTGATTAATCTTCTTGCTAATTTACAAAAAAAATAGTCTGAATTTCTTCAGACCATTTAATATTTTTACAAATAACTTTCTAATTTATCAACCATATTTTTACTTCCGCAGAAAATTGGCACGCGCTGATGCAATTCGGTAGGTTCAATTTCTAAAATTCGTTGGTGCCCGTCGGTTGCTTTTCCGCCCGCTTGTTCAATAATCATGGCAAAAGGATTACATTCATACAATAAACGCAACTTTCCGTTTGGTTTTGATACTGTTCCGGGATACATATAAATACCTCCTTTTAAAATATTTCTGTGCACATCGGCTACCAAACTACCAATGTATCTACCGCTGTATGGTTTTTTGTTGGAATCATCCTTACAAAAAGAAATATAATCTTTTACCCCTTGCTGAAACTGATTGAAATTTCCTTCGTTAACAGAAAATATAGAACCGTTATCACTTATTTTCATATCGGGATGCGATAAAAAGAACGTTCCCAAAGATGGATCTAACGTAAACCCATTTACACCATTGCCGGTTGTGTAAACCAACATGGTACTAGAACCATAAATCACATAACCCGCTGCCACTTGGTGAATTCCTTTTTGAAGAAAATCGGCTTGGGTAACTGGTGTTCCTGGTTCTGAAATACGGCGATATACTGAAAAAATAGTTCCAACAGAAACATTCACATCTATATTTGATGAGCCATCTAAAGGATCCATCAGCAACACATATTTATTATTGTTGTTGCCATCGGCTCCGCAAACGGTAATAAAATCATCGTTTTCTTCCGATGCAATTCCACAAACAATTTCGCGGTTAATAAGCGTTTGGATAAACACTTCATTGGCAAAAACATCTAACTTTTGTTGCTGTTCGCCTTGAATGTTTTCGCTTCCGAAGGCTCCGGTAATATCTACCAAACCTGCTTGGTTTACTTTCTGCGCCACAATCTTCGATGCCAAACGAATAGAGTTCATTAACCGAGATAATTCACCCGAAGAATACGCAAAATCCTGCTGTTTTTTTATTATAAATTCACCTAAAGTAGTATATCTTTCTTCCATTTTTTATTGTAAAACTGGTACAAATATCGGTAAAATGTAAATATAAACCCATTTCTTTTAAGTTTTTTGCAATGTAGTTATTGTTCAATGAAAACGGTTCATTATTTTTGCCGCAAACAAACAAAACAATTCTATTTTTTTTATGAACCTAATTTACTAATAAGCAAAATGAAAGTATTCAAATTTGGTGGTGCGTCTATCAAAGATCCGCAAGCAATTCGCAACGTGTTACATGTATTAAAAACCGTTGGTTTCAACAATAGTTTAATCATTGCATCGGCAATGGGCAAAACCACAAACGCCTTGGAAGATGTGGTGAATGCTTATTTTAAGAAACCCGAAGAGCTAAAAAACGCCCTACAAATTGTTTCTGATTACCATTTAGAAATTCTGAATGAATTGTTTGAAAATAAAAGCCATTTGGTTTTTGACAAAGTACGTGTTTTATTCGTAGAAATGGAGTTTTTCCTTTCTACCAACAAATCGCCCAATTACAATTTTGTGTACGATCAAATTGTTTCGTATGGCGAAATTATTTCTACTACCATTTTAAGTTATTTTTTTAACGACCAAAGCATTGAAAATATTTGGATTGATGCCCGTAATTTGATTAAAACCGACACCACATACCGCGATGGTTTGGTAGATTGGAAAGCAACCGAACAAAATATCACCAATCAATTACAAGGCAAAAAACTCTATGTAACCCAAGGTTTTATAGGGTCTGATCCCAATCACTTTTCGGTTACTTTAGGCAGAGAAGGTTCTGATTATTCGGCAGCGATCTTTGCTTATTGTTTGAATGCCGAAAGTGTAACCATTTGGAAAGATGTACCGGGTGTTTTAAATGCCGATCCAAGATATTTTGAAGACACTGTTTTACTGAATCAAATTTCGTATCACGAAGCTATTGAATTGGCTTTTTACGGCGCATCGGTCATTCACCCAAAAACCTTACAACCCTTACAAAGAAAAGAAATCCCCTTGTTTGTAAAATCGTTTGTAAACCCAACCTTGCCGGGAACATCGGTTTCTAAAGGTGCCGATTTAGAACCTCACACTGCGTGTTTTATTGTAAAGAAAAACCAATTACTTATTTCTATTGCTTCAAAAGATTTTTCATTTATTATGGAACATCAAGTAAGCGATATTTTTAAATTGTTTGCCGATCAACACATAAAAGTAAATGTTATACAAAATGCGGCAATTAGTTTCACGGTTTGTGTGGAAGATAAATTTGGCAACTTTGAACACATTTTAGAAGATTTAGACAACAATTTCAAGATTACATACAACGAAAACGTATCACTTTATACCATTCGACATTTCACGCCCGAAGCTGCTGAAAAAGTAATTGCAAACAAAGCAGTGCTTTTGCAGCAAATTAATCGCGAAACCATGCAAATTGTTATAAAAGAGTAATTTTTACCACAGATACACAGATTAGTATCATGAATATTCACTTTAAGACAAGGTATTTATACCCTGACGAACTACGAATATTAAACACCTTGAAATTGCAGAAAGAAAAAGAAAAAAGCAGTAAAATTAAACTCCATCATTTTATTGCAGCTACAATTTTGGGAATAGTTTTAATATATATTTCTTTTAGAATTGCTGATAGTTTTTGGCTTTTCCTTTTAGGAACAACTGCCGTTTTACTATTTGCATTTGTCTTTTTTGTACCATATGAAATCTACAAAAAAAGAAAAAAATGTAAGTCATTTTTAGAACAACTAAATACAATTATAGTCAAAGGAACGGTTGACACTTGTCTAATTACTGCTAAAAAAATTGCAATAGCACCAGAGTATGATGACGAGAGCGACTTATACATTATTGAAATTAATCAAAACGAAGTTTTATACTTATGGGATACTGAATACAACCTAAATAAAAAATTTCCTTGTTTAAAATTTGAAATATATAGTGAGGTCTTTTTCAACCTTACGAATAGACAAATTTATCAATTAAGTGAAAAAATTCAGCCAATGCAAATCGACAAAAAAGCAAAGTGGAATTTCATAAAACAAAATGGTGCACCAAAACATTTAGAAATAGAAAAAATAAACTTCGACAAACTATTTGAAAAATACAACAATTGTAAGTAACAGAAGAATTTAAAACAAAGAGTTTTATACTCTTAAATCAGATACGATATAAAAATTAAATCTATTAAAGCTACAACTTTTAGTAGTTTTTTAGTTTTAACAAAATTTTGGCACGCAATTTGGTTTGACCCAAACAAATCATAAAACAACAAAATAGTATGAAAAAATTAGTTTACTTATTTACTTTATTTTCGGCAGCTGCCTTTGCCCAAGAACAACAAAAAGATGTGGTCACCATCTCTGCAAACTACAATTTTTCTGAACCTACACAATACGGTGTTAGCTTAGAATTCACGAAAGAAGCCAGAAAAGACGAACGTTTAACATCGCGCTTGTTGAATATTAGTTACGGACAATTGGAATACGACAACAATTATTTAAAAAGTACCGGAGAAGGATTTGTAGTTGAATTGGGTAGCCGCACCTATTTTAAGAAAGGAGTTCGAGAAGGTTTCTATGCAGAAAACTTTATTACACACGGACAAATTAAATTCGACGAAATGATCAATGGGGAAAATTTTGAAGGAAAGTACAGTTTCTGGAGTATTTTTAACCCCAATCTTGGATACAAAATACATCTTAGCAAAAATTTAAGCATCGACCCATCGGTTGGTTTCAACTGGAAATGGGAAGTGCGTGGCAAAGGTGGCATCGATAACCGTCATTTTGATAACTTTGTGTTTAAAGCTGGTGTGAAGTTGGGCTACACGTTTTAAGGGTTACTTTAAAAAGCTAAAAAAAGTCTGTATTATTAAATGATGCAGACTTTTTTGTTTGTAAGCTGTTTACTTATTTTGAGAAATAGATTACAAAACTCCTTTCAATTACCTATAAATCAACTAATTCAAATATTTTTTTAAAAATTAAAGTCTTTTTACAGTTCCAAAGTCAGATTATTTTTAGTTTTATTTAAGAAAAAGTTGCTGCTTTTTTTTTATCTTAAAAAAAATTTTTTGAAAAAAATGCAAATTAACAAAGTTGAACTACGAAATTTAGAAATTGAAGATTATATTGGTTTAAAGAACTCTATGCTGCAAGCATACGAAGAAGGTGTAGATGATCCGTATTGGAAAAAAGAAGAAATTCGCCGATTATTAAAGATTTTTCCTGAAGGGCAAATCGTTATTGTAGTAGATGATGTTGTTGTGGGCGCTGCTTTGTCGCTGATTGTTGATGAAAGTGTTGCTCTTTCAAACCACAAATACAATGATATTATAACCGATGGAAAGTTTAATACACACAATCCTGACGGAGAAGTTTTATATGGAATAGACGTGTTCATTCACCCCAATTATCGTGGTTTGCGACTAGGAAGACGTTTGTATGATGGACGAAAAGAATTGTGTGAACAGCTCAATTTAAAATCGATTATTTTTGCCGGCCGCATTCCAAATTACCATAATTATTCCAAAGATTTAACTCCAAAGCAATATCTTGAAAAAGTAAAAACAAAGGAAATTCATGATCCTGTTATTTCGTTTCAGGTCAATAACGATTTCCACATTAAAAGATTGCTTCGCAACTATTTAGAAGGCGATCGCGATTCGCGTGATTATGCCGTTTTGCTGGAGTGGAACAATATTTCATACGATAAATCACCTGTATTAATCAATACCAAAAAAAGTGTGGTTCGCTTAGGTTTAATACAATGGCAAATGCGGCCTTTAAACAATTTAGAGGAATTTTTTGATCAGGCAGAATTTTTTATCGATGCCGTTTCGGGTTATGAAAGTGATTTTGCCACATTCCCTGAATTGTTTGTGGCACCTCTTATGGCCGATTACAACCATTTATCTGAATCGGAAGCCATACGTGAACTAGCAAAATATACCGATACCATTCAAAAACGTTTTCAAGAACTCGCCATTCAATACAATATCAATATCATCACAGGAAGTATGCCGTATTTAGATGAAAATGTTCTTTATAATGTAGGTTTTTTGTGCAAACGCGATGGATCTTCCGAAATGTACCGAAAAATACATATCACACCAAACGAACGATTATATTGGGGAATGCAGGGCGGCGATGTGATACAAACGTTTGATACCGATTGCGGAAAAATAGGTATTATTATTTGTTATGATGTAGAGTTTCCGGAACTTTCCAGACTAATGAGCGATGATGGTATGGAAATTCTTTTTGTTCCCTATTTAACCGATACGCAAAACGGATACACCCGCGTGCGTAGTTGTGCGCAAGCTCGTGCTATTGAAAACGAATGCTATGTGGCTATTACCGGTTGTGTAGGAAACCTTCCAAAAGTAAATAATATGGATATTCAATACGGGCAAGCAGCCGTTTTCACTCCATCTGATTTTGCTTTTCCAAATAATGGTGTCAAAGCCGAAGCTACACCAAATACCGAAATGACGTTGATTGTTGATGTGGAATTAAATGCTTTAAAAGAGCTACACGAATTGGGAAGTGTGCGTATTAAAAAAGATCGAAGATTGGATTTATATAAACTAAGAAAATTAAAATAAATTGAATATAGCAGTTTTAGGCGCGGGGTGGTTAGGAACCAAATTGGCACAGGTATTAAGTAAAAATCATACGGTAAAGGTTTCGGTAACTACCAATGAAAAAAAAGAGCTTTTGCAAACGCAAGGTTTGAACGCTTTTACAGTAGCGTTGTCACTAAATGGTGTATCGGGCAGTTTGGATTTTTTTAAAAATGTAGATGTTTTGATATGCACACTAACGCCACAACCCGTTGCTGTTTTTTATTCTTTAGCCGATGTATTAAAAAAACACGCTATTAAAAATATCATAGTTTGCAGCTCCACCGGCATTTATCAAGATTGTGAAGGAATTGTAAAAGAATCAAGTGCTTTAAAGCTAACTATTCCAAAGGTAGAACTACTCAAAAATATCGAAGATGTTTTTTTGACAGATGCTGCATTTAACGCTACCATTCTACGCCTTGGTGGATTAATCGGAAAAAACAGACATCCTGTAAAACATTTAGCCAAAAAAGACCAGATTGCAGATGGAAATGAACCTGTAAACATTGTGTATCAAGACACCATTTTAAAAACCATTTGCCTATTACTTAAACAACCATTGCCTAATACGGTTTTTAATCTAGTGGAAACAGACCACAGAACAAAAGAAGCTTTTTACCAAGATGCCGCAAAAGAACATGGCATATCTTTACCACCGTTTTCATATACTTCTTCGCCCAAAAACCGAGTAGTATCAAAAGAGAAAATAGAAAGCTTTTTAGATATAAACCCCTGAAAATTAATTTTTTTTCATCCCACTCCAAACCAATTATTCCTTAATTTTAATTAAATTTGAGCAACACTAAAGAAATCAGTATATTATAAAATAGCCAAACATGATGCTTAAATTTATTCTTACAAGCTTTTTATTTTGCTTGTGCCTTTTCGCTTTTCCTCAAGAAAATCAGCGTCCTAAAGTTGGGTTAGTTCTCAGTGGTGGTGGTGCAAAAGGTTTGGCCCATATTGGTGTTTTAAAAGTACTTGAAGAAGAAGGTGTACAAGTAGATTATATTGCGGGTACCAGTATGGGAGCTATAATTGGTGGTTTGTATGCATCGGGATACACCGCCAATCAGTTAGATTCTATCTTTAAATCGGTTGATGCCGATGCTCTTTTGCAGGATTATATCCCTAGAAATTCCAAGTCGTTTTATGAAAAAAGAAACGATGAAATTTATGCATTGCAGCTTCCGTTTGATCAATTCAAAATAGGAAGTCCCGTTTCGCTTTCAAAAGGCATGTACAACTATAACTTATTAAACAAATTGCTGGCACATGTACGTTACGAAAATGATTTTGCGCAATTGCCCATTCCTTTTCTTTGCGTGGCTACCGATGTGGTTACAGGGGAAGCCGTGGTGCTTGAAAAAGGAAATTTGGCACAAAGTATTTTGGCTAGTGGCGCGTTTCCCTCTTTATACACGCCTGTTGAAATAGACAATCGTTTGTTGATAGACGGCGGCGTGGTTAATAATTATCCTATAAATGAATTACGCGATAAAGGTGTAGATGTAATTATTGGTGTGGATGTGCAAGACGGCAAAAAAGACCGCAGCGAAATAAAAGGCGTTTTTGATATTTTAATGCAAATTGCCAACTACAGTATGTATCAAGGGATGGAAGAAAAGAAAAATGCCACTGATATTTACATGAAACCCGATATTTCAAACTTCTCTGTTGTAACTTTTGATAAAGGAAACGAAATCATTCAAAAAGGAATCGATGCTGCCCGAGAAAAAACGGCAGACTTACAAAAAATCAGCAATGGTTACACAAAAAAGAAACTTCCTGAATATTTATTACACGATGATTTGGCTATCAAAGAAGTAAAAATAAACACTTTAAAAAATTACAACAAAGATTATGTTTTTGGAAAATTGGGCTATTTTAAAGAACAATGTGTATCGTTTAACGAATTGAAACACGGCATCACCAATCTAAATGCCACTCAAAATTTCAGCAGTATTAATTATCATTTTGAAAAAGGCGACGATACAGGCGATTATTTAGTGTTGCATCTAAAGGAAAATACCATAAACCGCTTTTTAAAATTTGGTTTGCATTTCGACAATTTGTATAAAAGTGCCGCATTAGTAAATATAACCCAAAAAAAGCTTCTTTTTAAAAACGATGTAGCTTCGCTTGATTTTGTTTTTGGCGACAATGTGCGATACAATTTTAATTACTTTATAGACAATGGATTACGATGGAGTTTTGGTGCACAAAGCAGACTTAATAAATTCAAATACAATGTGTTAACCGATGAAAAACCCATTATTACCGACCAGTTTTTTACATTAGAAACGTTCAGCACCAAATTTACCGATTTAACCAACCGTTTATATCTGCAAAATTATTACAACAATAAATTTCTTATTGGCTTGGGCTTAGAACACAAATACCAAATTGTGGATATAAGCAATGTAAACCTCAGCAAAAATTGGTTAGACAACAGCCACTATGTCAGTTCATATTTTAATGTAGTTTTAGATACGTATGACAATAAATACTTCCCCACGCAAGGTTTAAATTTCAACGCAGAAATTAAACACACCTTTATATCGTCAGACTATAACGAAAACTTTGAACCCTTTACACAAATCAATGGCGAATTGGGAACTGTAAAAACATTTTTTGATCGCATTTCCTTTGAAGCAAAAGCAGACGTGGGCTTAACCATTGGCAGCTTGCCATCAACTAACCTGAATTATTTTTTAGGTGGATACGGTTTTCAATCAATATCTAACATCAAACCCTTTTTTGGCTATGATTTTTTAAGTTTAAATGCCAACACCTATCTAAAAGCCCTTTTAAGAGTGGATTACCGTTTCTACAAAAAACACCATCTCAATTTCACTGCCAATTATATACACTTGCAAAACGCTATGTTTCAATACAACGATTGGTTAGAACAACCCATAAAATCGGGGTATGCGTTGGGTTATGGTTTTCAAACAGTTATTGGTCCATTAGAAATTAAACAATCCTATTCGCCCGAGGTAAAAAAGCATTACACTTGGTTTAGTTTAGGCTTTTGGTTTTAAAATGAGGTTCTTTTTTAAATGATTCTTTTTATTTTTTCTTAAATTTAATACATCTCAAAAAAATAGTTTTTATATTTGTTAGGTATGAAAACATGGCAAGGATTATTATCAAAACTTAAATACTTCATTAAACGCAACCCCGAATGAAGAAGGCAATGCTATGCTTTTATTTATTAATTAAAAACAAATAAACTATGCCTTTATATCATAAATTAGGAAAAATTCCGCACAAACGCCACATACAATTCCGCAAACCAAACGGCGGATTTTATTACGAGCAGCTTTTTGGCACGGTTGGTTTCGATGGCATGTCGTCAAACATGTATCATGAGCACCGCCCTACGCAAGTAAAAGAAATCAAGGGTTCTTATAGCGTGGCACCGAAAATTGCCCGAAAAAACAACATACAGTCTTACCGTTTGCGTGGTTTTCAAGTGCCTCCTACCCCCGATTTTTTAGAAAGCCGCAAAGCGGTTTTAACAAACAGCGATTGCACCATTACTTTGGCTGCACCTACAAACAAAACCCAAGATTATTTCTATAAAAATACCGACGCCGACGAATTGATTTTTATTCACAAAGGAACCGGTAAATTGCGCACCATATTAGGGAATTTAGATTTTAAATACGGTGATTATTTATTGATTCCGCGCGGAGTGATTTATAAAATTGATTTCGACACAGAAGATAATCGTTTGTTTATTGTAGAATCGCGCAGACCCATTTACACACCAAAACGCTACCGCAACTGGTTTGGTCAGCTATTAGAACATTCCCCTTTTTGCGAACGCGATATTCGCCGCCCGGAAGAATTGGAAACCTATGATGAAAAAGGCGATTTCTTGATCAAAGTTCGCAAACAAGACGAAATTTTTGATATGGTATATGCAACTCATCCTTTTGATGTGGTTGGATACGATGGATATAATTTTCCATACGCCTTTTCAATACACGATTTTGAACCCATCACAGGACGTATTCATCAACCACCACCAGTGCATCAAACATTTGAAACCGATGCGTTTGTAGTGTGCTCATTTGTTCCGCGTTTGTATGACTATCATCCAGAATCAATCCCAGCACCTTACAATCACAGCAACATTGATTCAGACGAAGTATTGTATTATGTAGATGGTGATTTTATGAGCCGAAACGACATCGAAGCCGGACACATTTCTTTGCATCCAGCAGGAATTCCGCACGGACCACACCCTGGAGCAATGGAACGAAGCATTGGCAAAGTAGATACACAAGAATTAGCCGTAATGGTTGATACATTCAAGCCGTTGATGGTTACCGAAGAAGCAATGAAAATTGCCGATGAACAATATTATCAATCATGGTTAGATTAATAAATATATAAATGTTTCAAAGAAAACTACCTGCCGATCCCAGTGCATTAGTGCTCGCAATTGTTGCTTTGTGCATGGCAATTCTTTTTGGTTGCTGTGGGCTTTCGTTTGTTGGCTTGGCACTTTCAATAATTGGACTTGTAAGCGCCAATAAAAGTTTAAAAGAGTACCAAGTAAATCCAGAAACATATTCTCATAACAGTAGAGAAAATGTAAATACGGCACGCATCATCAACATTATTGCACTCGTTATAAACGGTCTCATCACTTTGGCTTTTGTAGTGTATCTAGTCATTACTGGTTCTTTTATGTTCTCAGCAATTAGAGAAGAAATGAACAAATCTAAAACCGATACATTATCGAGAATTGATGACGAAGAATGGGATTACGAAGCAGAAGAAGACAGCATTTATATTTATACCGATTCATTGAATCAACCACAAGATTCACTGAGTCAAGAATAAAACAACAATAGTAACAAAATACAGCAATTATTATGTCAAAAGAATTAAAATCTGTAGAATACGGATTAGAAAAAATATTTGAAGGAGCACAAGATTTCTTACCAATTTTAGGTACAGATTATGTTGAATTTTATGTAGGAAATGCAAAACAGGCAGCTCACTTCTACAAAACGGCATTCGGTTTTCAGTCTGAAGCCTATTCAGGATTAGAAACAGGCGTTCGCGACCGTGCTTCGTATGTTATTAAGCAAGATAAAATCAGAATTGTTTTAACAACTGCTTTAAACTCAGAATCACCAATCGGCGAACACGTTAAAAAACATGGCGACGGAGTTAAAGTAATCGCATTGTGGGTAGAAGATGCACGTGCTGCTTATGAAGAAACCACCAAGCGCGGTGCAGTATCTTTCATGGAGCCAACCGTATCATCAGACGAAAATGGAGAAATTATTCAAGCAGGTATTTTTGCTTATGGCGAAACCGTTTTTCTATTCACCGAGCGTAAAAACTACAATGGATTGTTTATGCCAGGATACGTGAAATGGGAAAGCGATTACAACCCAGCTCCGGTTGGTTTAAAATTTATCGACCACATGGTGGGCAACGTTGGTTGGAACCAAATGAACGTTTGGGTGAAATGGTTTGAAGATATTATGGGCTTTGTAAACTTCCTTTCGTTTGACGATAAACAAATTACCACCGAATATTCGGCTTTAATGTCTAAAGTAATGGCCAACGGAAACGGGCGCATCAAATTCCCTATCAACGAGCCAGCAGAAGGTAAAAAACGTTCACAAATCGAAGAGTACTTAGACTTTTACGAAGGTGCAGGCGTGCAACACATTGCAGTAGCTACCGACGACATTATTAAAACCGTTGCCGATATGAAAGCGCGTGGAGTAGAATTTTTATCTACACCGCCCCAAGCCTATTACGATGCCATTCCAGAGCGTTTAAAAGACCACATGGATAAATTTAAAGAAGATATAAACGAATTACAAAAATTAGGTATCATGATTGATGCCGATGAAGAAGGATACTTGTTGCAAATTTTCACGAAACCCGTAGAAGATCGCCCTACTTTGTTCTTTGAAGTAATTCAACGCATGGGTGCTCGTGGATTTGGTGCTGGTAACTTTAAAGCGTTATTTGAATCAATTGAAAGAGAGCAAGAAAAGCGTGGAACTCTTTAATTAAAAGTTTTAAAATGTTAAACATAAGTTAAATAAAAGTTTATGTTTAATGTTTTAAAAAATAAACCTACCTTTGCACTCGCAAAAATAAGGCTTCTATAACCTTATTGGAGTGTAATAAATTTTTCATAATTTATAGTTTTTTGGTTGGTTAATAGCATAAAAACCTGGTTGGAAACAACTGGGTTTTTTTGTTTTTAGTAACTTTGGAACAGATATTGTTTTGTATCTTTCGAACAAAATTGAAAAAGAATATGAAAAACAACATTTTAGCTATTTTATTTTTTCTAATAACCGCATTAACATTCGGGCAATCATCTGCTTTTAAGTCGGGCGAGTACTTTAAATTTCAAGTGTCGTATGGCTTTATAAATGCAGGTATTGCAACGTTAGAATTAAAAGAAACCACCTACAACGGCAAAAAAGTGTATCACGCAAAAGGCGATGGTTATACCACTGGATTGTCTAAAGCCTTTTTTAAAGTAAAAGACGATTATCAAAGTTATTTTGACATCAACACGGGGCAACCGTATCGTTTTATCAGAAAAATTAATGAAGGGGGTTACACCAAAAACCAAGAAGGTTTTGTAAACAATGCCAACAACACCATTTTACTGAAAGATTACAAAGCAAAAAGCCAAAAAACATACAATGTTTCAGATAATATTCAAGACGTTATTTCTGCTTTTTACTATTTGCGTAATCACGACAAAATAGACAACATGAAAGTAGGCGAAACCATACAAATTGATATGTTTTTTGACGACGAAACCTTTAAATTTAAACTAAAATTTATGGGTTATGAAAAAATTAAAACTAAATTTGGTACGGTAAACGCCATGAAGTTTCGTCCGTATGTAATGTCAGGGCGTGTTTTTAAAGAAGAAGAAAGTTTAACTCTTTGGGTTTCAAACGATGAAAACAAAGTTCCGTTAAAAATTCAAGCAAGCTTACTTGTGGGTTCTTTAAAAGCAGAATTAATTCAATACAAAAATTTAAAAACCAATTTGAAAGTCGTAAAATAATGGAAATTTCAACCGAACGCCTGCAAAAAATTCAAGATTTAGAAGAAAAGTTCAGCAACATCAACCAAAAATTAGACACCCATTTAGAAGGCATGAAATGGCAAAAGCCTATCACCTACTGGGATTATATTCAAACAGATGCCTTGCTGAATTTGCAAATTCAAAGATCTACCCTGCCCGATGAAATGGTTTTTATCATGTATCATCAGGTAAACGAATTATTGTTCAAAATGATTCTTTGGGAAATGGAGCAGGTTTGTTTCGCTGAAAATTTAACAACTACTTTTTTTACAGACCGCTTGGGAAGAATTTCGCGTTATTTCGATATGCTCACCACATCGTTCACCATTATGCGCGATGGAATGGACACCGATCAGTATCTTAAATTCCGCAACACCCTAACCCCTGCCAGTGGCTTTCAAAGTGCACAGTATCGTTTGATAGAATTTGCTTCAACCGATTTAATTAATTTAATTGATGCCCGTTACCGCGATACAATCGACCGAAACACGCCTTATGAGCATGCCCTAGAGCACATGTACTGGCAAGCAGCTGGAAAAGATTACAAAACCGGTAAAAAATCATACCTTATCAATGAATTCGAAAGAAAATACAAAAAAGAATTTATTGATTTCATGGAAAAATACAACACTGCAAACTTGTGGCAAACGTTTAAACAACTTCCTTTGGAAGATCAACAAAATGAAGAATTGCGAGAAGCCATGCGCCATTACGACAAAACGGTGAACATCACTTGGGTAATGGGACACTTTAATGCGGCCAAAAAATATATTGAAAGCGAAGCTGGTCCGCAAGAAGCTACAGGCGGTAGTGATTGGAAAAAATACATGTTGCCACAATATCAAAGAAGAATTTTCTTTCCAGAATTGTGGAGCGAAGAAGAATTAGCCAATTGGGGCAAAGATGCTTTGTAATGAAACGTTTTCAAATCATATTATATATAACCATTGTTGCTGTACTTTTTTCGTGTGGTAAGAAAGAGTCCGAGTCTGAATTTGCCGAAGTGGTTAAAAACGAAAAAGAAGAAGCAATACCCGAATTTGCGTATGGTTTTCCATTAAACGAATACCATATAGAACGCGATACAGTGGAACGTGGCGATAATTTAGGTATGATTTTGGCGCGCCACAATTACGATGCCACTGAAATACATGACATTGTAAGCAAAGTAAAAGATTCATTTGATGTACGGAAAATTAAAGCCGGCAAAACATTTACGCTTTTAAAATCGAAGGATGCGTTATCTAAATTAGAAATACTTATTTATCAGCCCGATAATATGGGGTTTCAGGTTATTGATTTTCGAGATTCCATTCATGCATATACAGTAAACTATCCGGTTTCCTATAAAGTGCGAACCATTGCAGGCGAAATCGAAGGATCGCTTTCAGAATCTATTCAAAAAGAAGGTTTAGACCCTGGATTGGCAACCGCTTTGGCGAAGCGATTTGCTTGGAACGTGGATTTCTTTAAGTTTAAAAGAGGAGATCAATTTGCATTATCCGTGCGCGAAAAATTTATTAATGATTCTATTTATGTGGGAACCGAGGAAATTTTAGGTGCATATTTTAACTATGACGGCAAAGATGTATATGGATTTCCGTACAAACAACCCGGCGAAACCGAAACGCAGTTTTACGATGAAAACGGCAAGCAAATGCGAACCATGTTTTTAAAATCGCCTTTAAAATATTTCACCATCACTTCAAAATTTTCCAAAAGCAGGTTTCATCCCGTTCAAAAGCGTTTCAAAGCACACAACGGAACCGATTATGCTGCACCACACGGAACGCCCATCATGACCACCGCAGCAGGTGTGGTAATAGAAACCGGACGCACATCGGGCAATGGAAATTACGTGAAAGTTAAGCACAACAACATGTACACCACGCAATATTTGCACATGTCTAAAATCTTGGTTCGCCGTGGACAGCGCGTTAATCAAGGCGATATTATTGGTAAAGTTGGCAGCACAGGTTTGGCAACAGGTCCGCATGTTTGCTATCGTTTTTGGAAAAATGGTGTACAAGTAGATCCGTTAAAGCAAAAATTACCAACGTCATTGGCAATGGAACAAAGCGATATTGCCCATTTCAAAGCACAAATACAACCTGTGAAAAAAGCAATCGATGATAAGATTACAGAAAAATTTAATTAGAAAAAATGCCGTTATTAAAAATTAATCCAACCGAAACACAAGCGTGGCAAAAGCTGCGACAACATTTTTACGAAGTGCAATTTGTAAAGATGCAACAGCTTTTTGCTGAAAATCCCAACCGAATAAATGAATTTCATATTGTTTGGAACGATTTTTTAATTGATTTTTCTAAAAACCGCATCACCAATACTACCATTGATTTATTAACAGAATTGGCAGATGAAGTACAGCTAAAAGCAGGAATTGAAGCATTAATAAAAGGCGAAACAATCAATGAAACCGAAGGTAGAAAAGTGCTTCATACCGATTTACGCCAACTAACAAACAATCAAAACCAAGAAGTTGCTGCGGCATTAGACCAAATACAGCTTTTTACAGAAAATGTAATCAATGGTCATTTAAAAGGATCTACCGGCTTACCTTTTACCGATGTAATCAATATTGGTATTGGCGGTTCCGATTTAGGACCCAAATTGGTAACCGAAGCTTTGGCCGATTACAAAAACCATTTAAATGTACACTACATTTCAAATATTGACAATGATAGCATTCAATCGTTAAAAAGCAAACTAAATCCGGCTACCACATTAGTAGTAATTGTTTCAAAATCGTTTACAACGTTAGAAACCATAAGCAACGCCAATATTTTTAAACAATGGTTGTTGCAAAACAATTTAAAAACACAAGATCATTTAGTAGCCGTTTCTTCAAATATTCCAGAAGCGGTGAATTACGGTATTGAAACCCAAAATATTTTCCCAATGTGGGATTATGTTGGCGGCCGTTATTCTTTGTGGAGTGCAGTAGGCGTTAGCACTGCATTGGCTATTGGTTTTAATCATTTCAAAGAATTGCTAAACGGTGCCCACGAAATGGATGTGCACTTTGCCGAAACTCCTTTTAAACAGAATATTCCTGTAGTTTTGGCTTTGCTATCTGTCTGGTACAATAACTTTTTTTGCTTTGAAACCGAAGCCGTTGTGCCGTATGTTGATAAATTAAAAATGCTTCCCGCCTACCTACAACAAGTGGTTATGGAAAGCAACGGAAAAAGTGTGGACCGCAGCGGAAACCCTGTAAATTATGAAACCGGAACCATTGTTTGGGGCGAAGTGGGTACGAATTCACAACACGCATTTTTTCAGTTATTCCATCAAGGAACAAAGATTATTCCTACCGATTTTATTGGCTTTGTAAATGCATTTAATCCAAGTGATTTGCACGATTTATTAATGGCAAATTTCTTTGCGCAAACCGAAGCATTAATGAACGGAAAAGAAGGAAAATACCATACCCAGGAAACTAACGACAAAAACGCTGTTTATAAAGAATTTAAAGGCAATCGCCCATCAAACACCATTTTAATTGACCAATTAACACCTAAATCGTTGGGAAGTTTATTGGCAATGTATGAGCACAAAACATTCGTGCAAGGTTATATTTGGAATATTTACAGTTTTGATCAATTTGGTGTGGAATATGGAAAAATATTGGCAAACAATATCAAAGCAGAACTGCAATCAGAACAAATCAAACAACACGATTGTTCGACCACTTTTTTATTGAAACATTATTTAAAAAAGAAACAATAGTAAAAAAACTCTGACAAAGTTTAAAATTTTGTCAGAGTTGATTCTCACAAAACGTAAACTAATTTGTTTTCGCTTTCTTTTTAAGATATTTTTTCTTTTTCTAGGATACAAAATTGTATTTACACATCAGTGACAAAAAACAAATCAATGATTATTATATCATTAAATTTTATCGGATTAAACAAGGTGAGTGCTTAAACATTTTAGGCAGTGAAATGCTCCTATAAAATTTTATGTATATAAAACTTGAAAAAGTTCTATATGAAACCGCTCTTATAATTAAAATAATTGCGTTTTTTTAAATAACTTTACCCTTTTAGAAACAAAATAATACAATGAACAACGCACTAAAAGTTTCTGTAAATAAAGAATATAACTTTGATGTTACAGAAGAGCAAATGCTTGCTGCCGATGCGGTGAGTTTAGATCAAGAAAACTTTCATGTGTTACACAACAATACTTCGTACCATGCCAAGGTTGTGAACACCGATTTTATCAACAAAACATACACCGTAGTTGTAAATAACAACGAATATGTGGTAAATATTGCCAACCATTTAGACCAGTTGATCAAAGAGATGGGCTTTGAAGTTGGTAAATCAAAAATGGTAAACGACATCAAAGCTCCAATGCCTGGTTTGATTTTAGAAATCAATGTGAGCGTTGGGCAAGAAGTGAACGAAGGCGATAATTTATTGATTTTAGAAGCTATGAAAATGGAAAATAGTTTCGATTCACCTCGTGCTGGAATCATTAAATCAATTGCAGTTGAAAAAGGTCAGGCAGTTGAAAAAGGTCAGTTATTAATTGAATTTGAATAATCCAATGAAAAAAATATTAGTTGCAAACCGCGGTGAAATTGCACTGCGTGTCATGAAAACAGCCAAAAAAATGGGCATTAAAACCGTAGCTGTGTATTCGGTTGCCGATCGCCAATCACCCCATGTAAAATTTGCTGACGAAGCCGTTTGTATCGGTGAAGCACCATCAAACCAATCGTATCTTTTGGGTGATAAAATTATCGAAGTATGTAAAGAGTTGAACGTGGACGGTATTCATCCGGGATACGGATTTTTATCAGAAAACTCAAAATTTGCAGAATTGGCCGAGAAAAACGGCATCACATTTATCGGGCCAAAATCGCATGCCATTGAAGTTATGGGTGATAAGTTGGCAGCGAAAGATACTGTAAAAGCCTACGATATTCCGATGGTTCCTGGTTTAGATCACGCCATTACTGATATTGACGAAGCAAAGAAAGTAGCCAAAGAAGTAGGTTTTCCTATTTTGATTAAAGCATCTGCCGGTGGCGGTGGAAAAGGAATGCGAATAGTTGAAAAAGAAGCCGATTTTGAATCGCAAATGCAGCGCGCTATTTCCGAAGCAACTTCAGCTTTTGGTGATGGATCTGTTTTTATTGAAAAATATGTAGGATCTCCGCGTCATATCGAAATTCAAATCATGGCAGATACCCATGGAAACGTAGTGTATTTATTCGAACGCGAATGCTCAGTACAACGTCGTCATCAAAAAGTAGTAGAAGAAGCACCATCTGCTGTTTTAACGCCCGAAATTCGTAAAGCAATGGGCGAAGCTGCTGTAAAAGTAGCAAAATCGTGTGATTATGTGGGCGCAGGAACGGTTGAGTTTTTGTTAGACGAAAACAAAAATTTCTACTTTCTAGAAATGAACACGCGTTTACAGGTAGAGCATCCGGTAACGGAATTAATCACAGGAATCGATTTAGTAGAAATGCAAATTCGTGTGGCTCGCGGTGAAGTGCTTCCAATCAAACAAGAAGATTTACAAATAAAAGGTCATGCTTTGGAATTGCGTGTATATGCCGAAGATCCTTTGAATGATTTCTTGCCATCGGTGGGGAATTTATCCACTTATATTTTACCTGAAGGCGAAGGCATACGCGTTGACAACGGTTTTGAACAAGGTATGGATGTGCCGATTTATTACGACCCAATGCTTTCAAAACTAATTACTTACGGAAAAGACCGTAACGAAGCCATACAGTTGATGCTACAAGCCATTCAAGATTACAAAATTGAAGGCGTGAGCACCACTTTGCCATTTGGAACATTTGTTTGTAAGCACGATGCTTTTGTTTCGGGTGATTTTGATACCAATTTTGTGAAGAAATATTACAGCCCCGAAATCATCAAAGAAAGCCAAGCAAAAGAAGCCGAAGTTGCAGCATTAATAGCTTTGAAACAATATTTTGCAGACCAAAAAGTTTTGAGAGTACCAACGAAGTTGTAGTAAATACCACAATTGCTGATTAATTCAATGGAGATATTTTTATAAAATAGCCAGAAAAAAGTGACTAATAATCTTTCAAATACAAAATTCTTTTCCCAAATTGTTGATTTATTGCAATCGGCAAGGAGCAATGTAGTGCGTGCCATTAATCAAACAATGGTACTGACTTACTTTGAGATTGGAAGAATAATTGTTGAAGAAGAGCAGGGAGGAAAAGAAAGAGCGGCATACGGAAAACAACTTCTAAAAGAGTTATCGAAAGTGCTAACCAAAGAATTTGGACGAGGTTTTTCTGTTCAGAATTTAGAAAGAATGCGGTCTTTTTATTTAGCGTATTCAATATCCTCAACAGCGTTGAGGATTTCTAAAAAAGGTCAAACAATGTCTGACGAATTGCAAAATGAAAAATCGCAGACGCTATCTGCACAATTCCATTTAAGTTGGTCGCACTACTTAAAGTTATTGCGAATAGACGATGAAAACGAACGCAAATTTTACGAAATTGAAGCCGTAAAAAACAATTGGAGTGTACGGGAATTGGAACGTCAGTACGATTCTGCACTATACACTCGGTTGGCTTTAAGCAGAGATAAAGAAAAAGTAAAAGAACTTTCGAAAAAAGGGTTAATTATCGAAAAACCAAAAGACGCGATTAAAGACCCATATATTTTAGAATTTATTGGTTTGCCAGCTCATTCTTCTTACACTGAAAATCAACTTGAAGAAGAAATTATTAACAAATTAGAACATTTTCTACTAGAGTTGGGCAGCGGATTTACATTCGTGGCAAGACAAAAGCGTATTTCATTCGATGATAAACATTTTTGGATTGATTTAGTATTTTACAACCGTATTCTAAAATCTTTCGTTTTAATCGATCTAAAAATAGGAGAATTAAAGCATCAAGATATCGGCCAAATGCAAATGTATGTGAATTATTACGACAGAGAAGTTCGGCTTGAAGACGAAAACAAAACCATAGGAATTATTCTTTGTCAGAACAAAAGCGAAGCGGTAGTTGAGTTCACACTACCTGAAAACAATGAACATATTTTTGCCAGCAGATACAAAACCGTACTTCCAAGCAAAGAAGATTTAAAATCACTCATAAAAGAACAATAAAACTATGAATACAAATTTTGATATTTTAAATAAAAAATTAGCCGAAACTAAATTAGGTGGAGGTCAAAAGCGTATCGACGCGCAACATGCTAAAAAGAAATTAACCGCTCGCGAGCGTATTGAATACTTTTTTGACGAAGGATCGTTTGAAGAAATTGGTGCATTTGTAACACACCGTACCAAAGATTTTGGTTTAGATAAAGAACATTATTTAGGCGATGGTGTGATTACAGGGTACGGAACCGTAAACGGCCGTTTGGTGTATGCTTTTGCACAAGATTTTACCGTTTTTGGTGGCGCATTGTCTGAAACACATGCAGAAAAAATCTGTAAAGTAATGGACATGGCATTGAAAGTGGGTGCACCCATGATTGGATTGAACGATTCGGGCGGCGCGCGTATTCAAGAAGGCGTGCGTTCGTTAGGTGGTTATGCCGATATTTTCTTTAGAAATGTTCAGGCATCAGGGGTTATTCCACAAATTTCAGCCATTATGGGGCCATGTGCAGGTGGTGCGGTTTATTCACCAGCAATGACCGATTTTACGATGATGGTTGAAGGATCTTCGTACATGTTCGTTACCGGTCCAAACGTTGTGAAAACCGTTACCAACGAAACCGTTTCGGCAGAAGAATTAGGCGGGGCATCAACCCATTCTACCAAATCAGGTGTTGCGCATACCACATCTGCAAACGATATTGAATGTTTAGAAGATGTAAAACAATTATTGAGTTATATTCCGCAAAACAATCAAGAAGTGGTAGAAGATTTACCTTATGAATTGGGTGATGAAATCCGTGAACAACTGAACAATATTGTGCCCGATAATGCCAACAAGCCTTACGATATGCACGATGTAATCAACAATGTAATCGATGAAGATTCGTTTTACGAAATTCATAAAAATTATGCCGAGAATATCATTGTAGGATTTGCACGTATCGGCGGAAAATCAGTAGGTATCGTAGCCAACAATCCGATGTTTTTAGCAGGATGTTTAGATGTGAATTCATCTATTAAATCGGCGCGTTTCGTACGTTTCTGTGATGCGTTCAACATTCCTTTATTGGTATTGGTTGATGTACCAGGTTTCTTACCAGGAACCGATCAAGAGTGGAACGGAATCATTGTTCATGGTGCCAAATTATTATATGCATTATCTGAAGCTACCGTGCCAAAAGTGACTGTAATTACGCGTAAAGCTTATGGTGGTGCGTATGATGTAATGAACTCTAAACATATTGGTGCAGATATGAATTTTGCATGGCCAGGAGCAGAAATTGCCGTTATGGGAGCAAAAGGTGCATCGGAAATCATCTTTAAACGCGAAATAGCCGAAGCAGCAGACCCAGCAGCTAAATTAGCAGAAAAAGAAGCAGAATATGCCGAAAAATTTGCCAATCCGTACCGTGCCGCACAACGCGGATTTATCGATGAAGTGATCTTCCCACAAGATACCCGACGCAAATTAATCAAAGCATTTAAAATGCTGGAAAATAAAGAAGTAGCTACACCAAACCGCAAACACGGAAACATTCCGTTGTAGTTTGTTAGCAACTTGATATTAGAACCTGCAAGGTCTGCATGACCTTGTAGGTTTTTTATGCTTCAAGTTTGTTAGCTTGTTTTAAAAAATCATCAACATCCTAGTTTACAACACTTTTATCTTCCAATAAAAATCCCCCTACCCTTAAATTATTCTTAAAAAAAGGAATCTTTGCTTCATTTTATTTGTAGCAAATTCAAAACCTTTATCTTTGTGTAAACGAGAATTATATCTCACAAAAACAAAAAAATGACAATAGAAAACAACCACGTAGTTGCAGTAAACTACAAATTGCACACGATTGAGGCAAACGGCGAAAAAATATTTGTGGAAGAAACGACAACAGAAAATCCATTAACATATTTACACGGTGTGGGCATGATGATTCCTAAATTCGAAAATGAAATGAATGGTTTGGCTGCAGGCGATAAAAAATCGTTCACTATTTCTCCAGACGAAGGTTACGGACCTATTGACCCAAACGCTTTGGCGCAGTTGCCTTTAGAAATGTTTAGCGAGTCGGGCTTACCACCAGTTGGTGCAATGTTGCCGTTGACAGATGACCAAGGAAACCAATTCCGTGCTGTGGTTGCAGAAGTAAACGACCATGCTGTGGTTGCCGACTTAAACCACCCAATGGCTGGAAAAACTTTAAACTTTGATGTAGAAGTGGTGGCTACTCGCCCCGCTACGGAAGAAGAATTAGCACATGGACATGCGCATGGTATCGACGGTACTGAAACACATTAATTTATAAAGTAAGGCTGTATTGAACCTTGACCTGTCATTCTGAACGAAAAGGAATGAAGTGAAGAATCTTTTAATTATAAGAACAGATTACTCCTTCGTCGGAATGACAAGAAAAATTCAATGCAGCTTTATCTATTATTTATGACAAATAAAGATCCATTACACGGAATGACTCTTCAAAAAATACTCGAAGAAATGGTAGATTTTTTTGAAGGATGGACCGCAATGGGCAAAGAAATTCCCATTAATTGCTTCACGAAAAACCCAAGTATTAAATCATCGCTGACTTTTTTGCGAAAAACACCATGGGCACGCGAAAAAGTTGAACAATTGTACATTAAGATTTATCCGCATTTAAAGAAAAACAATTTGTAATCAGGCATTTAAAACTTTTTCAATCAAGAGATCGGTTTCATCTGTAAACGAAACAGCTGCAATGTGATTGGATGCAATCCAAGTGTCTATTTTTTCAACACATAAATCTTCTGCACCCATCACTCCTAATTGCTTTAAAGCCAAATAATTGCAATATTGTTCAAATTGCCCTTTAATAGGTATCACAAATAGCATCTTCTTTAAATGCAACACTTCCGCAGGAAATTCAAAGCCGGCTCCGCACAAAACGCCTTTTGCAGTGGCCAAATAGGACGTAAACAATTGTTCATCAATGGGGAAAAAAGTGCAATTTCCTTGTTTTTTTGAAACTTTACTAAAAGGCGAAAAAACCATCCAATCAACGTGTTTTAATTTCGAAAGTACTTTGTAAATCTCTTCGTTTTTGTAACTAGGCAAATACACCAAGAAATAATCTTCGTTGGCACAATTTAGCTTTTTAATGGTATCGCGAATAATGGGATGAAAAGTGTTTTCATCATATTTTGTAAAGTGAAAACCAAACGATTTTTCTACCGGCGCATACTTTTGCAAAACCCACTTGCTAAACCGGTGCCTTTTTTCGGGTTGTGGTGCCAATTTATGCAAAACCGCACTTTGATGGCTTAAACCAATTATCTTTTTATTGCGAAGTTTAGCGGAATATGCAGTGATGGGTTCAAAATCGTTGATGATTAAATCGTAAGGTTGCACCGGAAAATGATGCACCGATTTCACGAATTGCATCAACGAATTTTTACGAAGTATTTTGGCGTAATTCAAGCCACCGTTTTCTGAATAGAAAAGCGAAAGTCCTTTATTTTTTGTTGCATCGCCCTTAAAATGTAATTGCGCATTTTGTCCCGAAATAAAAACATCAACTTGGGCATGTTCTTTCAATTTTGGCACTAAAACATTGGCACGCGCAATGTGTCCGTTGCCCGTTGCCTGCAAAGCATACAATATTTTCATATAAAAAGCGCTTCGATGTTTTGATAATCATACGGAAAATCAGTTGTATTTTCTGCGGTTTCATCCAGCAAATCAATCAGTACATCATTCTCAAAATAGTAAATCTCCCAATCGCCGTGGTTGTATTCCAAAGCGGTAAGGTTTTCAATCCAATCACCCGAATTTAGATACATACATTTTCCTTTTGCGTTGACAACATCCCTTTTTTGTGGTTGATGAATATGCCCGCAGATTACATAATCAAAGCTGTTTTCGATAGCCAGTTCAGAAGCTGTTTGCTCAAAATCGCCAATAAACTTTACTGCTTTTTTGATATTGTTTTTTATTTTTTTACTGAAGGAATATTTCTCACGACCCATTTTGTTTAAAATCCAATTCGATAGATTGTTCAAACGAATCAAATAATCATACCCAATTCCACCTAATTTGGCAATCCATTTGGAATGTTGCACCGAAGAATCGAACACATCGCCATGAAAAACCCATGCTTTTTTACCATCAATTTCAAAAATATATTTATCGGCCAATTGGATCTTACCAAAAGTCATAGGCGAAAATTTTCGTAGAAATTCATCGTGATTTCCGGTTAAATAAATCACTTGGCAATTGGTTAATGACAAGTTTAAAATGTATTTAATCACCTCTAAATGGCTTTCGGGAAAATAGCTTTTTTTAAATTGCCAAATATCGATAAAATCGCCATTTATGATCAATATTTTTGGATCTATTGACTGTAAATACCGCAAAAGTTCCTGGGCTTTGCATCCGTAAGTTCCCAAATGGGTATCAGAAATCACAGCAATTTCTATGGATCTTTTCATGAAATTAAATTTTGATTCAAAGATTGAAATCAAATGTAAATTAATGGTTTTTATAAGGTTACGATACAAACAATTTTAGATAGATTGCAATAAAAAGTACTATTTTTACAAAAAATTGTTCCGAATGAAAAAAATAGTATTTGTTGTGATTGCGCTTTGTGCAAGCTTTACGGGAATGGCTCAAAACCGCTTCACTACCATTTTAGATGAAAAGGAATATATTTCCCATGAAAACGAATTGGAAAAATGGAACAGCTACGATTTTTCGCCTGTGATTTTGGGTTTGCAAATGAATACCACCTATGGAATTATTGGCGATAATTACAAACGCATACACATTAAAATAACCAATGTAGAGAAAGATCAATCCAAAGCAGATTTGTATCATGTGACAGGAAAATCGAAAGTGGGCAAAAATATTGAACACTTTACAGGAACGATTAAACTGCAAACAATAAAACAAATTAAAGACCGAGAACTTGATGAAAATTTAGTGAGTTTACCCACAAAATATCAAGGGATAATTTCGGGTGTTTATCAGTTTAATGAACCTAAAGACCGCAGCCATTCCGGAGTTTTTGAAGGAACATATCAAGCCATGTTTCAAATTACAGAAGACGATGGCGTTTTTTATAACGATTTGGATTTATCGCGCGACAGCTACATAAACAACATGTATCAAGGTTTTTGGACAGATTACGAAACCAAGGAAGCCAAAATTTGCAATTGGAGCGATTTTCGTGTACCGAATGTTTCTGCCGATTTTGATTTGGGCGCTGGTGCATTCAGTCCCAACGAAAAATACAACAACAAAGGTTGGCAAACTTATAATGATGCGTATTTACGAAACGATAAAAAAGCAAAAGAAATTGAAGAAAACGATTGGTAACGGCTTGATTTAAGTGTTTTTAAAATACGAAATCACTTTTTCCGCTTTACTTTTACCAATTAGTTTCACGATTTCTTCCTCGGGGGTTTCGGCCAATCTTTTAATTGATTTAAACTGAATCATAAGCTTTTCCATGGTTTTTGGACCAATTCCCGGAATGGTGGTCAACCCACTATCTATGGCGTTTTTGCTGCGCTGGTTTCTGTGAAAAGTAATCCCAAAACGGTGGGCTTCGTTTCGCAAATGTTGAATTACTTTTAAAGTTTCTGATTTTTTATCTAAATACAGCGGAACACTATCGCCCGGATAAAACAATTCTTCCAAACGTTTGGCAATACCCACAATGGCTATTTTTCCACGCAAACCTAAAATATCCAGACTTTTTAACGCCGCACCTAATTGCCCTTTACCTCCATCGATAATGATTAAATCGGGCAATGGTTCGCCTTCTTCTAACAAACGGCGGTATCTGCGAAAAACCACCTCTTCCATCGATGCAAAATCATTGGGACCTTCAACGGTTTTAATATTGAAATGGCGGTACTCTTTTTTACTGGGTTTTCCATCTTTAAAAACCACACAAGCAGCCACTGGATTAGTCCCTTGAATATTTGAATTATCGAAACATTCAATATGTCGCGGTTCTTTGCTTAAACGCAAATCGGCTTTCATTTGTGCCATTAATCGGTTGGTGTGCCTGTCTGGATCTACTATTTTGATTTGTTTTAATTGATCTAATCGGTAGTAGCGCGCATTGCGTTCAGATAGCTCTAAAAGTTGTTTTTTATCGCCTAATTTTGGTACAGTAACAGTGATTTTTTCGCCTAAATCAATTTCAAACGGAACAATAACTTCTTTTGTTAACAGTTTAAAACGCTCGCGAATTTCTATAATTGCTAATGGCAACAGCTCTTCATCGGTTTCATCTAAGCGCTTTTTCAACTCTAAAGTATGCGACCGCACAACAGCTCCATGAGCTATTTGTAGAAAATTCACATACGCCATGGTTTCGTCTGATACAATCGAAAAAACATCTACATTGTTTATTTTAGGGTTTACAACTGTAGATTTTGCCTGATAATTTTCCAAAACCTGCATTTTTTCTTTTATCGCTTGTGCTTCTTCAAACTTCATTTCACTGGCATATTTCAGCATTAATTGCTTAAAATCTTTCAAATTTTCTTTGAAATTTCCTTTTAAAAGTTCCCTTATATTTTTTATTTTGTGCAGGTATTCTTCCTCGGTTTCATTGCCTTCGCAAGGCCCCAAACAATTGCCAATATGATATTCCAAACAAACTTTATACTTTTCGTTTCTTATATTTTGCACACTTAAATCGTAATTGCAATTGCGCAAAGGATACAATTCGCGAATTAAATCAAGCAAAGTGTGCATGGTTCTACCGCTGGTATAAGGTCCAAAATATTCCGAACCATCTTTTATGAAATTTCGGGTAGAAAAAACCCTTGGAAAACGTTCGTTTTTGATACAAATCCATGGATAGGTTTTGTCGTCACGCAACATGATATTGTAGCGAGGTTGCAGGTTTTTAATAAGATTGTTTTCTAAAAGCAGTGCATCGGTTTCGGTTTTAACCACAATGTGTTTTATGGTCACTATTTTTCGCACCAAAACATTTAAACGGGCATTGTCGTGGGTTTTATTGAAATAAGAAGCCACCCGTTTTTTTAAATTTTTTGCCTTGCCCACATATAATAATTTTTGATCTTTATCAAAATACTGATAAACACCTGGTAAATTGGGTAAGGTTTGTAGTTGTAACGAAATATCTGGTTTTGTTGTACTCATATAATTGTTTCCAAAACAAATTTACATTAACTTTTGGAATTGTTTGGGCTAAAACAGTATCTTTAAAAACCATTATATAAAATTTAACTATGGAATTTACATCTCGCAACCTTAAAATTTTAGGTAAATCGATTATTCCTGGGGCAACAAAAACAATTGAGTTAAAAATTGCCAAACTGCATACCATGACCCAGTTGAAAATTCCGATTATTGTTTCGCGTTCGGTGTATGAAGGCCCAACAGTTTTGCTTACTGCGGGGCTTCACGGCGATGAACTAACTGGTATTGAGATTGTTCGGCAAATTATTCGAAAAGGACTTAATTATCCCGAACGTGGCACCATTATTTGCATGCCGCTTGTAAATGTATTTGGTTTTGTGAACCAATCGCGCGATTTTCCCGACGGGCGCGACTTAAACCGTGTGTTTCCTGGTTCGGCAAATGGTTCGCTGGCAAGCAGATTTGCTTATCGCATTATGAACGATGTGATACCAACGGTTGACTACGTGATTGATTTTCATGCAGGAGGACGCAGTAGATTCAATGCCCCACAAATTCGTATTGAACCCAACAACAAAGAGTTAGATGATTTGGCCGATGCATTTTCTACCCAATTTTTGCTGTATTCCAATAATATTGATGGATCTTTTAGATCATCATGTGATAAATTAGGCAAAAAATATTTGCTTTTTGAAGGTGGAAAAGCTTTGGATATTAATACAAGTATTATTGAAGAAGGTATAAAAGGTACGGTTCGCTTTTTGGATAAATTGCAAATGCTGCACAAGAATTTTTCAGTGGAAAAACCCAATAAAAAAATGATTTATATTGAAAATTCTACATGGATCAGGGCGCAATACTCAGGTTTACTACACAATTTCACTCCAAACGGAACATTTGTAAAAGAAGGCGCAATATTGGGAATAATTACAGACCCCTACGGTTTGGTAGAAGAACCTATTTTAGCACCAAATGACGGATACATTATTTGTGAAAACCAAGCATCTATTGTGTTTCAAGGCGATGCGGTTTATCATATTTCAACCCAATTAAAAGATGAATAAAAAAGATTTACGGAGAAAATACAAAAGTTTACGAGGTGCTTTAAGCACAGACGAAATAGAGGATTTCAGTTTAAAAATTGCCAATCAGGCATTAAAATTACCCATTTGGAATTTTGAGAATTATCATATTTTTCTGTCGATTCACGAGCATAGAGAAGTTCAGACCGATTATCTGTTGCATATCTTAAACGGGAAAGATAAAAATGTGATTGTTTCTAAATCTGATTTTGAAAACAGAACCATGCAGCATGTTTTACTAACAGATAATGTCACCATTAAAAAAAACGAATGGAACATACCCGAACCTCAAAACGGTTTTTCGGTTGCAGATAAGCAGATCAACGTTGTTTTTGTTCCGCTATTGGCTTATGATGTTTCAGGAAACCGCGTGGGTTATGGCAAAGGTTTCTATGATTTATTTTTATCAAAATGCAAGCCCAATGTTGTTAAAGTAGGTGTGTCTTTTTTTGATGCTGAACCAACAATTGCCGATACAAATCGCAATGATATTCGCTTAGATTATTGTATCACTCCGGATAAGATTTACGAATTTGGAACAGAATCCGTAAAATAAATTTTACCTTTACAAAAAAATTTAAACAACATGAATCACATTACAGAAATACTTATTTTATTGTTCTTGGCTATTACCTTTTTGCAATCGGGTTACGATAAAATGGCAGATTGGAACGGAAATGTTGGTTGGTTAAAATCGCATTTTGCAAATACTTTTTTAGGAAATAAAGTTCCGTTTTCGTTAGGAATTATCTTGATTCTGGAAATCATTGCCGGAATCTTAGCGCTTGCCGGAATTTGGTTTTTAACTATGAATGACAACAAAGAAATAGCGTTATACTCAGGAATTGTTTCGTGTATCACTTTGTTATTCTTACTTTTTGGTCAACGAATCGCAAAAGATTACGACGGTGCACGAACCATTGTAATTTACATGATACCCGCATTATTTTTAGTTTTTCTGCTAAAATAATATTTTTGGCACACTAATTGATTAACCGATATAAGTTATGAAAAGGAAAATTTATTTTGGTTAGTTTAGTTGTAAAAAGTCCCGCAAATGCGGGACTTTTTAAATTTATTTACCGTTTTAAAAAAGTGTAATTCCTGAAAAAGATATACTATAAACAAACCTCATCATAAGCAAAGTGATACCTCCGAGTAAAAAAACGTATAAATGCATTTTGTTTACTGAAAACCTATTCATCACCCATCTTACTAAAAAATAAAACGTAATAAGTAAAGTACTAACCATGGTGATTAATGCACCCATTTCATAGAAAACACCAAATAAAGTATAATCCCATAAATAGGGAATTTTCGCCAAAAACCAAAATAGAAAACTGCAAGTAATTACAATACTTAAGACCTTATCTGTTTGTTGCTGTTTAGTCCAAATCATGCGATATACGGTTTTAAAATAATTCTAATTAGGAAGGTAACCAAAACATTTTTATCTCCCATAGAATTGTTTGCTTTTTAGGATTTCTTTGTGAAAGTTTTGTAATTATTATCAACACGAAATCAATCTATTTTTGCGATGAATACTTCCGAATTTACTGAACAGACCCAAGTATCTCTATATCGTTTCCTGAAATATTATTAATATAGGTTCTACCAGAATTTGCAGTTCCACCAAAACCTAGCATTCTAAATGTGATTGTGGGTGTTGAAGTTGTATTGATATTCTGCAAATCGTAATACAACGTAAGGTCTATGTTAGGAATATTGTTTCCCGTAGCAGCCGTAGATGTTAAAGTGTAAGCACTTCCTATATTCACAAAAGTACTGCCATTTATACTATATTGCCATTGAATATTGGTGGATCCAGTATTGGTTGTACGAATATTCATAGCATTAATTTGATTAAAAGAAACGGTTTTGCCAGATACAAAATTCAAGGTACATTCAAAGAAATCGCCATTCGTGATTGCATCTGCAAGTGTTAAATTATTAAAATCTGATCCGCCCCAAGTATCGTTAGCACCACCACCAGTTGTAGATAAACCAGATCCTCTGCTCAATGCAGCACTACTAAGATTTGCATTTATAGTTGATGCAGAAAAGGGCGACGGGCCGTAATTAGTGATTCCGTTTACTTCCCACGATGCAAAGCTTGTAGAAGTTGTTGCCACTGCATTGCCTAATATTTGCCATTTTAAACCATCCCAGCCTAAAAACAATTTTTTGTCTTTATCGAAAACAATAAGTCCTTCTGCAGCTGTTGCTGATAAGGTGCTTATGGCTGCCGATGTTAATCGTGGTGGTAAAAAACCTTTGGTGTCTGACTGTACTTCTAATTCGGCTGAACTGTGCGGATTGCGCGTATTAATTCCTGTTTGACAAAAACCTTTAATGCCAAAGAATAACAAAAAAATGATGTATTTTTTCATTTTCCCTATTTTTCTAAATTTTCTTAAAAATCAGCTATTATAGCACGTTCTTTCATAATATTACACTGATTTCTTTATAAATATACGTATTTTTCAATACAATTAACCAAAAAGTAAAAATTTATTTTTAATTTTTGAATAGTGAGGAAAGTTGGAAAATACTATAAAAAATGGCACATAGTATTCTATTAGAAGCTAAAGAATACTATGTGCCATTTTATTACTTAATCAAAACCTATTCTTCTGTTTTCTGAAGTAAAAATTTATAGATTAACCCTCCAACGATTGCACCGGCAATTGGTGCTGCCCAGAACAACCATAATTGCGATAATGCTTCACCTTGAACAAATAGCGCTTGCGAAGTAGAACGTGCCGGATTTACCGATGTATTGGTGATTGGAATAGATATTAAATGAATCAACGTTAATGCCAAACCAATAGCAATACCGGCAAATTTACCGTTTGCCCATTTGTCTGTTGCTCCTAAAATTATGATTAGGAAAAATGCTGTTAACAAAAATTCTGCTGCAAATGCAGCTTCCATGCTGTAGCTTCTGCCTGCATATCCTTCCATTTCGTAGAAGTTTGTTGCAAAGGCTCCTACACCTTCAACGCTAAATGCACCTGCTCCGTTTAAAATAAACCACAAACATGCCGCTGCAGCCGATGCGCCCAACACTTGCGAAACAATGTACGGGAATAAGTCTTTTGCGGGAAATCTACCACTGGCAAACAAACCAAACGAAACTGCCGGGTTAAAATGTCCGCCTGAAATATGCCCTACTGCATAAGCCATTGTTAAAACGGTTAAACCAAAGGCCAACGAAACACCCGCTAAACCTATACCAATTTCGGGTACGCCTGCAGCAAAAACTGCCGCTCCACATCCGCCAAAAACCAGCCAAAAAGTTCCAAAGAACTCTGCAAATAATTTTTTCATACAACTTGATTTTTTAAAAATTTATGTTAAAACTAACACTTTGCTCTTTAAAAACAAGGCGGTTTGATCAAAATACCATATTTGTGCTATATGAAAAAAGGTAGTTTCAGCAGCGTAAAAATGCTTAACTGTTGTTTACTTTTTGAAGCATTGCATCGATTGTTTTTTTATTATTTCCTACAAATATTTGCTGTTCATAAATAATCACCGGCCGTGCCAAAAAGGTATAATGTTCTAAAATGTATCGCTTAAAATCGGTTTCGGCAAGGTTTTCATCTTTTAATCCCATTTCTTTGTAAAGTTTTGCACGCTTGCTAAACAAAGTTTCGTAATTGCCTGTTAGCTTGTACATTTCTTCAACTTGTTTTAAGGTTACAGATTCTTCTTTAATATCTTGTAATTGAAATTCTTGTATGTTATCAATTTGTTTTAAAATGCGTTTACAGGTATCGCAGGTTTTTAGGTAGTATATTTTTTTCATTCTTAAAATCATTTTATTAAAAAAGCAAGTTAGTAATTTACCAACTTGCTTTAGAATATTTTTATGAATTTGTGTGTTTTATGAGATTCCTCACTTCGTTCTGAATGACAAAATTGGTGCTAAAAACTTACAACTTTTTAATAAGATATAGTTTATCAGACAAACGAATGCGGAACGGAACCACAAAGGTTATTTTGTCACCTGCTTGTGCAACTTTAGCTTCTGTACCATTCACTTTAAAAGCAGTTAAAACCATTCGCTCTTCTCCGGTTGATGGTCCTGAGATTAACACCTCATCCCCTACTTTTACTTCATTGTTTGTGATGGTAAATTGTGCTACCGATGCTTTTGTGAAGAAATGTTCGCCTTGACCTACTAAGATTTTTCGCTCGTGTTTCTTTTTGCGAATTTCGGTTACGGTTGCTACTTTTACAGGAACTACTTCTTCAAAAACATTGCGTTCTTTCTTAAATTTTAAGGCAGGTGATTTTCCTTTTTTAAAGATTAAATTACCTTTTTGCTGTCCTTTTCGCAGGCGTTTTTGTTCTTCTACGGGTAATTGTATGATATCTAAACATTCGTTGGAACAACAACCGTGCATTGCTTCATGACATTCATCGCACTGAATAAACAGCAAATGACATGCCTCATTGGCACAATTCACGTGGGTGTCGCAAGGTTTGCCGCATTGATGGCAATTTGCAATGATATCGTTAGTAATACGTTCGCCCAAACGGTGATCAAACACAAAGTTTTTCCCGATAAATTTGCTTTCTAAACCTTCGGCTTTAACCTGACGTGTGTATTCTATAATTCCGCCTTCTAACTGAAAAACATTTTCGAAACCTTGATGTTTAAAGTAGGCACTGGCTTTTTCGCAACGGATGCCGCCGGTACAATACATTAATAATTTTTTATTTTGTTTGTGATCTTGCAGTTGCTCGTTTATAATAGGCAATGATTCGCGAAAGGTATCCACATCGGGTGTAATGGCTCCTGTAAAATGACCAACTTCGCTTTCGTAATGGTTTCGAAAATCTACCAAAATCACATCTGGATCGTTCAACATTTCATTGAATTCCTTTGCATTTAAATGGATTCCTTTATTGGTAACATCAAATGTAGCATCATCTAATCCATCGGCAACAATTTTATTGCGCACTTTAACCGTTAGTTTTAGAAACGATAAATCGTCTTGCTCTACAGCCACATTCAACCGTATTCCTTTCATAAAATCATACGCTTCCAAAGTTTCTCTGAACGCTTCCAAATTTTCTGCTGGAACGCTCATTTGCGCATTAATCCCTTCATGTGCCACATACGTTCTGCCCAAAGCATCTAATTTTGACCATGCCAAAAATAATTCGTTTCTAAATTGTTGGGGATCTTGGATTTTTGCGTATTGATAAAAAGAAAGTGTGATACGGTTTTGTCCCGCTTCTTCGATTAATTGTGCGCGCTGTTCGGCGCTTAAGGTGTTATACAGTTGCATGCTATAAACATTTAAGTGATAAAATTGAATAAAAAAAACCAGACTCTAAATGGAAGAATCCGGTTGCAAAGTTATGATTAATATTTTTAAACTTCAAATGACGAAAATCATAGAATTTTAAAGTTTTAGTATTGATACATGATGTTTGTGTTCCAACCATCTAGAGTTATTTGAACGGTATTTTGACCAGCCATTTGAAAGGGAGTTAAGTCAAAAGAATGTGTTTTTTGAAAAACTGCTTGGCAGGCTTCGTTATTAATTAATTCTACTTTTGCATGAAATAAAGGTGGGTAAACATTGGTAGTACTTGCTACACCAATTAAATTCATATCCCAATTATTAGGATCACAACCGCTTGAAGAAACGATAATTTCTAAACAATCACCGTTTAAAACTACATTGGTAATGCTGTAATTTGTGGTTGAAACATTTGTGAATTGTGTAGGGTCTAAGATTGCATTTTTATCGCAATTTGATGTAATTGGTGTTGTAACTGCATCATCTAAATACCGACAAGAAACAAATGAACATGCTGTGAAAAACACTACGACCAATTGATACAAAAAAGTATATTTCTTCATAATTTACTTATTTACAATGTTATAAGTGTAAATATAATAAATTATTTCATACTATCTTTCACAATTTTCAAACTATCTTCCTTAGGTTTGTTGTTTAATTTTGCTTCGTTATAGGCTTCTCGAATAGTTTGCTGATTAAAAATTTCGGACAAATAAGGTTCAATAATGGCTTCTAACTCACTTTTCGAAAGGGTTGTTATCGATGGATTCTCCACTAATTGGTGCCAAATACCTTTCACGCCAAACTTGTAATCGCCATAAACAATTACTGGTGTTCCTTTTACCTTTACTGTGTTTCGATCTTCTGTTAACACCCATTGGTCTGCCCAATTGTATAACCATTGTGCATCGGCATCTAACAATCGCAAACACGAATGCGAAGCGGGATATCCAGGCAAAGCATATTGATGCCAGCCCACACCGCCGTGGTTGCTGATGTTGAAGTTCCAATTTAAAATCCATTCATCATCAACAGTACTTGTAACTTTACGTCCTTTCCAGTTGGTAAAAAACAACCCTCTAGGTGTTTGCGATGCTTTCTTACCCATGTTGGTTGGTCCCCATTTCACCAAATTTCCATTTTCATACACACCATAGGCTTGAATGGGGTACGAAAAAATGATTATTTTAGGAACTTCAGTTATATTGCTTAATTTGCGCGGAAAAGGGCTGTAATCTATAAACGCTGTTTTAAACTCGTTGGGCACAATAAGTGTGTCGCGGGTTTTGATATGATCCGTATCGATACGATTCAGCGCAGCAATGGTGTATTGCTGTTCTTTCGTAAAAGTATTGTAAAAAAGTTTTCGCAGTGAATCGCTTGGCTTAATGGGCCAATAACTATAAGCATCGCCCTTAAAAACACTGAATTTATTAGATTTTTTACTTTCCTCTATTGCTGCTTTTTTTACGGCTGCAATGGAATCTTTTTTAACCATTTCAATGGAATCATTCCTTTTTATGGCTATCGAATCAATTTGATTTTCCATAGAACGATCAACCGTAGTGGTGTCTTCTTCAAACTCTACCGTATCGGTTTCAACTTCTTTTTTACAACTTGCCAAAAACAACGTTAGCGACAATACAACAATAATTTTTTTCATTCCAAATTTTTTACGAAAATAATAAAAAAACCGTTTGTTAAAATAATTGGTTAATGAATTCGGAATAAATTATTTAGCATTCGTTACAGCAGCCCTATTTTTCTGTTCTTTTAGGATATTGGTTTGATGTTTTTTCACAATTTCGTTCAACGTTTCGGCAGAAATATCATTGGCATGACTGTTTTTTGCTAAATCTAACCAAGGTTTTCTTCCCTTAAAATCATAGCTTCCATAAATAATTACAGGTGTACCTTTTGCCTTTACTGTTTCTTTATCAGCCAAAATCCATTCGTCTGCCCAATCATACATCCATTTCGCATCGGCTTCTAACAAGCGCAAACAAGAGTGCGATGCCGGATAACCGGGCATAGAATATTGATGCCAGCCAATTCCTTCTTCGTTTTCAATATTAAAGTTCCAGCGTAAAACCCATTCGTCATCAAACGTGCTGATCACTTCTTCACCTTTCCAATTACAGAAATACAAACCTGTGGGCGTTGCATGCTCTTTAGACCCCATACTTGATGGTCCCCATTTTACCAGTTCGCCATTTTCGTACAAACCATACGCTTGAATGGGATAGGAAAATATGGCTAATTTAGATATTTTTTTTGCACTGTTTAATATATAAGGAAAAGGAGCATATGCCAAAAAATCATCATCAAACTGATCGGGAATCAGCAAGGTGTCAACCGTAGCAAAAGTGCTTTTATCAACTCGGTTCAGCGCCACAATAGTTGTAAGCTGTTCGGAAGTAAATTTTTCTTTGAAAACTTTGCGAACCGAATCGCTACTTTTCAGCACCCAATTTGTATAGGTATATGATTGGGCTTTTTCATACTTTCGTTCTAATTTTTTTTCAGACGACATTTTTTGTCGTGATTCAGTTGTATCTTTGCAACTGTAAAACGCGATGGAACACAATCCCATCATTAAAATTAAATTTCTCATAGCAATATGTTGTTTTGATAAATTAAGGTACGAAAGGTTTTTGGTTCATCAAAATATTTATTGCGTTTTAAAAAAGATTTATATTTAATTATTCAATAAAAAAAGGTATTTTTACCTTAGAAAAGAAATAAATTATGAGTGCAGATAAAGAAGCAAAATTAAAGGCTTTACAATTAACATTAGATAAATTAGACAAAACATACGGCAAGGGCACCGTAATGAAATTGGGCGATAGTGCAGTGGAAGAGGTAGATGCTATTCCATCGGGTTCATTAGGGTTAGATTTGGCTTTGGGAGTAATGGGGTATCCGCGTGGAAGGATTATTGAAATCTACGGTCCTGAATCGTCTGGTAAAACCACTTTAACATTACATGCCATTGCAGAAGCACAAAAAGCTGGTGGAATTGCCGCTTTTATTGATGCTGAACATGCTTTTGATCGTTTTTATGCGCAGAAATTGGGGGTAGATATTGATAATTTGATTATTTCACAACCCGACAATGGGGAACAAGCGCTAGAAATTGCCGAAAACTTGATTCGTTCAGGTGCAATTGATTTAGTAGTTATTGACTCGGTTGCTGCATTGACACCAAAAAGCGAAATTGAAGGCGAAATGGGCGATTCTAAAATGGGACTACACGCACGTTTAATGTCGCAAGCCTTGCGAAAGTTAACCGCTACTATTTCAAAAACAAATTGTACGGTATTTTTTATTAACCAGTTGCGTGAAAAAATTGGGGTGATGTTTGGAAACCCAGAAACCACCACAGGTGGTAATGCTTTGAAGTTCTACGCATCGGTTCGTTTAGATATTCGCAAATCAACCCAAATTAAAGACGGCGACAACGTAATGGGGAACCGTACAAAGGTTAAAATCATTAAAAACAAAGTGGCACCACCGTTCCGCACCGCTGAATTTGACATTATGTATGGCGAAGGAATATCAAAAACAGGTGAAATTTTAGATTTAGCTGTTGATTTTGAAATCGTTAAAAAGTCAGGATCATGGTTTAGCTATGGCGATACCAAATTAGGTCAGGGTCGCGATGCGGTGAAAGGTCTCATTAAAGATAACCCGGAACTTCAGGAAGAATTAGAAGAGCGTATTAAACAACACATTAAAGAACAGCAAAATGCTTAAAACAAAAATCTCCCTTTCAGTTGAAAGGGAGGTTTTTTATTTGTAATCGTTTGGTTTCACAACATATTCGTCAACAAAAGCACCATTTTTATCTTTGTAATAATACCTAAGGGTTACTTCCATTTTTCTTTGAGGCTCCATAGAAGGATTTGTTTTGATGTTTTCTAAAATACCCGGATATACATATTTTCGGAATGTATCTATTTGAATTTCCGATTTTTCAAGATTAATCAACTTGTAATTGTATTGAAAAATCTTTCCAGGTGCTGCCATTGTATTTTCTAAAACAGTTTCTTCATCTACTTGTACCGGACACATTTTATTAATTTCATCTGCAACAAGTTTCATCTCCTTATCTACAGAACTATCGTTATTAAAAAGATATTGAACCAGGAAATACATCGCGAAAAAACCTACAACAGAACCTATTACAACAAGCAAATTCGATTTTCTCTTAATTACTTTCTTATCGGTTTTAGCGTGTACTACTTCTTCTAAAGGAGTCTGCTTCGGCAAAGAATGCCCGCAACTTTTACAAAATTTAGCATCTAAATTATTCTCCGTGTTACAATTGGTACAAATATTACTCATGTTTTTTTTTTTGCAAAAGTATTTAATATATATGTAAAATCCTTTCGCAATCCAGAAAAAATCATCAATTTTGAAAATGCAATGGGGTGCCGATTACGATTGGCTGAGATGATACCCATGAACTTTGTTCTGCACCTGATCCGGATAATGCCGGCGTAGGGATTGTAACTTTATCATCTCATCATTTAATTTATTTATATGATGCAGGAAATTTTATCAAAAACCTCTTGGTTAGAATGGCTGGGTGTTTTTTTTGCAGTAGTGCAAGTGTTGTTGGCACAAAGAAACAACATTCACAATTATCTTTTTGGAATTGCCGGGATTATTTTGGCGATGTTTGTTAAGTTCAATGCCAAACTTTATGCTGAGTTTACACTCGATTTTTACTATTTGGTAATGAGCGTTTACGGTTGGCTGTTCTGGAAATTTGGCAAACAACAAACTGAAACGCCCATTTCGTTTACCACAACTACAGAGAAATACAAAGCAACAGGCATTGTGGTTGCTGCATTTTTAATTTTTTATGTCTTTTTAACCAATTACACTGACAGCGATGTGCCGCTTTGGGATTCTCTTGTTACTGCTTTTGCCTGGGCGGGTATGTGGCTTATGGCGAAACGCAAAATAGAAAACTGGGTGTTGCTAAACATTAGTAATTTTCTTGCCGTGCCGCTTTTAATTCATAAAGAACTTTATTTGTACGCTGCCTTAACCGCCTTTTTGTTTGTGGTTGCTATTTTTGGATACATTAACTGGTACAAAATTTTAAAGCAGCAAAAACATGTATAATTCCGAAATTCAAGAAAAACTATTGGGAGCCAAAGAAATTCCTGCTGATGTGATGGAGCACATTTATAACGAACGTTGGCTGCAAATTTGGGTTCCTAAAATGTATGGCGGTTTGGGTTTGAACTTTACCAACGGATTAAAACTTTTAAAATCATTGGCTTTAATCGATGGAAGTCTGGGTTGGATGATTACATTGTGTGCAGGTGCCAATTATTTTTCGCGCAACCTGAAACCGGAAATTGTGAAAGAACTTTTTAAAGATAATTTTACCTGCTTTGGCGGAAGCGGAGCTATAGGCGGAACTGCCGAAAAACTAAACGATTTTTATTTGATTAATGGCAGATGGACGTTTGCGACCGGCGCACCACATTTGAGTCATTTTACATTGAACGCTGTGGTTACCGAAAACGATCAGCCTGTTTTAGATGAAAGTGGTAAAGAGTTGATTCGATCTTTTATTATTCCAAATGATCAGGCAACAATTATTGCCGATTGGAACGCTATGGGAATGCAGGCGACCGGAACTTTTTCGTTCACGGTTGATAACGTTTTGGTTGATGTTCATCACAGTTTTATTTACAACGAATTTTATACCGATGCCGTTTTAGATCGCATTCCGTTTCGCATTTTTGCCGATTTAACTTTGTTGGTAAATTATCTGGGAATGGCAACACATTTTTTAGACGAAGCAGAAAAAATAAGACCGCAGTTAGATTTATCGTTTTTTAGAAATGACCTTTCTACAGAAGAAAATCAAACGTATTTCTTTGCCGATAAAATTGAAACACTTTTAGAAAACCAGCAGGAAATAACAGCCGAGGTTCAAACCGAAATTCATCAGTTTGCTGAAAGATTGGTCGCTAATCTATCGCACAAAATTTTAGATTTGTATTTCCAGTTAGGCATCAAAGCATCGCACATCAATGAACCAATTCATCAAATATTTCGCGATTATTTTACCGCTACCCAACATGCAAATTTTAGAAGATTGTGTTCTTAATTATATTGCTACTGACTGGATTTGTATTACAAACGTAAAATAAAATTTATTATTTTTTTATAATAGTATTACTTTTTAACAAAAAAATATTATTTTTATAAATATTAATTATTTAAATATTTTCAAAATGAAAAGAAGAATTTATTATTATTAAGTTCGGTAGGACTTTTAATATTTTTATCAATTTTTGCAGTTTCTTGTGAGAAAGACGAAGTTACAACTGAAGATTCTGTTGTTAATGAGACCAATCTACAATCTAAATCTTTTGCAGAGATAGATCTATGATATTGCTTTTAACAATGTAATTGGATTTACTGATGCAGATACTAATGAATTTCATCAGCTGACACCAAATCAATTAGTTAATTATTGGCGCACTGCTCTTGACATTGAAGCTGCAATGGAATTTACAGATTTTACAATTGAAGAAACAGATTCTCATGCGTTCTTTCTACGAACAATTAGTACAAATAGGGAACAAAATATTAAAATCAATTTAACTTACAAAGGTGGTGGAATATTTGAAATTGGAGGAAAAACTTGCTCATGTAAAAGTAAAGCTTGTGCTTCATCACCAGGTTGTCAATCTATGGCTAATGATGATGGTTCAAACTGTTATTGTTCTAGTTGTTCACTTCCTTTCGGTGCTACTGGCGATTGTAAAAAAAACTCTTCAACAACTTCTGAATACACCTTTAATCAATTTTTATAATTAATTGCATGAAAAAATTATTTGTCATCATATTCGTACTTGTTTTTTTTAATTCATTTTCTCAACAATCATTTTCCCAACAATATGAAGAAAAATTACTTTATATTGATAAATTAGAAATTGGAAAAATTGAAAATGAAACTCAAAAAATAGTCGTTAATGAAAAAGATTTTATTGAAACAATGAATTATCATTTTTCAGACAAAAAAAAATATTTTAATTCTATGACTATTCAAAAGGAATATTACGAAGGAGCAAACTATTATTATATTAGTATGAAATCTAATATGAACAAAAATTTAGTAATTGCTCTTAAAAAAATTGATGATAAACTTTTTATTGATAATAAATATGGAATTAGAATTTTTATCTGTGAAGGGGATAATAATTGTTTTGCAAGATTCTTTGGAATTGATAAAGAAACTAATTCGATGCTGTTTAGTTGCCGTGAAACAATACTTTGTGTTGATGAAGAAACGGTGAAAAGTAATCCCTGTGAGGCTACAAAATATTTAATAACATACTAAAAAAAGGGTCAACTTAAATGTTGACTCGCTACGCGAAGTCTCCTGACTTTGCGTCTATCTAAAAAGATCGTAATACAATAATAGATAGGTTCATTGGTTCTAAGTGAATTTCTCAAGTACGCTCCTTTATTGCTCAAAGCTGGAGACTTTACGCAGCAGTGATTTACGCAACTTACCTCTTTTAGCTTCTTGTTCGCCTTGAATCAAGTTCGGGATGACAAACAGTGTTACTTATAATAAATCCTCAACAAAATATGTTTTTTGCTATTATCAATAATGTTTTCTAAAATTTTAAAAGTCTCTTGGCTCACCATTGGGCAACCTTCGCTATTAATAACGGGTACCAATTGTTCTTCGTGTGGCATAAAAGCGTAAGTATGTAAAACCACGTAACGCGCAAAAGCTTGGTCGTTGGTTTTATCTAAACCATGCAGTTTGTACGATTTTCCAAATCTGCCCACATAACTTGCTCCAACTTTATAGTTTCCTAACGAAGTCATATTGCTGCCTTCTACATTGCTAAACTGCAATTCACCATAGGTTCCGGTGTTTGATCCTTTTCCATGCGCCACCAAACCTTTGTGCAAAACACTGTCATTCTTAACATCGTACACATAAAAGCGGTTGTATCGGCTTTTAATAGCCATATCTGCCAAGAAAACAATATCCTGATTATAATCGGCATGATCTTGTAAGAATGTTTTGGCAATTTTTGTGTTCTCTTTGAATCGGTCGTTTGCTTCAGTCGAAACATCGTATTGCGGTCGAACAAATTTAAGTACAAGCAAAACAACGGCAGCTAATAAAACAATTGCAAATAAACTACGAATGAGTATTTTTTTCATGCTTTAGTAAAGGTTTTAAAATCAATTCACGTACTTGGTCTTTTAATTCGGGTTTATCGCGCTGGGTTAATCCTTTGGTTTCAACAAACGGATGCTGGTAAACCAACACATTTCCGGGATGTCCTGCAAAAAACCGAAAAGGAAACATCTTTTTTAATCCGATAAACGTCATGGGAACCACCGGAATTTCAAAATCGATTGCCAAACGAAAAGCGCCGTCTTTAAAATCATCTAAAACAACCGATTCGTCGTTTGGAACACCACCTTCGGGAAAAATACAAACGCTTAAACCGCTTGCCAACTTTTGCGCCGCCATAATCATGGTTCTCTGTCGGCTCACAGCACTTGATCTGTCAACCAAAATACAGGCTTTTTTATAGAAATATCCAAAAATGGGCAATTTTGCCAATTCTTTCTTCCCTACGAACACAAACGGGTTTTTCACCAAAATCAGCATCAGCATAATATCCATCATCGACGTGTGGTTTGCCGTAAGCATATAACTTTTGTTTCGATCGAATTGCTGTTTAGTAACGATTGATTTCCTGAAACCTGTTCCGTAAAACACTGCAAACGCCCAAATTCTAGCCAAAAAGAAAAAGAATCGATAGAATTTATCGGTTGATAACGAAACAATTAAAAAGGGCGAAAGCACCACAATTACGATCAGTATGATGAGGTAAAACCAAAGTTTCCAGAAAAACCAAACTGCTTTTTTTAAAAAATCCATGTGTTTTTTGTTAGACAATGCAAATTAATAAATAAATAATTTTAACAACTAACGTTATAAACTTTTAAATTTGTAAAAATTTAATTTTAAATAATGGCAAAAGTATTAACAGGAGTTCAAAGTACCGGAACCCCACACCTTGGAAATCTTTTAGGAGCTATTTTGCCTGCTATTGAAATGGCAAATAGTCCTGAAAATGAAACGTTTTTATTTATCGCCGATTTGCATTCGGCTACACAGATTAAAGACGCAAAAACATTGAAAGAAAACACCTATAGTGTGGCTGCTACTTGGCTTGCGTGTGGATTAAACACGGATCGTGTGACGTTTTACAAGCAATCAAGCGTGCCACAAACTTGTGAGCTTACTTGGTACTTAAGCTGTTTTTTTCCATTTCAACGTTTAACGTTGGCACATTCTTTTAAAGATAAATCGAGTTATTTGGAAAACGTAAACGCCGGATTGTTTACCTACCCAATGCTTATGGCAGCCGATATTTTATTGTACGATGCTGAATTTGTGCCGGTTGGTAAAGACCAATTACAGCATTTGGAAATAACGCGTGATGTCGCATCTCGATTTAACAACCAAATGGGAGAAACATTTGTGTTGCCTACTGCAAAAATTTCCGAAGAAATCATGACCGTTCCCGGAACCGATGGCGAAAAAATGAGTAAATCTCGCAACAATTTCATCAATATTTTTGAAGACGATAAAAAGTTGCGCAAACAAATTATGGCAATTGTTACCGATGCTACTCCGTTAGAAGCACCTAAAAATCCGGATACCTGCAACGTGTTTGCTATTTACAAATTATTGGCAACACCTGAACAAACTGAACAAATGCGTGCAAATTATTTAGGTGGAAATTACGGTTATGGACACGCAAAACAAGCTTTGTTTGAATTGATTTGCGAAAAATTTAAAGACATACGCGAAAAATATACCTATTACATGAACAACTTGGAAGAGGTTGATCGTTTCTTGACAGAAGGCGCTGTAAAAGCTGCTGTTATTGCAAACGGAACATTAAACCGAGTTAGAGAGAAGTTGGGGTATTCTTTTTAAGATTTTTATTGTAGCTTATAAAACTCTGTCAAAGTTTAGAACTTTGGCAGAGTTGTTTATTTAATACTTATTCTTTCACTTTAAACATTTTCCCTGGTAACCCCACAACAATTCCGTTTAGTTCCAGCATCATTAATTCAGCATTTAAAACCGGCATTGACAATTGGGTTTGCAACGCCAATTCATCAATATGTAAAGCTTCGTTTTGCAAAGTTTTTAAAATAGTTTGCTGTAAATCGGTAAAATCATTTAAGTTGATTTGTTTTTTAACTTCCGCTTGTTTCTTGGGTTCGTCTGTTGTATTCCAGTTTAAATCGGTAATTAAATGGTCAAAATTATAAAGAATTTGTGCCCGGTTTTCATGAATCAATCGCAAACATCCTTTGCTAAACGCATCGGTTATTTTTCCTGGAATAGCATACACTTCGCGTGCATAATCATTGGCAAAATAGGCCGTTGAAAGCGATCCGCCTGTTTCAGCACTTTCAACCACCACGGTTGCATTACACAAACCAGCAATGATTCTATTTCTTCGAGTGAATAATTCGGGTACCAATGTGTTAAAACCTGCATATTCGGAAATGATTAATCCGTTTGTAAATAAATCTTCATAGTATTTTTTATGCACACTTGGATACAATTTTTTAAAACTTGTGCCCATGATTCCTACCATATTCAGGTTTAACTTTCGGGCTTCATGGTATGCCGCAATATCAACACCATAAGCCATTCCACTTACAATTGTGGGTTTATATGGCTGCAAATGTTCCATCATCTTTGTGGTAATTTCTTTTCCGTAGGCTGATATTTTACGAGTGCCTACAACAGCTAAGCATCGATTATGCAACAATGACAAATCACCTTTATAAAACAGCAAAATAGGTGCATCGGAACATTCTTTTAACAATGCAGGATACGCATCATCTAAAATCCCTACACATTCGATACTGTTTTTTTCGATAAAACGCAGTTCTTCTTCCACTATTTCCCTTTTATTGAATGCTTTCAAAGCTTTTTCAATAGTGTTTGAAAGTTTTCCATCGGAAAAAAAATGATCCTGCTCTTCATTAAAAACAGCTTCTACATTTTTAAAGGCATCTAGTATTTTCCGAGCGTGCAGCACCCCAATCCCATCACACGCTAATAGTTTCAAATAAGCCGTTAATGTTTCCTTGTTCATTTACTTTTTGATTATCATTCTTTTATAAATATAAATCATTTTTTAATTTTGAAAAACACTTAAATCAAGGCAACTGAAAATGTTATCAACAACAGACAAAAATTGTTGATAACATTTGTGAATAATTTTCTTTAAACTGTGTTTGATTTTTTACTTTTGCTTTATGATGATCGAAAAACATATTTCCGCATTATTATACCGCTACCAATGTGTAACGGTACCTGGTTTTGGTGCTTTTATTACCGAAGCAGTATCTGCAAGATACAATGAAACCACGCATGCATTTGTTCCACCCAAAAAAACCATTTTGTTTAACAGTTTGTTACAACAAAACGATGGCTTATTGGCAAACCATATTGCTTTAGAAGAAAATATTTCGTTTAATCAGGCGGTAGCTTTGATTTATGAGCAAGTAAACAGCTGGAAAAATGCCTTGAATGAAAAACAAATTATTTATTTAAAAAATATTGGTGAGCTTTCTTTAAACAGCGAACAAAAATTGCAGTTTGAACCCGTTGGATCTACCAATTACCTTACATCCTCTTTTGGTTTATCTGCGGTTGTGGCGAATGCTTTAACGAAAGAAGAACAAACCAATACAAAAGTTGTGGCTTTAAAACCAACAGCAAGCAAACCACGTTTACAGTGGATGCGCTATGCAGCAGCTGTGGCAGCTGTGATTGGTTTATACAGTTCTGTTTCTACCTATCAGGAATACGAAGTGTATCAAGGCAAAAAATTGGCAGTAGAAAAAGAAGTGCAGTCGCAAATCGAACAAAAACTGCAACAAGCCACTTTTGTTATTGAAACACCTCAAATTATCAAAGAAAAGGTTGCCGAAGTTACTTCAAAAATAGAACAAAAACCTTTTCACATTGTTGCCGGCGCTTTCAAAACCGAAGCCAAAGCACAAATTTTAACCAATGAGTTAAAAGCAAAAGGTTATGCCAATGCAAAATATTTAACCACGTCTAAACACAACATGCGACCGGTGGTTTACAACAGCTATGCAACGCAAGAAGAAGCACAGCAAGAATTGCGATTAATACACGAAAAAGTAAATAAAGACGCTTGGATTTTTATTGAAAACTAAATACAGAAAAAAAGACCGCATTGGTCTTTTTTTTTATTTTGATATGATTTAATTCTGCTACTTTTGTAAAAAATTACGAATATGCAACCCAAAACACCTAAAGATTCTATAACGATATTAACAGATATTGTGTTGCCAGGGGAAACCAACCCCTTGAACAACCTTTTTGGAGGCGAATTATTAGCCCGAATGGATCGCGCAGCCAGCATCACAGCCCGCAGACATTCGCGCCGCGTTTGTGTAACCGCATCGGTAAACAATGTGGCATTTAACAAAAGTATTCCATTGGGAAGTGTGGTAACCGTAGAAGCAAAAGTATCGCGTACTTTTAGGACATCTATGGAGATTTTTCTTGATGTATGGATAGAAGACCGCGAATCGGGCAACCGCCAAAAAGCAAATGAAGCTATTTACACTTTTGTTGCTGTTGATGAAATGGGAACTCCGATTGAAATACCCGCAATTACCCCTGAAACCGATGAAGAAAAAAGCCGATTCGATGCTGCCCTTCGTCGCAAGCAATTAAGCTTGGTTTTAGCAGGCAAAATGCAACCCAGCGAAGCCACAGAATTAAAAGCTTTATTCAGCTAAAAACGAAAAGAGTGTACGGAAAAGCACACTCTTTTGTTTTTGAATAATTTTATGATTATCTACCTCCTCTGGTCATTCCACCACCTGATGAACTTCTTCCGCCGCCGCTGCTACTTCTGCTCATTGAACCACTGCTTCTGCTCATTGAGGGAGCCGACGAACGACTCATAGTTGGTGACGAGCTACGCATGGTTGGAGCTGAACTTCTGCTAGAGCTAGATTGGTTGAAAGTTCTGCTTGGTTGTGAGGAGATACGTGACGAACGCTCTATTCTTGAACGTGCCGGAGCAGCTTCCCTCCTAATTGAAGAAGAATTAAGTCTTCCACTTTCAAAGTTGTTGTTCTGTACACGAACTCTTTCTGTACGACTCGAATTGCTTGTTGCTCTACCACGTGAAAACGCTTCGCTTGATACTCTTTCTCTGCCAGACTGCACGGCAGAACGGCTTGTATTTGTATTGCTGCGGTTAAAGCTTTGCGATCTACCAATACCTTCGCTTCGGTTTGTGCTTCTTAAATTAGATCCATTACTCAATGAATTTACTCTTGAAGTTCTGGTTGATTCTAATGCTCTGCGATTGGTTACGTTTTCATTACGGCTTGCAAAAGATCTATTCGGACTTTGACGCTCTAATGAATTTCCTCTCACACTACTAGTCATACGGTCTGCACGAACTAAACGGCGGTTGTCGGTATAAGAATATCTATTTCTTCGGTCGATATGTGAATATATGTGTCTGTGGTATCTAAACACTGGCATTGGTCTCCAATATGAAAAATAGGTTGGGTAATATCCCCAATACCATGGAGAAAAATAAGGGCGATAGGTAGGCAACCAGAACATATCAAAAAATACAGGAGGCGAATAGAAAAACGGCTCATATATATAGTTTGGTCCATATAAATAGGAGTTACCTACAATTTGCACTTGAACGGTTCTGTTTCGTTGGCGTTCCATTTCAATCGTTGCAACATCCTGAAATTGATCCTGACCTAAAACAGCCTGAATTACGATCACACGCACATCGCTTTCACCTACTTCCACCACACGTAAATAATCAACATAATTATCATTGTTTAAATCAAGGTTGGATATTTGTGCAGACGGATCATTCAATCTACGCTCAAAATCTTCTAAATCTCTAGATTCGCCAAAAATAGATGCTACTGCCTGCAAATCTAGATTATCAGAAATATCATAATTCTGAGCAACAACAGTTGCATTACCACTGTTGTATTGCGCATTACTAACACTTGCGGTTAGCATGGCTGTTGCTATTAATGCGAATCTAAATATTTTCATTTTTATTGTTTTTAGTTTTATTACACTTATGAAATAACAAGTACTGTGCCAAAATTCAATTAATAGAAAAAGACCTCAAAAAATGAGGTCTTTTAACATTATAATTTGTGAAAATTATCTTTTTGTGATGATGAATTCTGAACGGCGGTTCATTGCATCTTGCTCTGGTGTACAGTCGGCACCGCAATCCACTTTTGGTTGGCTTTCACCGTATCCGCGAGCTTCTAAGCGAGCAGGATTTATTCCTTTAGAAATCACATACTGTCTGGTTGAACGTGCACGTTCTTCTGATAATTTTAAGTTGTATGCATCGCTTCCTTTGTTATCGGTGTGCGATTCAATCTTAATCATCATTCCTGGATTTCTTTGTAAGATTTGAACCAATTTATTCAATTCAAAAGCCCCTTGTTGGGTAATATTCGCTTTATCAAACTCGAAATAGATATCTCCTAAAATGATTTTTAAATCATCTCCAATCAACATCTCAATTGGTCGAAGTTCCACATCGATTGGATATTTACCATTACCCCATTTTTGAAGTTCCACGTCTTTGCTTTCATAACCTTCTGCTCCTACTTGCAAAGCAAAAACTTTGTTACAATCGGTATCGTATCGCACAATACCATACGCATCGGTATATTTTGTTTCGATGATGTTACTGTCATAATCTAAAATAGCAACTTCTGCGTTCTTTAGAATAGCACCCGTTTTTTGGTCTTTCACAGTGATTACCATTTCAGTAACACACACCGGGCGTACTTTATAGATATCATCGCGTCCCACACGGTTGGTTGATAAGAAACCAATTCCTTTTTCAGGATAATACGACAAATGGAAATCGTCTTTTGCGGTATTAATTGGGTCACCAATGTTGCGTACTGATGCATTTGGGTCAGTTAAGTCATACATATACAAATCCAATCCACCGAATCCTTTATGAGCATCTGAAGCAAAGATAAGCTTTCCGTCTTCAGAGATAAAAGGAAACGATTCACGACCTTCTGTATTTACAATTGCTCCCAAGTTTTCAGGAGTCCCGTAGGTTCCATCGTCGTTTAAAGCTACTCTCCAAATATCCATATCACCCACTGATCCGGGCATATCTGAAGCAAAGTAAAGGGTTTTTCCATCAGGCGTTACAGCCGGATTACTCACCATATAATTTGCAGAGTTGAAAGGCACAGGCTCTACATCTGTCCAACGTTTTCCGTTGTATTTTGCACGATACACACTAACTTTACCTTTTTTCAAACGGTTCTTTTTGTCTTTTTCATATTTTCCTCCACGGAAACTTTCCGTAGCAAAAAACATAGTTTGACCATCTGCGGTAATAGTAGTGGGTCCGTCGTGATGTTTTGTATTTAATTCATCAACCGGCTTAATGTCTTTAAACTTTTCTTCATCGGCGATGTAAGTGGCTGCATATACATTAAGGTATGGTTGGTTGTTCCAGCCATATTTCTTTTTAGATTCGTCTCGCGCAGACGCAAAATATAAGATGTTATCAGCTGTTAAAACACCCCCAAAATCAGAAAACTGCGAGTGATTCATTCGGCTGTCTTCAAAAGTAAACAACGCTTCTTGGCTTCTTAAAGCGGGGATATAATCCGGGTCTTTAAGAAAATCGATAGCACGCGAATCTTCAGGTTTTAAATCGGCAAATTTCTTCATTATTTTGTTTGAAACATCATAACGTCCGCTTGCCTTAAGCATTTGCGCATATCTGAAATAAACTTCAGGTTCTTGATTAGGGTTTAGCTCTACAGCTTTTGCGTACCACTTCGCAGATTCAACGGTATTGAACAAGTGGTAATAGCTTTCTGCTAATTGCAAAACTACATAACTATCGGTTTTTTCTCCGCGCACTAATTTTTTGTAATGCTCCACCGCATCTGTAAACTCGTAACGTTTAAACAACTCATCGGCGTGTTTTAAGCGTTCTTGCGGTGTACTGATGAAAGCCGTATTTTGAGCTTGTGCAGTGTATAAGGAACCTATTAATAGAAGTGATAAGTAAATTTTTCTCATGATTTATATTTGCATATTAGAAGAAACGTGGTGAACTAGATACTTTTTTCTTGTAGAAAATATCAAACAAAATGAAAACTTCGTGTGATCCACTTGTTGAATAATTTAGAGCTGAAGTTACATAATCGTATGCATAACCTACTCTTAATTTTGGTGTAACTCTATAATTTACCATAGCACCAAATGAATCTTGCAAACGGTAACTTACACCAAACTCTAATTTTTCATCGTATAAAGTGTTAAGAGATAGGTCTGCTGATACAGGAGATTCTACAGCCATTTTTAACATGGTTGATGGCTTTAGTTTCCATTCTCTGTTCAAATCAAATACATATCCACCTGTTAAGAACATGTGCGCCACATCGGTACCAAATTTTCTGTTATTTTTTTCAACAAAAGTATTTTGCAAAAAGTTGGGCATACTAAAACCAACATAGTACTTATTTGTAAAATAAAACAAACCTGCACCCACATTGAAATTAGTTGCGCTACTGTCTTCTGCAAAAACAATATCACTTTTATCAGGTAATGTACTATTAATATCGCTAAACAAGCCAATGTTTTGCATCGTAACACCTCCTTTAACCCCCAAAGCCAAACTATGACCTTTTCCTAAGCGAATGGTATAAGAAACATCAGCATACACATTATTTTCACTTACGGGACCGATATTATCATTAATAAATGATAAACCAACACCTAAATTTTTTGCAACCGGTGTATGCACAAAAGCGGTTGCTGTTTTAGGAGCGTCGTTCATACCCAGCCACTGTGACCTGTATAACACCCCTGTTGACATGTATTCATTTATACCTGCATACGCAGGATTTAATATACTCTGATTGTACATATACTGCGTATAATGAGGATCTTGTTGGGCAAAACCTTTTAAACTCCCCAGTAAAATACAAACTACTGCAACAATACTCTTATTTATTTTCATAAGGACAAATTTATATTTCAATATTACAAAGATAAGTTTTAATTTTTTGTAGCATAATAATTGCCAATTATTTCTTCCCGAACAGCCGTTGTTAAGAAATTACTAAAATAACAATATTAATTTAATATAATCAATATTTTTTTGAATATTTATAAAAAAACAATCTTCGCCCAATTTTAGGTACGTTTCTTACCTGCTATTTTAATAAATTTGCATTATATAGACTACAAAAAATAAAAAAATGTTAGAAAAAGAAGAGATTAATTATGAAAAAGCAGTATTGGTGGGCATTATTACCCAAAATCAATCTGAAGATAAATTGCAGGAATACCTGGATGAATTGGCATTTTTAACCCAAACTGCTGGTGGAGAAGTGGTGAAAAGGTTTACTCAAAAAATGGATAAGCCCAATCCTAAAACATTTGTAGGAACCGGAAAACTGGAAGAAATTGAGCTTTTTGCAAAGGAACACAAAATAGACACCGTTATTTTTGACGATGAATTAACTCCTGCGCAACAAAAAAACTTATCACGCCAGCTAGATTGTAAGGTCTTAGATCGTACCAATTTAATCTTAGATATTTTTGCCCAACGTGCACAAACTTCCTACGCAAGGACGCAAGTAGAATTGGCACAATTTCAATATTTATTACCCCGATTAACCGGTATGTGGACCCACTTGGAACGCCAACGTGGAGGTATTGGAATGCGCGGACCAGGGGAAACCGAAATTGAAACCGACCGCCGAATTGTTCGTGACCGCATTGCTTTGCTGAAAGAAAAAATCCGTACTATTGACCGCCAAATGGCTGTCCAACGCAGCAATCGCGGCGCTATGGTACGGGTGGCTTTGGTGGGATATACCAATGTAGGAAAATCTACATTGATGAACGCAATGGGAAAAAGTGAAGTGTTTGTTGAAAACAAATTGTTTGCAACTTTGGATACAACTGTTCGAAAAGTGGTTATAAAAAACCTACCTTTTTTACTTTCAGATACGGTAGGGTTTATTAGAAAATTACCCACTCAGTTGGTAGAATCTTTTAAATCTACTTTAGATGAAGTACGCGAAGCAGATTTATTATTACATGTTGTGGACATTTCGCATCCTGAATTTGAGGATCATATTGAATCGGTACAGCAAATTTTAAAAGATATTAAAAGCGATGACAAACCCACTATTATGATTTTTAACAAAATAGATGCTTACAAACCAGAATATTTTGACGAAGAAGACTTGGTAATAGAGCGCACCTCTAAGCACTACTCTATTGATGAATGGAAAAAAACATGGATGAATAAAGTAGGCAAAGAACACACTGTATTTATTTCGGCAACTGAGAAAGAAAATTTTGAAGAATTACGCGAAAAGGTGTACGAAGCTGTTAGGCAAATTCATATTACGCGCTTTCCGTATAATAACTTTCTTTATCCGGAATACACCGAAAATGATGCTAGTGAAGAGTAGGCAGTAATACAAAAGCCCGATATTGAATACCGGGCTTTTATAATTGCAACTAAAATGGAATAAAGTTTATTTGTCCATTCTTTCTGTTAAAGTTTTCCAAATAAGTTTAGAATCATACTTTTTAAGAAGTTCTTCTAATAATTCAGTAAACATCTTGCTCTCATCATTCGCCTTGTTTCTAACAGTCACAATGTTATTGTATGCTTCTTGAGCCTCCAATACAGATTTATAATGTGTCTTTGATAAGTTTTTCTGTAACCATTTTGACTGATCTTTTTGTTTTTTAAAACTTTTTATAGCCTTTGGACTTATAAACATTTTATAAAAAGTAGACTCATCTTCATCTAATTTTTTTAGCTCTTGTGAATCAATATTGTTTAGATAAGTTAGATAGGCTGCTTCATATTTTAAAAACAATTGATCATTAGCAATTCCTGATTGTGCAAAACCATTTGCCGAAACAATTAAGAAGATAATATATATTATATTTTTCATGTTCATTAATATTAATTGTTATAATTATTTCACTTCGTACATTAATTGAATCCAATCTTGATACTCACTATCTTTTGTTTTTATATACATAAAATAAGTACCTGAAGGTAATATTTTGCCGCTAGAGTCTTGACCACTCCACTGTCTTTTATAGCCTTTTCCATGCTCATATACAAGTTTTCCATAGCGGTTGTATATTTTCAACTCTTGAACATTATTATAGGTTAAATCTAAATAATCATTTGCACCGTCTCCGTTTGGCGAAATTCCTTTAGGAAAACTACAGCTTTCTACAAACAAGATAAATGATTTAACATTTTCGCATCCATATTCATTGGTTTTTTTAATAGAGACTCTGTAATACCCTACAACATCAATCACTTGATTTTCAGAAGGTTGCGGTAATGTATTAACTACAAAATTACCATCTTCATCAAGTCGTTCCAATTTATAGTAAAATTCATCATCTGTTAGTACAGGTAGTTCATATTTTTCACATAAATTAACATCAACTGGTGTTTTAACTTCAACCGGCGCCTTTATTATTAAAGCTTTAGCAATTTCAAAACAGTTAGCAATTTCTGATTCTACTCTCACATATAATTCATTCTCACCCATTTGAATTGGGTATTCACGAGGATTTGTGATACGATTTGTTTTGTTTATAGCATCATCTTCTGTTGGATAATACAAGAAGGTAAGCTTATCTAACTCTGCCGGATCCACATTTGGCTGACCATCTTTTACCATTTGTGCTATTTCATTCAAATTATAGGTGTTTTGATTTTTATCACAAACAATTAAGCGATCCAATTCAATTTCATCCAGATCAATAGCCGGTCTAAATCGTACTTCGTATTTATCAAAATCTTCATCTTTATCTTCACCATCACAGTCAAAAGGAATAATTTTAGCAGCAATGATTTTAGTTTTGTCTATCACCACATCAAAAGGGGCATTTTGGTTACTTTGCAACACACCATCTACTAACCATTCCATTCGATACCATTGCTCGCCAGCCGGTTTAAACCTCCATGATTGCTGAACAATATCATAAATACCAAGGTTTTTATTTGGTGCTGTATAAGCTTGTGTTCCGTTTGCGTTATTGATACCTAAAATGGCATTTCCGTTATTAGTTAACGGACATCCATTGTGTTGTGTAACTATTATATCAATAAAATTGGTTGTTTCATATAATGCAATTTGGTGTGTCTGCGGAGGAATCAAAGCAGGTAAACAAGCTGTAGGATCTAACTGGAACGCTAATTGTTCAAAGTATGTAATCACAACTACTCTACATGGCGCTTCTCCATAAACTGCATATCTTATTGCACCTTGCATTCCAGTCATCCAATGCGTATGCTTCCAAAACATAATGGTATTAGTCACACCATCTGCATTAGCAGGAAGTGTAAAAGAAGGAGTGTTTCCTCCCTGAGGATATTGTGTTTTGTGGTTTGTTCCGTTGGTAAATGATAAGTACCCATTAGAATGTACGGAAATTTTATTCCAAGTTTCATCAAAGTAGCAAAAATCAAAAGGCAAATCAATATCACTATCTGCTCTATAATCTACAAGATTTGTAAATGGAATATCCGTTCCTGTATATGGAAAAGGATTAAAAGGAATCTCTTCTACCTCATACAGATTTGTTCTTTTAAGTGGAGCATCAATAGTTGGGGTAATAGTAACTAACTGATCTTTACATACCACATATTGATCTTTGTTCTCTAAATAGTACGGATTATTTTCAGGTCGAATTGATACATCGAAACAAGTAGGTCCTGGATCACTGTTATCCTGCGCTGATACCCTTACTGTAGCAGAGGTTAAAAGCAATAAGAAAAGTATTTTTCTAAACATAATGGTTGAATTAATATAATAATTCGTTAAATTTAGAAAAATACTTTTAGAAAAAAAAATTAAAATATATAATTTAACCCTACACCTAATGTATGGCGGGTTTGAAAACCTTTGTAAGCGTTGTCATCATAAAGGGCTTGGAAGGTTAAATTGGTAGAAATATACTTATTTACTTTTAAAACTGCATTTAATTGATAATCGACATCTACATTTTGCGGATCTTCTAAATAATTGCTGTAAAGATTAAGGATATTTTCTACCGAGAAATTTTCCATCAGCTGTACTTTGTAATAGGCATTTACAGATGCACCTAATTCAAAGCGCATGCTTTTTCCTTGTTCCACACCAAACGATTCTTTGAAGTCGGTAAAGTGTTTGTGTACGAAAATAAAGCGTGCAGTTGCTGGTGCAATGTTTACTTTAAAATTATCGTTTTTCTTCCACAACATCCCTAAACCTGTTTGCCAAAATGCGGGCGACATGAAGTGCGATATACGTTCGGTTTGATCATCTGGGTTTAAACCAACATCAAATTGGGTTTTGAAATTGGTAAACGCAGAGTAGTACCACTCGCCTTTTGCTTTTTTTCCCAAAACGGAATTAATCTCTAAACGGTCGTCGGTTTTTTGTTGATCTTGTCCGCTGATTTTATTGATACCGTACGAAGCAATGAATTTGTTATCCCAAACCCAATCAGCTTTTTTATAATTGATGTCATAATTCAAAGACCCATTGATGGCTACGTTATTAGCACCACCGGCTTGCCATTGTGAAAAACTAGACTGGCTGCCCAAAATAGCAATAACTCCTTTTTTAGTCCACAAGGTGTCTTTTTTAACCTCTGCTTCTTGGGCTTGAAAGACTTGTGAAGCAAGCAAAAAACTCGCAAAAATAATTTTCTTCATAATTTTCAACTAATTTTCTATTTTTTTCTTTTATATATAGGCACTGCCGAACAAGCTTCGCCAAACATGATAGACCGTGCATGATTCATCATTTTTTGGGTTGCCATAACATAACCTTCTTCCGGAATTGGTTTTTTAGAACATCCTTTTATGATTACAGGCTGATTATCGTAAACAGAAAAATCTAACTTATCGATCAATTGCTGATAATAAGTAAGGATTAACTGATCTGCCGATCCTTGAACCACCATTTTTGAAAACGGCTGTACGTATGACGATACCAACATGAATGCCCAAGACGGTAAAATAGCATCGGTTGAACACGTTATTGCAACCAATTTATCTTGATAAACGGTAAAATCGAAATTTTTCAAAGCATCTCTAAATTCTTTTTCCTTTAAGATAAAACCTTGAAAAAGCCATTGCGAAATATCTAAAACAACCGGTTTTTCTTGCGGATAATAATCTTCCAAATCAAAAATTACCAGACTGCTTTGCGCAACCTTATTTATAATTTCTTCTTCCATATTACAGCATTCCAAGTTCTAACTTCGCTTCTTCGCTCATCATGTCTTTATCCCAAGGCGGATCGAATGTTAGTTCGATCTCTACATCTTTCACTATGTCAATAGAGCTTACTTTTTCTTTTACCTCCATAGGCAGGGTTTCGGCCACGGGACAGTTGGGCGATGTTAGTGTCATTAGAATTTTCACTTCGTAGCTTTCGTTTACAAAAACGTCGTAAATTAATCCTAATTCGTAAATATCTACAGGTATTTCGGGGTCGAAAATGGTTTTTAAAACGCGAACGATATTTTCTCCTAATTCGTTCATATCTATTTGTTCTTCCATGATATTAGTTGGCTTGAAGGGCGATTGCATATAATTTTATTTGTTTTAGCATGGATACCAAACCGTTGGCACGCGTTGGCGACAAATGTTCTTTTAGTCCGATTTCATCGATAAAAGATGTGTCGGCATTCATTACATCGGCAGCTTTTTGGTTAGAAAATGTTCTTATTAAAATAGCAATGATTCCTTTGGTAAGAATGGCATCGCTATCGGCAGTAAAAACAATTTTATCGTCTTTTTTTTCGGCATGTAACCACACTTTTGACTGGCATCCGCGAATTAAATTTTCTTCTATTTTGTATTGATCTTCTATTAAAGGAAGTGATTTCCCTAGTTCAATGATGTATTCGTAACGCTGCATCCAATCATCGAACATTGCAAATTCATCTACTATTTCTTCCTGTATTTCTTTAATTGTCATTTTTTGTTTTTGGTTTGATTTGTTTAAGGTTTCACGTTTTTTTTGTTCGTTTTCCTTTTTGATTTCAAAATTAAGATAACATCATCCGCGCCTTTTTCAACGCTTCAATCATGGCATCGATTTCTTCTTTGGTATTATAAAAAGCAAACGATGCGCGAATGGTTCCGGGAATATCGAAAAAATTCATAATGGGTTGTGCACAATGGTGCCCCGTTCGTACGGCAATTCCTAATTTATCGATAATTGCACCCACATCATACGGATGAATTCCTTTGAAATTAAATGAAATGACCGATGTTTTCTTGGCTGTTGTTCCGTAAAATTCAATACCTTCTAACTTGCTTAACTGCTGCATTCCATAATCTAACAATTCCTGCTCGTAAGCGGCAATGTTATCAAAACCAATCTCGTTTAAATAATCAATGGCAACCCCTAAAACAATCCCGCCTGCTATATTGGGTGTTCCTGCTTCGAATTTATGCGGTAAACAAGCATAAGTAGTTTTTTCAAACGTAACTTCCTTAATCATTTCGCCACCGCCTTGGTACGGAGGTAGTTTGTTTAACCACGCTTCTTTTCCGTACAAAATTCCCGTGCCAGTTGGTCCACCAATTTTATGACCCGAAAAAACGTAGAAATCACAATCTAATTCTTGAACATCGGGTTTTAAATGCGGAGTTGCCTGTGCCCCGTCGATTAAAACGGCAGCACCAACTTTATGTGCTTTTTCAATAATGAATTTTATTGGATTTACTACACCCAACGCATTGGATATATGATTTACGGCAACAATTTTGGTGTTTTCGTTTAACAGGTTTTGATACGCTTCCATATCTAAAGATCCATCTTGCAACATGGGAATTACTTTTAACGTTGCTCCTGACCGATCGCAGGCAAACTGCCACGGAACAATGTTAGAATGATGCTCCAGATGTGAAACAATTACCTCATCTCCTGGTTTTAAAATCTGACCAAAACCGTTTGCTACCAGATTGATTCCGAAAGTTGTGCCCGTTGTAAACAACACTTCGAAACTGTTTTGGGCATTGATGTGTTTTTGGATTTTGATGCGCGATTCTTCGTAAGCATCGGTTGCCACCTGACTTAAATGATGTACGCCACGGTGAATGTTTGCATTGATCTCGCTGTAATATTTTGCTTCAGCATCAATCACCACTTGCGGTTTTTGAGATGTAGCGGCATTGTCAAAATACACCAAAGGTTTTCCATTTACTTGCTGCTGAAGTATAGGAAACTGACTGCGTATTTTATTTATATCGAACTTCATAGAAACTTCTAAAAAAATTTATACAAAGATACTAATATTAAATCACACAAAAGAACGATTGAAATTGGAATTTAGAATGGTTGTAAATAAAAACCGCCTCGTTTTACAGAAGCGGTTTTGGAAATTGGTTAGATTGGTTTTGGTTTATTTATTAAGATTGGATTTGTTATCATTTTACAGTTTCTAACAATAACTGTGATCTCTGTCAGCTCACTTTCACAACTTCCGTTTGATTGGGCAACATAGTATTTGAATGTACCTCTGTTTGCGGTAGGGGGAGTAAACGGTATAGCTGAAGGAACACCACCTGGGTTTAAATACCAAATCAATGTATTACCTGCATCGGCAGTCGCAGATAATGGTTGAGACTGACCTAAACAATAATAAACTGTACTACTTGATACTGTAGGTGCTGAAGGAACAGACTTTAGCAATTGACTATTTGTATTATTCGCTGTATTGGGAGGTGCGTAAGTTGATTCTAAATTACTACCATTATATACAGTATTTCCGTTAGCAGATCGATACGTCACAACTGAAGTGTCAGTAAAAGAAGTAGTTCCAGAGGGTGGTTTAATTGTATAACGTATAGGGTAAGGCAAGGCCGAGCCACCGCCACTCAATGTTTTATCTGCATTCGAATCACCTCTTGCAATATAAGTAATTGTAGTTGCGCCTGATGTTGGAGTATTGCTCTGAGTAATTTTTGTCCATTTTGCTGTACCAGTTGTTGTATTTACATCTGTTACAAAACCGTCTGGCGTTGCGCTATCGTTGTATGTAAAGCCAGCAGGTATTATTTTAGTAACTATAATTCTATTCTTATTGTTATTAGTATTATTGCCCGTGCGTCTGTACTGAGCAGCTACTGCACCCATATTCGCTACTTTAATTTCAAACGTATTTCCATTAACTGGATCAATACAATTTTCACCAATGGTCTGCTTTTGTAGTAGTAAATCAACATTTTCTGCAATTACTGGTGTGCTTACAGTTGCATAATTGTTAGCTAAATCAAAATCTTTATCGGTGCCAGTAGGCAGTACACGAACTTTATTAATCAATACGTTATAAAAAGGGATGGCATTGAGTGTACCCACAACAGTTACTAATCCAGTTGTTTGTGCAGGTACCGTTATTGTTCCCTGTATAGTATTTTGATTGGAGTCTATACTAAGATTAGCGTTTGTAAAATTAGTTGGCGTTACGGTGTTAATTGTAAACATTGAACTAGGTATAGATGCTCCATTTATATCAACTAATTCATCTAAAAAATCTGCATTTGTATAAGTTGTATCGGTATCATTTACTACCTCTATATAATAGGTTATTCTATTTCATTACTCCCTACATTAATACTTCTTAAAAGATCTTTATCTGCTTTTTTAGTAACTCTTAAATTATTAGGTGTTGTTATGAGAAGATTTCTAAGTTCATGATAATTAACCCCCCCCTCCCGTAGATGCTGCAAAACCTAATTTTAATAATTGTGGCGGTACTTCTGCAGAAGTAAAATCTAGTAAGTTGGTAAAAACTAACGCATTAATCGATTTTTTCCAGCGAACAATAATCCGATACGTTCCTGATGGATTTGGCACAACTTCTAGCTGAACTCTTCTATAAAAAGTAGCGTCAGTAGGGCGAGTGGAAGTGACTGTATTATAATCAATTTCATTACGCTTACGCACTTCATTTATCCCATCCATTTGATCCCCTAATGGAACGTGATTTAGATATGGATTGGTTGTGCTAGGGTTATTGGTAGTTGCTCCCCTTACAGTTACCGCATTTGCTACTTCTCCTGGCCCTCCATTTCTACCTTCGTTAAAATTAGAAAAATTTCCATATGCATCTAACCCTACTCCAATATATCCTCCGTTAACACCAGTATTAACACCACCCCCAGTATTTGGGGCATAACCCAACGATCCTCCATATCCACCTAAACTAAATGGTACAGTTGCATCAAAAAGGAAAAAACTTAATCCATCAGCACCATTGTAACTATCAGTACTATTTCTCCACATTTTATATTCAAAATCTACTAACAATCCTAGTGTTGAAGGAAATGATCTATCAATGTAAGCATATCCCCTTTGATTTCCTAAAGCTTTTGTTATTCTTAGCCAACCCGAATTTACTGGGTCATCTACTCCTGATGTAAAATATGCTTCACCTTGACTAGCTACATTTGAACCACCTACTTTAACATCCGTCGATCCATTGCCTCTAAAATTATCAGTAATGGTGAATTGTGCTGATGAAAGCTGATAAGCACACAAAATAATTAATAAGCTAAAATATTTTTTAAGATTAAAACTACTCATAATTATCCTTCTTTTACTGCAAACACAATATTCATAAAAGACCCTACTGTAACATCGACACCTACTCTAACCACATAAGTCATTTTCCCTGTTGCATCTAACGAAACACTTTGAAAAACTGTTGTATCGTACCAGGTCACATAATAATGTAATTCTGATGCAGGCAATACTGGTAGTGAAGGAGCGCTAGGACTACTCGGTTGTGTTGCTGTTCCAACTGTTCCAAATTGAGCTTTGTAGCGTTCGTAAAGATTTAAAATGCCTGTTCTGGTAACGTCACTAAAAGATTCTCCAGCTGTTGCATTTATAGCAGTAAATTGAGAAGCAGCTATTGGAACTATAATAGATGGCATGTAGAAAAATTTTGGCATAGATGCTTTTAAAGCTTTTACAACATTGTCTGAACCTACTGCAAGAAGGTGCTCTGTAACACCTGTCGTTGTTCCGCTATTTGTTGTAGCTTGAACTTTAGTTTTATCTAAACCTGTAATTTTTAATTTCCCAGTTGATCCACTATTAGTTGTTGCCAAAGTCAAGTCAAAAGCAGATGTATTGGTAATGATCGTATTTTGAGTTAAGTTTCCACCTAATTTAACATCTCCATTTGTAGCGTTTAAACCATTACTTGCAGAAGACAAAACAGAAATTGCTGGTGAACTTGCTACTCCATTTACAGTGCTTACTAACTGATTAGAACCGTTTAATGTAAGTGTATTACTATTAATAATGTTTACAGCAGTTCCTGTTATTCCGTTAACCGTAGTTGATAAAGAATTACCGCTAGAAGTATTACTTACACCGATTATTAAACTACCTTTAGTATCCCACACGGCATTCCCTGCGGCATTGGTTGTTAAAACCTGACCATTTGCTCCCAGGGCTATTTTAATAGGTGCAATTCCTCTATCGTTAATACCAACTGTTGCTGCGTTTAACAAAGCTCCGGTTCCAGACCCTGATGCAATTCTAATCCCGTCTGTTACACTTAGGTCTGCTTTATTACTAATAACCGAAGGTGTAATAGCTGTAGGCGTCCATGCTGTTCCGTTATAGGTCAAGACTTGGTTGTTTGTTGGATTGGAAGTAGCAACGGGAATGCCTTGAATTTTCTCTACAACGGTTGCTGCTAACCTGAGTTCGATTAATCAGAATATTGCTAACTGATTTGTTTTTAGCTCATTATATTGTATTGAAGGTTTTTTAGGAAAAAATGAATAAGCAATTAGCCCCGAAATAAGGCTTGTGAAAAAGTTTCCTATAGATCTATGTCTTGAATGTTCAATTTGACACATATTTTTCAATTCATCGTTAACTGTTTCAATAACAGATCGTTTTCTCAATAGTATTTTATCAGACAAGGTCATTAAACAGTTTTTCATATTGTTTTTAAGCTGCGTGATTAGATGAACACCATCAACAAATAATATGTCTGCAATTTTTTAGAGATGTACCCTCTATCTGCAAAGAGTTTCCCGAAAATCCCTCTGAGAAACCCTTCATTTTTAAGAGGTTCACGGTCATCTACATTGGCTTGTGTAATAGTAAAGCTTAGAATTTCACCCTTTCCATTGATAATTAAGTGAAGCTTGAATCCATAGAACCACCCCATAGTCGACTTGCCTACGGTAGCTATGTCTTTGAAGACTTTATTGTTTTTGATTCGTTTGTTTTTACAAACCCTTACTGGAGTGGAGTCAACAAATGAAATACCTGTGCAATTGCCCATACAGCAAGTTTTTAAAAACATTGTCAGCGGAAGTATATTGGCTTGCATAAGCTCAGTAAATCTATTGTAAGACACTGTTTTAGGAAACTCAGCCTGCATATGTTTTTGAATATAGAAAATGTAAAAGTGCTTAAAGCATCTGAAACCGCTTAAATGAAAAAGAATCATAATACTGATTATTTCACTGGGTGACATCATTGGGGGTCTTTTGGATTTGTTTCCGATACTGTTTTTTTCAAGAAAAGGAAAAAATTGCTGGCAAAATTCATCAACAAGACAAAAATTTCTGTAATTTTATTGAAATTAATCATGAGAAATAGTTATTTAAATATTTAACAATCAGATAATTAAATATACAACTATTTCTTTTTTTACACAATATATTTATCCTAAATAATAACCGAACTCAGGTTAATAGGTTCCGCTTGGGAGTTTTTCGCCTTCGTTTACAATGGCATTGCCTTGGGCATAGCCGCGGAATACGTTGCCGTTGCTGTCATAGCTATGGGTTTCATATACTTTTCTTCCCCAACGGTTGTAAATGGTTACGTGGTTGTTTGGAAATTGGTTGATGTTGTCGATAATGAAATAATCGTTCATACCGTCGCCATCTGGTGTTACCCCGTTGTAAATAACTACTTCACCCGGATTTATAAGATTTTCTTTAATCGTTCCAAGGGTAAATATTCCAAAGTCATCTACATTTACAGGTGTGCTTACGGTTTGCTCGCCATAGTTTACTACACCGCCTTCATCTACCCACAATTTTTGGGTTTCGTCCCAACGAACTATGTGTAGCAAATCAGGGTTTGCTGTTAACCATGCCGGTGTCGTGCGCGTATCCCATGAGAGGGTTACAACCACCGAATTGTCGGTGTTTACGCTTTGGTTGATGATCCAATATTCTTGGTCGTCAATGGCTTTTATGACACCAGTGCGGCTGGCATGCGGGTATTTACTGTTCGAGTTTTCCAATAAATATTCCCCCGTGTAGATTTCTGCTTCTTGAACGGGTGCTGATATGCCTGCAAAACGGTAATAACCTCCGTCGCCCACAGGGTATTTAAAGCCTTCGTTACCGTTTTTGGTGACTTCGCCGTTTACGTGGCTGCGGTCTGAAGTATTGATGTGCTTGGCTCCTTTTAAGAAGACAAACGCGCCGCCATTGGCTTTGTCCATCAATACCACTCCGTTTAAAAGATTTACGGTGCCGGCATTGGCGATGTCAGTGGTTAAATGAAAGCTGTGTTCTGCGCCACTTTTGTTGAACAGCACATCGTAAAAACTACTGGGTGAACTGCCGGAGATTTGTTGCATGCCCGGCATTAAGCCTTCGAATACCACATAACCCGTAGTACTATTAGTTGTATAACTGAACAAACCTTCGTTTTGGTAATCGCCGTAGAAATAAAAATCGCCGTCGTTTAATACATCGCCCGTTGATTCGTTTTTGAAATCAAAGTAGGTGGATACTTCTGTGCCCGGTTCAACTTTTAGTAAGCCTTGGTTGACTGTTAATTCTGTTTGGGAGAAACCTAATTGCCCAAAAAATATAAAAAAGAAAAATAGTTTTTTATCATGTTGTTATTTTTAAGGTCCTCTAAAGTTGCATTTTAAATACCCGAATTTGCAGACTCTGAGTGTATTGCCTTTTGAATTTCATATCGAGTGCAAATTTAGGTATAATTCTATTAATCAACATAATAAATCAGGTAGTTAGTAGGTAGTATTTATGTTAATTCTTTACTACTCAATGGGTAGTTACAAATACAAATTGTTTTAAATCAGTGTTTTATCGAAAAAAGTAAAAAAATAACAGGAAGAGAGGTTTAAAAAGTTAAATAAAAAACTATATAGTGAAATAAATCAATAATTTTCTATTTTTGCGCTACAACCTAATCTAATGAAAAACTTAATAACATATATTCTTTTGTTGTTAAGCAGTCTTATCTATGCCCATAAAATTCCGATAGATTCGCTTAAAAAACAAATTATCTACTATAATCAACATGAAGATTATGAGCTATCCATTCAATCTTTATCTCATTATCTGTCAGAGAAAAATTTAACTTCTGAAGAAAAATTTACTGCATATTTACTTAAATCAACTATTTACAAAAAACTATTTAAGTATCAACACGCTTTACATCATCTTAATTTAGCATTGAAAGAGGCAGAAAAAGATAGCAAACTACAATGCAGCATACAAGAGGTGAAGGCTGAAAAATCGTTTGTGTTTTTTGATATGCAGCAATTTGATAAGGCAAAGGAAGTGATGCGTGATTTAAAAAAGAATGATTATGCAGGCTTGACTAAAAAACAGCAATTTTTTTTGAAGACCCAAGAGGGTTATTTTTTGTTGATGGATAAAAATTATAAAGTTTCGGAAGAAAAACTAAACGAAGCTTTGAAAATTGCAGAGGTTTATCACCCGGAAGAATTGCCTATTGTTTATGGGAAGTTTATTGAATTGTACGACTTCACCAAACAAACCGACAAGAGAGATGCTATTTACAACAAAGCTTTATTGATTGCTAAAAAGCTTGGAAATATCAAGTATGAATTTTATCTGCATGAAATCATGAAAAGGGTTTTTAGCACGAATAAAGATTATAAAAAAGCGGTTTATTATCAAAAAAAATGCGACTCGGTATATGCTGTTTACAATGCCAACAATGTGGGAAGCAAAATTGAACTTTTAGAACAACAGCTTAAAGATAAAGAATATCATTTGGAACTTGAAAAAAAGCAGAAAATTGAAATTTTGCTTCTCTCTATAGCTATTATTTTGATTTACTGGTTTTCATTTTGATACAATTGTATCGCTCCAACAAACAAAAAAATGCTTTAATTGTGGAAGAAAACCAGCGTTTTTCTGAAAAAATTGACCATCTTACCGAACTCACTAATAATGCAGGCGACCATAAAATTGATCTTAACTCTTTTAATTTTACCGAACGCCAATTAGAGATTATTGATTTGGTACAAAAAGGAAAAAACAACAAAGAAATTGCAGCAGAACTGTTCATCTCTGAAAATACGGTAAAGTATCATTTAAAAGCTATTTATACGATTTTGAATATTAAACAAAGGAACGAATTAATGATATTATACCGCACAAAAAATGAGCTTCCACCTGATAACGAACATTAATTTACAAAAAAAGACTTCCTTTTTAGAAGTCTTTTTTTGTTTATATTAGATATCAAACCCAATGTTTACACCCAGTTTCATTGAGATTAATTTTTGTAGCTTTAATTGAAGATCCGGAATGGCTACTGATGATAAAACCTCATCGGTAAAGGCATACATCAACAATGCTTTGGCTTCTTTCTTAGGAATACCACGCTGTTGCATGTAGAACATCGCCGATTCATCTAACTGACCAATGGTACAACCGTGCGAACATTTTACGTCGTCGGCAAAAATTTCTAATTGCGGTTTGGTGTTCAACGTTGCCTTATCTGTTAATAAAATATTATTGTTCTGCTGAAAAGCATCGGTTTTTTGAGCAATTTTATCTACATAAATTTTTCCGTTGAAAACTCCGGTAGCACGCTCATCAAAAATACCTTTATAGTTTTGGTGCGATTCACAATTTGGCTGTTCGTGATTCACTAATGTATAGTGATCTACGTGCTGTTTATCGCCAATAATGGTGATTCCTTTTAAAGTAGAATCGATGCGTTCGCCTTTTTGATAAAAATTCAAATTGTTTCGGGTGATGTTTCCTCCAAACGAAAACGTGTGCACTGACACGCGGCTTTCTTGCTTTTGTTCGATATAGGTGTTGTCAACCAAATTTGCAGTTTGCACGTCGTTTTGAACTTTGTAATAATCAACAATGGCACGTTTTGCCGCATAAATTTCGGTTACGCTGTTGGTGAACATAGCCACATCTGTCAACGATTGATGACGCTCCGTAATCTGTACATGTGCATTTTCGCCCACAATTATCAAATTTCTTGGTTGCACAAAATTGGAAGAATTGCCGGTGGTGAAATACAAAATTTCGATAGGTTTTTGAACCACTTTCGATTTTGGAATATTGATATACGCACCTTCGTAGGCGTAAGCAGTATTCAAATTGGTTAAACTGTCTTCTTTGTTTGCCGCTTGATTAAAATAGGTATCGATTACCATTTTGTATTTGGGCTTTGTGAGCGCCGACGACATTAAGCACACATCAATTCCATCGTGTGTGGTTGAGGATAAATGCGAGGAAAAAACACCGTTTATGAACACTACTTTATAGGTATCTACATCGTTCAAAAAGTATTTTTTTACATCCTTCCACTCAACAGCGCTATCGTTTTTAGGAAGAATATTGAAATCGTTTGCTAAAATTGCATTTAGCGATGTGTATTTCCAAGCTTCTTCTTTTTTTGTGGGAAATCCTTTATTTTCGAACACCTTCAAAGCATCTGTACGCACATTGTGCAAGGTTGAATTGATATCTACCTTTTGTTCAAATGCTAAAAATGATGATAGTACTTTTTCTTTTAAATCCATTATTTGTTTTGTTTAAAGTTTAAAGTTTGTTTTGTTTAAAGTTGGAAAATGAACCTTATACGTGAAACCTTAAACTATTTAAACTATATTATTTCAACCAATCGTATCCTTTTTGTTCTAATTCAAGTGCTAATTCTTTACCACCTGTTTTAACGATTTTTCCATCGTGCAAAACGTGTACAAAATCAGGAACGATATAATCTAGCAAACGTTGGTAGTGTGTAATGACAACTACTGCGTTGTTTTCGTTTTTCAGTTTGTTTACACCGTTTGAAACAATTCGTAAAGCATCGATATCCAAACCTGAATCTGTTTCATCTAAAATCGCAATTTTAGGATTCAACATTGCCATTTGAAAGATTTCGTTACGTTTTTTCTCTCCACCCGAAAAACCTTCGTTTAAAGATCGAGATAAGAATTTACGGTCGATTTCTAACAATTCGGCTTTTTCTTTAATCAACTTCAACATTTCGTTTGCAGGCATGTCTTCTAAACCGTTTGCTTTGCGTGTTTCATTGATTGCAGTTTTCATAAAGTTGGTTACCGAAACACCCGGAATTTCAACCGGATACTGAAACGATAAGAAAATACCTTTATGAGCACGCTCTTCTGGTGCTAAATCTGCCAAATCTTCGCCTTCTAAAATAATTTCGCCTTCGGTAACTTCAAAGTTTTCATTACCTGCAATTACAGACGATAAGGTTGATTTACCTGCGCCGTTTGGTCCCATGATGGCATGCACCTCACCTGCTTTTACTTCTAGGTTAATTCCTTTTAATATTTCTTTGTCTTCAACACTTGCGTGTAAATTTTTAATTTGTAACATTTGATTAAAGTTTAAAGTTTAAAGTTTAAAGTTTTGAAGCTTTAGACTTACTACCTTATTTATATTATTATTGAAACTTTGTTCCTTTAAAATCGTTTTTATTTAAGTAAATAATAAAATTATTTATTTTTCCACTCAATTTTTCATATTCTGAAACCAAGAAATTGAACTTTTCATTATTGATATATTCATTATCATATAAACGATAAATTTGAGATCTTGTTTCTCCTGCCGAGCCTTTTGCTATGGAAAGGAACTGTCTAAACTCCATATTTCCATTTCGCTCAAACCCTTCTGCTATATTATCCATTACAGAACCAGATGCTGCTTTTATTTGTTCGTTGAACCTATAATGAGTTTTCAAATCTGTATGTTTAGCAATATTTATAATTTCTTTAGAAAGTTTTCTTGCTTCCTGCCAAATTTCTAAATCTTCAAATCTTTTTATTGTTGCCATTATTTTTAGTTAAAAGCTATTTCTGTTCAAGGTTTAAAGTTATTCATAATCTTGTAACATTGAACTTTAAACTTTAAACAAAAAATTATCCCACCGATCCTTCTAACGAAATCTCTAATAGTTTTTTAGCTTCTACAGCAAATTCCATTGGCAGTTTGTCTAAAACTTCGCGTGAAAAACCGTTTACGATTAAGGCAATTGCTGTTTCGGTTGGAATTCCTCTTTGATTGCAATAAAAAATTTGATCTTCACCAATTTTACTAGTGGTAGCTTCGTGCTCTAACTTGGCTGTTGCATTTTTCGATTCGATATACGGAAAAGTATGTGCACCACATTCGTTCCCCATTAACAACGAATCGCATTGCGAAAAGTTACGGGCATTTTCTGCACGCGAACCAATTTGCACCAATCCACGGTATGAATTCTGGGATTTTCCTGCCGAAATTCCTTTGGAAATAATGGTTGATTTGGTGTTTTTTCCTAAATGAATCATTTTGGTGCCGGTATCAGCCTGCTGGAAATTATTGGTTACGGCAATTGAATAAAACTCGCCCACCGAATTATCGCCTTTTAAGATGCATGAAGGATATTTCCATGTAACTGCCGATCCGGTTTCCACTTGCGTCCAAGAAATTTTCGCATTTTTCTCGGCCAATCCTCTTTTTGTTACAAAATTGAACACACCGCCTTTACCTTCTTTATCGCCCGGAAACCAGTTTTGAACGGTTGAATATTTAATTTCGGCATCGTTCATGGCAATCAACTCTACAACAGCTGCGTGTAATTGATTTTCATCACGACTTGGAGCGGTACATCCTTCTAAATAAGAAACATACGAGCTTTCATCGGCAATTAACAACGTGCGTTCAAACTGTCCAGTTCCGGCTTGATTGATGCGGAAATAGGTGGATAATTCCATTGGACAGCGCACACCTTTTGGTATGTAACAGAACGATCCGTCTGAAAAAACAGCCGAATTTAATGCTGCATAAAAATTATCGCTTTTTGGCACAACCGTTCCAAGGTATTTTTTCACCAACTCTGGGTGCTCTTTTATGGCTTCGGAAATGGAACAAAAAATAATTCCTTTTTCGTTCAAAGTTTCTTTAAAAGTAGTTGCCACTGAAACCGAATCAACCACAATGTCCATTGCAATGTTGTTCATTCGCTTTTGCTCTTCGATAGAAATTCCCAGCTTTTTGTACATAGCCAAAAGTTCCGGATCTACATCGTCTAGCGTTTTATTTGGATCTACTTTTTTTGGTGCCGAATAGTATGAAATTGCTTGAAAATCTGGTTTTCCGTAAGTTACATTTGCCCATTCGGGTTCGGTCATTTCTTGCCAAATTCTAAAAGCATCTAAACGCCACTCTGTCATCCATTCCGGCTCTTCTTTTTTCATAGAAATTGCCCGAATGATATCTTCATTTAGCCCCACAGGAAAAGTTTCAGATTCTAAATTGGTATAAAATCCGTATTCGTATTCCTTTGTTTCTAATTCTTTTTTTAATTCTTCTTCTGTGTATTTGCTCATAATAAGTTTTTAAATTGTAGTTTAAAGTTTAAGGTTTAAAGTTTTTGAACGTTAAACTTGAAACCTGAAACTAAAAAAACTATACATTTTTAAAGCGAAAAACTCTCTCCACAACCACATGTTCTGGCTGCATTTGGGTTGTTAAATACAAACCCTTTTCCGTTTAATCCACCTGAATATTCCAACGTGGTGCCAACTAAATACAGAAAGCTTTTTTTATCAACAGCGATTTTTACACCGTTATCTTCAAAAATTTTATCGTTTTCTAAAGCATTTTCATCAAACTTCAGTTCATATTCCAAACCTGAACAACCACCACTTTTCACTCCTACACGAATGAACGCTGTTTCGGGGTTTAATCCATCATCTTCCATCAACATTTTAGCTCGTTTTGCAGCCGATTCTGACACTTTTATCATGACTTTCGGGTTTTAAATTTTACTAATTGCAAAGATAGGCACAAAATATGATTTTTATCATATTAATAACAATATTATAACTTATACTGCTATAAATTGAATTGATACAAAAAACCACTTCATAAATTGGAAGTGGTTTTGGGGTTTACTATTTAGAATCGTTACATTTCTTTTGCGTTGTTTGCAAGATTTACATCTGCCATTAATTGCGATGGGTCAATAACTACTGCTTTTATATTTTTTCCTTTGGTATCAAATTTAAAATCATAAGTTGGGTAAGCCCAATCCCAGCCTTTTAAAACTGTGCGAGGAATATTTGGGTAAGGGTTGTTTTTAGTCCAACGCATCAAGGTATTGGGAATGTAGAAACTTTCGGTGCTGTCGTCTTCATAAATCACTAAAAAATCAATAGGCATTGGCATTCTGCCGATTCTTTCCAAAGTAACATTTGCTTGATTGTCTTTTACCTCAACGTTTTTAATGCCGTAATCTATGGTGTTCACGGTTTGGGTCCAATCTACCAAATACCAATCTAATACAGCGCCCGAAACACGTTCTGCACTTCGTTTAAAATCGTTGGGGGTTGGGTGTGAAAAACGGTAATCATGATAAAAACGTTTTAAGGTTTCAAAGGTTTTATCCCAACCGATAACGTAAGCCAACTGAGTAATAAAAACCGAACCTTTGCTGTATGCCGATATGCCGTAATTCATATTGTCGTCGTACCGGTCTGCATGTGTTGATAATGGTTGTTCGCCATTCATCTTTACCATGTAAAAATAGTTGTTGTAAGCACTTTGAAACGGGTTTTCGTCTTCTTGGTTTTTCTTATCCATGATTTGGTTCACTGCAAAATCTGAAATAAACGAGGTAAAACCTTCATCCATCCATTCGTGTTTGCTTTCGTTGGTTGCCAGTAAATGCTGAAACCACATGTGTGCCATTTCGTGTGCTGTAACTCCGATTAAACTCGGCAGACTGCGTTTTCCGGTAATCAAAGTACACATAGCATATTCCATACCGCCGTCGCCACCTTGAATTACCGAGTATTGCTTGTACGGATATTCGCCAATATTTTTGTTGAAGAAATCTAATAATTTCACGGTTTCTGGTTGCAGTTTTTCCCAATTTTCTTTGATAGAAGCATCGTTTTTATAGAAGAAATGCAGTTCTACATTGTTTGGCCCCATCACTTTATCGTGGATAAAATCAGGATCGGCACCCCAAGCAAAATCATGCACGTTTGGAGCGATAAAATGCCACGTTAGATTTTTTTCTTTTTTAGGGATTGATACTTTTACGCCTGCATCTTCGTAACCATGACCAATTTCGTTTTTGTTTTGAAGGTAACCTGTGGCTCCAACCGTGTATTTTTTATCCAAGGTTAATTTCACATCAAAATTTCCCCAAACGCCGTGAAACTCCCGCCCAATATAAGGATCGGCATGCCAACCTTCAAAATCGAATTCGGCCATTTTTGGGTACCACTGCGTCATGGAAAGTGCCACGCCTTCTTCTGAATTTCGTCCGGCTCTGCGCACCATTACAGGCACTTGTCCGTTGAATTTCATGGTGAAAGTGGTTTTTGCTTTCGGCAATAAAGGTTTTGCCAATTCAACCTCTAGAATAGTTCCAACAACTTTTGTTTTTAAAAGTGTGCCGTCTTGTTTTAAATCGTTTACTCTTAAAAAACCAATTTCGTTGGGTTTTAATTCAGCTATTTTACTTTGTTTTTTTTCGATACCATCTGGCCCTTTAAACGACTTTACCATTCGTTTATCGGGATCGGCAATAGAAGTTAAACGAGCGTCCATCTCGCTTCCCGGTTGAAAAGCATTGAAATATAAGTGGTAAAAAACCTTTTTTAAGGTATCGTTTGAATTGTTGGTATAGGCTAGTTCCTGAGTTCCCGAATATTGAAATTTTTCAACATCCATGGTAACATCCATTTTATAATCAACGTGTTGCTGCCAGTAACCCGGATTTGGGTTTTTGTGCTGTGCGTATCCGGCAGTTGATACAGCAATTAATAATAGTAAAAACTTTTTCATATTTTGGTTTTGAGTGTTTGTTGCAAATTAGTAATAGTTTTTTAGATTTCTACGGAATAGTAAATTTATATTAATTTTCCATTTATAATTGTGTTATTTGTACTGACTTTCATATTTATTAGGCTTGGAATAATCATAATCTTCCCAGCCATACTGTCTATATTTATCCTTTATAAAATAATAATCTGGGTTTTCTTCGTCTATATAGTAAAAATCCTCACAAAAAGGCAAGTACGAATACAATCCTGCAACGTCAAGTGAAAAAATGCAATTTAATCTTTGATTTGTTTTATTGTCAATATAATAACCTACAAAAGTTCTAATATATTCCCGAAACGACCCATCTTCCATCCAAAAATTTCCTACGCCTTTATCGTTGACATAAAAGCACACCGAACTTGTTCCTTTTATTTTGAATCCATGGTCGAATTTTTCTGATATAAAATCAAACTCATAAAGAAAAACCATAGCTTCCATAGTTTTGTCAGTAAAAACTTCTGGAAAATTGAAAGCTTCTACTAATTTTAAATATCCCGAAAGTGAATCAATTAAACTTCCTTTTTTCATCAAGATCTTCAAGTCATAATCATGATTATTCTTTTTAATCGCTGAATAAAAATGGAAATCAACTCTCTCAAAATTTTGTCCTAAAACACCTGTAAAAGTTGTGAAATATCTCGAAACTTCATCCTTTGAATTGTCATTAGATACTAAAATAGAACTTATGTCAATTGTTTTTAATTGAGTAGAATTTATATCAAGCTTCTTTAAATAAGTTTGATTTTCTATTTCTTTTATCCATAAAGAGCTAATGTCGAGTTCTATTTGCAAATCATTAATTTTCTCTTTATTAACTTGTCCGAAAGCACCAAAAAAACTAAAAGACAATATTATTGCAACAGTTACCTTCATTTTAAATTATTTTTAGGGATCATTCATTATTTAATAAAAAAGCTGTTCCCCAAAGAGAACAGCTAAATTACTAAATTAATTATAATTTTATTTTTTCCCTTTAGAAACTTTATCTGCCATGATTAAAGCATTGTAAAGGTTTACAAATTTACCTGAGGTAGAAATATCTTTAAAGTTGCGTTTATCTTCTGCATCGCCTGAAACAATAACTTCTTTGTTAACAGCAACACCAGAATCTTTCATGATTTGTTTTACTTGCGGTGCGGTTAAGCTTGGATAGTACGAGCGAATCATTGCTGCAACACCTGCGGCGTTTGGTGACGCCATTGATGTTCCTTGCAAATATTCGTATCCGGCATGAGGAACGGTTGCATAAATTTTAACACCTGGTGCAAAAACATCTACGTCAATGTTTCCAAAGTTGGAGAAGTTTGCTACCATTTTTTCGCCGAATGATGGGTTTAAAGCACCTACTACCAAAAAGTTGTCTGCAACTTCGGTATTTGTTCCTTCAATACGGTCGTTTGGATAGCGCTTAATTTCTTCCCCTTCCGGGTTTAAATCCATTGCATCGTTTCCGGCTGCAACCACAATCAACACATCTTTTTTAGCGGCATATTTAATGGCATCCATCACCCATTGGCTGTTTTGTGCAAAATATTTACCAAAACTTCCGTTGATTACTTTAGCACCGTTGTCTGCAGCATAGCGAATTGCCAATGCAACGTCTTTATCGTACTCATCGCCATCTGGCACTGCACGAACCGACATAATTTCTACGTTGTTTGATGCTACACCATCGCCACCAATATTGTTGTTTCGTGTTTGCGCAATAATACCCGCAACGTGGGTTCCGTGTTTTGCATGGTCGCGGTTGCCCATTACATCGTTATCACCGTATTTGGTATCGTTAATATCAAAAATATCATCTCCTGTTTTGCGTCCTCTGAAATCAACATTTAAGTTGTATTTTAATTGTCCGTTTACGTAATCACCGTAATCTTTAATAAAATCAGCTGCCGATTTTCCGCGAGAAATTAACACATAACCAATGTTTTTTGCTTTTGCCACATCGGCAGGTGCATCTTTGCTTATGTTGTCTAAATCTTCTTTAGAATACTCGGTCTTTTTAAGGTATTTTGTAAGTTTTCCGTGCGCATCTTCCATCATTTCAAGCTGTTTTCTCACAGGCTCTAACTCGGCAATTTTCTCATCTAATTCTTTCTTGGCACGTTTGTATTCTGCCGATCCGTCATCGCCTCTCGACACAATTCGGGTAAGCTCTAACTGCTCTTCGTTGGTAGCTCCTAATAAATTCCAACCGTGTATATCATCGATGTATCCGTTTTTGTCATCATCGATACCGTTTCCTGCAATTTCTTTAGGATTTACCCACATTTGCGATTTTAAATCTGGATGATCTACTTCGATACCTGAATCAATCACCGCTACTAAAACCTTTTTACCCGGTTTGTTTTTTATGATTTCTTGATAAGCACGATCTACCGACATTCCCGGAACCGTATCTTTTAAAATATCTAAATGACTCCAACGTTGCATGGAAGCTTCTGGCAAAGCAGATTTTCTTGTAGGAAGTTGGTCTGCAGAAGTAATAGGTTTCAACGTGCTTAAATCTTGTAAATAAGATGTTTGCGCTGTTTTACAGCTTGTTAACGCTAATGCTACTAAAGCTGATAAATAAATAGATTTATTGATCTTCATATTTGATAAAACTTGTATTAATTTTAGAAGTTGGTATGCAAACACATTCAAATGTTACAGTACGTTGTTATAAAATATCGTTAATTGCAAAAATTTGGTTCAGACGAACGCCTTTTTCGGTTTCTTGTACGGTGATAATGGGATTGTGGGCATCGTGTTCCAGATATAAATAATAATTGTTTGCTGCGGCGAGTTTTAAAAACTGCTCTTTTTCGCCCAAAGTAAGCAATGGTCGGGTGTCGTATCCCATAACATACGGCAACGGAATATGTCCGGCAGTAGGCAGTAAATCGGCACAAAAAACAATGGTTTTGTCTTGGTATTTAATATGCGGAATCATTTGTTTTTCGGTATGCCCATCTACAAACAATACACCGAAATTCAAATCGGCGTGCTGCTCCAAAGGGTTGTTTGATGTTTCAATAAATTTTAATTGACCACTTTCGTGCAACGGCAAAATGTTTTCTGATAAAAAAGAGGCTTTTTCGCGCGGATTTGGTTTTGTGGCCCAATTCCAGTGGTTTTCGTTGCTCCAATACGTGGCGTTTTTAAAAGTAGGCACATATCCCGTGCGTGTTTCATTCCACGAAACGGCACCACCGCAATGATCAAAATGCAAATGGGTTAAAAACACGTCGGTAATATCGTCTTTATGAAAACCTTTTTCTTGCAAAGATTTTTCTAAACTATAATCACCCCACATATTGTAAAAACCAAAAAATTTATCGGACTGTTTGTTGCCCATACCGGTATCAATCAAAATTAATCGGTTTCCATCTTCTATTAAAAGGCAACGGGCAGCCAGATCAATTTGGTTATTCGCATCGGCGGGGTTGGTTTTGTTCCAAAGCACTTTTGGCACCACGCCAAACATTGCCCCGCCGTCTAGTTTAAAATTTCCTGCTTCTATGGCATGAAGTTTCATAGTTGTTTTGTTTTTGTATGAATTAGTAAAAATAGGAATAATTTTTATTTTTAGGAACTAATTTTCCACAGATACACGAATGCTCTTTTTCATATAACATGATTTCCGTTTAAAAGTAAATCTGCAAATAGCTTTATTAATTGTTTTAAAACCGATACAAAACAGTATTTTTGCCCCATAAATTGTTTTATGAACCACACCTATCCCAAAACCGAAAAATTGAAACGGAAAAAGTATATCGATTTGCTTTTTTCGGAAGGACGCACGGTAACCAAATATCCGTTGCGCTTGGTGTATGTGCCTGTGAAAGATTTAGAAGTGCCCTTACAAATGGGTGTTTCGGTTTCCAAAAGATATTTTAAAAAAGCGGTTGACCGCAATTATTTTAAACGAGTTCTACGTGAATGCTACCGTTTAAACAAAGAATTGCTACTGAACGATTTAAAAGAACCTTATGTAATGATGTTCTTTTACCAAACCAAAGAACGCCTGCCCTACCAAGAAATTGAAACAAAAACCCAACAGCTTTTTGAAAAGTTTGTTACCACCATACAAAAAACACCCTGATTGTTTTAATCAGAGCGTTTCTGTTAATCTTTGCAGGTTAACTGCTTCACAACAGTTGATTAGTACAAACTGCTGTGGTTCACTCAAATTTATTTTACATTCTACAGCAATACAATCTACATTATACAGAAAAACAAAACTATTTCTTCACCAGTTTCTTAACCGCTGTGCCTTGGTTGGTTTGCAAGTGCAGCATATACGTGCCGCTTGCAAAATGTTCTATGTTTAATTGTATTTCGGTTTCGTTGTTATAGGTTTGGGTGCTTAACTGTTTACCTGCAACATCATAAACCGTGATTTGTTGTATTTGCATATTCTCGGCGTTGGTGATGTTTACCATGCTGTTTGCCGGGTTGGGGTATAGATTAAATTTTTCTGCCAAAAAATTATCTGCGGTTAACAAGTGTGGTGGCACGCTTTTTAATGCCGTTATTTTGATATTATCGTATTTTAAAAAGGATGGTTGTTCTTGAACAGCATCTATATTTTTTCCTATATCAAGATTTAGTTCGGTTGGCGGATAATTACTCATCGTATCTGGTGGGGTTAGCTTATCAAAAACATCTACTTTTTTTACAATTCCCAATTTAGGTATCTCAACATACGCTTTGTTATTATCATAATCAATAAAAAAAAACAGTTGATACCATTGGTTATCAGGTGTATACAAAAAATTATTAGTTGGGGTCAAATGAAACGGAGAGTACGATACTAATCCATTTGAGCTTACACCCCTTAAAAGCCCGTCAAAATGATTATAAAGAAACCCAGCCAAAATTTTTGGTTTTGTGGTATAAAGAGTTATTGTGCTAACTACCGCAAAAGGGATTGAAGGATTACCCGGATAGTTTGGTACAAATATTTCAATTTCAAACTTCAAAACATTATTCCCTTGTGTGCGCTGGTTCCAAAGCACATCAAAATTTTTTTTGAACATTCTGTTAGTACCATGGCTCCCTACCGGTCCGGTTGTAATGGTTAACACTTTTCCTTTATTGGTTTCGTTTTCTATTTGAAAATTTGCTGCTGTAGCATTTGTGTTCAATGAGCCAAATAAAGTATGCCATCCGCCCTGACCAGGCGTTTGACCAGAAAAATCGGTAGCAACATTTCCTAATGTGTAGTTATCAAAGTTTTCGGTGTAGAGTACTTGGGCAGCTATATAACAGCTATAAACAAACAGGATTATTGTGAATAGTATTTTTTTCATACTAGCATTTTTAAATTAAATAACAAATTCGTAAATCTTAATGATTTAAGATTTACGAATTATTTTTTATAAGCCTATAGATATAACATGACCAGATGTCATCCATAAATTAGCACCCATTCCCATATATAAATTAATTTTATGCGATGGGTAACCAAAGAAATATTCTTCATGAGACCACTCAAATTCATAGTCCACCTCGCGGGAATCGCACCAAGTACTAGGACCGCCATTCTGCATCCAAGATGTAAATGGTGATGGTGCAATTAAAGGATCAGTTTCATGGTAATAACGCAATTTACCAACGTTTCCTTTACCAGGAACGAAAGCATTGGTTACAAACGTGTCCTCCCAATAAGGATAAGTCGCCGGATCTTGAATTGTTTTGTTTTCTACTTGGATAAAGCCATTGCCCACAACACTTCCGTTTGATTTTAATATTATTGTATATTCATAAAAAAACACTTTGCCATAACGTGCTAAAACTGCTTGCTCTTGCGGTGTGGCATTCCCTGAAATATCAAAAAAACGGTTTTCGGGATTCCAACCTGGATTTGACCCTGGGGTGTGAGGATTTACTGGACAATGATCTGCATAAGAGCTTATAGATACTTCGGAATGATTTATAGAAGAACCGTCTAAAACAATTGGTTTTGCCGCAATTAATTCACCAATTTCATTACCGTTTTGGTATAGGTTGGGATAGTTACCGTTTGTAAAATCGGCTACTAACCCGGGTGGGATTAGTGATGCTTGGTAAGCATCATGATATTGACCATCATTCACACCATCATAATATGCCAAACCAATATATGGGGTTAAATGCAACTCAAAAATACTATAACCCTCACCAGCTGTATGATTCGATATCGTATAAGTTGGAATAACATCATTACGGTGTTTAATATCCCACGGAGAATAATAATTATCACCTACAATCCCTGGAGTTCCAGACCCTGGAATATAAAAACCTGGGTTATTAGGGTTAAAGCTATTAGTTTGGTATTGCGAACCTGTTTCAGCATTTTGCTGATCCAAATCATCAACCATGCTGTCGGTTGTACATGCTGTAAGGGTTAAGCCTATTACCCCCCCCCACAAAATTTTACTTAATTTACTCATAATTATTATATTTAAGTTAATCGAATTGTAAATATAATTAAAAAATTAACATGTTGTTAAATAAAACAAAAAAATATCAAAAACAAACCTATTATTATTCGCTCTATTTTCTATTTGATATTCACAATAAAAATATACCTTAGTACTACCTAAACTAGTTGTGGTATGAAAAAGTATATTTTTTGGGTGTTTGCATTCAACAGTTTGTTGATCATCGCATGTAAAAACAACGAAACGGCTACCGAAGATGCCGTCGAGGTTACCGAGATTGAATTGCCGGAATATGAGCCACGCGAGTATAATGCGGTGTATGATGCCGAACTATCTTCAGAAGAAATGGCTCAAGTTCAAGAGCCAACACCTAACGAGAACAATGTGCAGAACGAAGTTTCTTTTGCTAAAAAAATCATTAAATCGGCAACGGTTAAATATCAAGTAGATGATTTAGAAGAAGAAAAAAACAAACTGGTTCGCGAAACCAATGCTTTAAAAGGTTTTGTAGTTTCTGAAATTGCCGATGCTACTTACAACAATCCGCAAATTGCTTTTCAGCTTAATATTCCTTCGGAACATTTCGATGGGTTTATTACTTCTCTTGAAAAAGACGTAGCTTATTTTGATTTAAAGGAAATTAAGCGCGAAGATGTTACCCGTGATTACGTGGATGTAGCCACTCGCTTAAAAAACCAAAGGGCATTAGAAGCACGCTATTTAGAGTTGTTGAAACAAGCAAAAAACGTTACCGAAATTTTAGAAATCGAAGAGAAACTTCACCAAGTGCGATTAGAAATTGAGCTTTCAGAAAACCGCCTACGGTTGTATGATCGGCAAGTGCAATACAGTTCCGTTTCGCTTACTATTTTTAAAGAAATGCCACACGCAAAATCGCCCGATCGCACTATTGGATACAAAACCAAAAATGCGTTTATCGGTGGTTTTGAAAATTTTGTAGATTCATTAATAGATATTTTATACCTTTGGCCGTTTTTTTTAATTATTCTTATTTTGGGGCTATGGTTTTTAGTAAAATATAAGAAATATAAAAAAAATCAATCTAAATTTAATTAAAAATCCAATTTAAGTGGAAGCAAAACACAGCCTAAATAAAGTAAGTGCCGGCGCTTTATTAATCACATTAGGTATCATTTATGGAGATATCGGTACTTCGCCTTTGTATGTAATGAAAGCTATTTTTGGCGAAGCACCCATTAATGAAAATCTGGTGCTGGGTGCGGTTTCTTGTGTGCTTTGGACACTTACCATACAAACCAGTATAAAATATGTATGGCTTACCTTACAAGCTGACAATAACGGAGAAGGTGGTATTTTTTCGCTTTATACGTTGGTGAAAAAGCTAAAGAAAAAATGGTTGATTGTTCCGGCCTTAATTGGCGGTAGTGCCATGCTTGCCGATGGATTCATCACACCTCCTATCTCAATTTCTTCGGCCTTAGAGGGTTTAAAAATTTATTACCCCGATTTGCAAACCATTCCGCTTGTAATTGCTGTTATTGTGGTGCTGTTCTTTTTTCAGAGTTATGGCACCAAAACCATTGGAAAGTTCTTCGGACCTATTATGTTTATTTGGTTCAGTATGTTGGCAATTGTGGGATTATTGCAAATTATCCAATTGCCCGAAATTTTAAAAGCTTTTAATCCTTATTATGCTTATTTGCTGTTAAAAGAACATCCAGAAGGTTTTTATGTATTGGGATTTGTGTTTCTGTGTACCACAGGTGCCGAAGCTTTGTACAGCGATTTGGGTCATTGTGGCATAAAAAACATACGCGCCAGTTGGTTGTTTGTAAAAACAACATTGATTTTAAATTACTTTGGTCAAGGTGCATTTTTACTTTCACATGCCGATATAAAACTGAAAACATTTGAAAACGGTGTAGAATTTATTCAAAACCCGTTCTATTTAATGATGCCGCAATGGTTTATTCCCGTCGGAATTATTGTAGCAACATTGGCAGCCATCATTGCAGCACAAGCATTAATCACTGGCTCATTTACCATGATAAACGAGGCCATGCGTTTAAATCTTTGGCCGCGTGTGTTGGTTAAATATCCATCGATTATAAAAGGACAGTTATACATTCCTTCTACCAATTGGATGCTTTGCATTGGTTGTATCTTGATTGTGTTGCATTTCAAAGAATCGAGCAATATGGAAGCTGCTTATGGTTTGGCAATTGTAATGTGTATGATTGCAACCAGTATATTGCTTACCTACTATATGATTTTAAAACGCTTTAGCAAATTCATCATCGCTGCGTTTGTAATGGTATATAGCGTGATTGAAATATCGTTTTTCTTGGCAAATATTGATAAGTTTCACCACGGCGGTTATGTGTCGCTTTTAGTGGCAGGAGGTTTAGCAAGTGTTATGGCCATTTGGTTTTTGGGTAAACGCATTCGTAAGAATTATACCGAATTTGTTCGTTTGGAAGATTACACCACTGTAATAGAAGATTTAAGCAATGACGAAAGCATCCCGCAATATGCCAACAACCTCATCTATCTTACCAACGCACATATTAAAAGCGAAATTGAATCGAAAGTGATTTATTCCATCCTTTATAAACGTCCCAAACGTGCCGATGTTTATTGGATGTTGCATGTAAATGTTCAAGACGAACCTTATGGAATGGAATATCAAATTAAAAAATTCTCAGACAAAATTATCCGTGTCGATTTTTATTTAGGATTCCGCATTGCACCAAAGATAAGTCCGTTGTTTAAAAAAGTTTTAGAAGATTTAAACAAATGCGGAGAGTTCAATAAACTTAGTACGTATCACTCTTTAAGAAAAAATCAAATCACTGCCGACCACAAATACATCATCATCGAAAAAGTAGTTTCTTATGACAACGATTTGCCTTGGTACGAAAAATTTATACTCGATTGTTATGCATTCATTCGCAAGAATAGTTTATCGGAAGAAAAAGCTTTTGGATTAGACAATAGTTCAGTGAAAATTGAATATTATCCGCTGTTGTTAAACAACAATATCGCTGATATTCCTTTAAAACGAAGAACCGATAAAAAGAAATAAATCACTAATAATGCTGTTTTCATTTAAAACAGCATTTTTTTATGCCTAAAATCAAACAAGCGCTTTTTCTATTAATATTATGTTTACATTTGACATCACATATTTATGCTACTCGCCACATGAATCCAAGACTATTATTTGTTGTTTTTTTAATGCTGAGCCTTTCCTGTAAAGCTCAAGATAAGCGCCTTACAGGAAAATGGAAAGGAACCGATTCCCAAGGAGGCACTGTTTGTATTCTATTCTCAAAAGATGGTTATGTGACGTTTATTAACGGAAAAAACACCTTTGGCGGAAAAGAATTTGAAATCGAAGGCATTAAAGCCGCTTGCAAATACATTGCCGATTTTTCTAAAACACCGCATCAAATAGATTATGTTTTTTATAACCTTGCAAACAATAATGAAATCAACCGCATGCGGGGCATTTACCGCTTTTTGGGCTACGATAAAATGGAACTACGCGTAAATATGAACGGTGGAACATACAGCGAATTTGCCGAGATTCCCGATATGGATACCCTCTTTTTAGAAAAAAAATAATCGTTCCATTCCCATTTGTGCTTCATAGAAACACAAAATTAATAGCATTTTTATGTTATTAATTTGTATCTTTATAATTGAAAAAGAAAAAATCAATTTAAAAAATTAAAGCTATGAGTACAGAAAACCTAAACCACAAGGAGGCAGTTGAAAAGTTAAAAAACATGGTAGATGCCATTGATATTGGTATGCTTTCTACTTTTCAAAACCACACCGATTATCCGCACAGCGTTCCAATGAGTCGTCAAGAAGTTGACGAAGAAGGCAATATATGGTTTCTATTTTCGGCAACCAGTGATACCCACCAACATTTAATGGATAACAAAAAAATATCATTGACATTTGCCGATGTTAAATCGTATGAATTTTTAAGTATCAACGGCATTGGCGAAGTTTCAAGAGATGCTGCCAAAATCGAAAAATATTGGAACAAGTTTGTAGAAGCTTGGTTTGAAAAAGGAAAAGAAGATCCCAACATTCGCATCTTAAAAGTAGTTCCAAACGAGGCGCACTATTGGGACAACAAAACCAACAAATTGATTACTTTTTTCAAAGTAGCAACAAGCGCGTTAACAGGCGCAAAAATGGACATGGGCAGAGAAGGCGATTTAAACCTCTAGCCTTTACAATACAAAAGCTCTGAAGTTTTTTCAGAGCTTTTACTGCATCAAAAACACGCTGCTAAAAGAGACCCACCAAATATTAAATCTCAAAATAATAAATTCATGAAAAAGGAAAAAAAGCAAACCAGCGAAAACCAAAAAACCAAACAGTTGCAACAACAAATTACGGATAACAACGGTAAGGTACTCACTACCAACGATGGCGTACCTATTTATGACAACAACAATACCCTGAAAGCTGGCGAAAGAGGTCCGTCTTTGCAACAAGATCATATTTATCTGGACAAATTGATGCATTTCGACAGAGAACGTATTCCCGAGCGTGTGGTACATGCCCGCGGAAGTGGGGCGCATGGCGTTTTTGAAATGAATGCAGATTTATCTAAATACACCACCGCACATTTTTTACAAAAAGGCGTGCAAACGCCAGTTTTTGTGCGTTTTTCTACTGTTGCAGGTTTTAAGGGATCTACCGATTTGGCACGCGATGTACGCGGTTTTAGCGTAAAATTTTATACAGAAGAAGGAAACTACGATTTGGTAGGAAACAATATTCCTGTGTTTTTTATACAAGATGCCATGAATTTTCCGGATTTAATTCACGCAGTAAAACCCGAACCCAACAATGAAATTCCACAGGCAGCTTCGGCACACGATACTTTTTGGGATTTTATTTCATTAATGCCCGAATCAGCACATATGATTATGTGGGTGATGTCAGACAGAGCCATTCCTCGCAGTTTGCGTATGATGGAAGGTTTTGGGGTACACACTTTTAAGTTAGTCAATGCAGAAGGAAAAGGCACTTTTGTAAAATTTCATTGGAAACCTCGTTTGGGTGCACACGGTGTGGCATGGAACGAAGCACAGAAAATATCAGGATTCAATTCTGATTTTCACCGTCAGGATTTATGGGAAGCAATTGAAAATGGAAACTATCCGCAATGGGATTTAGGTATGCAGTTGATTCCTGAAGAAGACGAACATTCCTTTTCATTCGATTTATTAGATCCAACTAAAATAGTACCAGAAGAAGTAGTGCCAGTAACCATTGTTGGTACCATGACATTGAACAAAAATCCTGAGAACTTTTTTGCCGAAACCGAGCAAGCTGCATTTGATCCGGGGCGTGTGGTTCCCGGAATCGATTTTTCAAACGATCCGTTGCTTCAAGGCAGAATTTTTTCTTATATGGATACCCAAAATTACCGGTTAGGTGGACCCAATTTTCATGAATTGCCTATTAATCGAAGCATCAACAAAAAAACCAATAATCAAAAAGACGGTTTTGCCCGCCAAGATATTTTAAAAGGTGATGTAAGTTATTTTCCAAACAGTAAAGCCACTGGTTGTCCGTACCACGCCATGTTGAAAGGCGAAACAGGTTATCAATCGCACAAAGAACCTATCGAAGCTGTGAAAGAACGCAAAAGAACCCATTTATTTGCAGACCACTTCACACAAGCCCGATTGTTTTTTCAATCGCAAACATCATACGAGCAAAATCATATTATAAATGCGCTTTCGTTTGAATTGAGTAAGGTGAACAACCCTAAAATCAGAGAACGCCAAGTAGCTATTCTGCATCAAATAGACAAGCATTTAGCGATGCAAGTAGCTAGTAATTTGGGAATCAGCGTTCCTGAACAACTAGATGAGCTAACGTTGCAATTTGCCCGAAACAATCATCCGGAATATCCTCTAAAACCAAACAAACCCGAAGTGGAAAAATCTGCACCTTTGAGCATGGCTGTTAAAAAAGGAGAAGGAACTATTGCCACGCGAAAAGTGGCTTTTCTTCTTGAAGAAGGATCGTCTAAAGCCAGTGTTGATGCATTTAAAAAGGCGTTAGAAAAAGAAGGTGCTGAAGCGGTTTTAATTGCACCGCATGTGGGTACGTTTCAGTTTATGGAAGGTGGAACAGAAAACATTCAACACGCCTATGCCACAGATGCATCGGTTTTATATGATGCTGTGTACACTCCCGGCGGAAAAGCAACTGAAAAATTATTAAAAAATCCCGATTATTTTGCTTTTATAAACGAGGCATATCGCCATTGCAAAGCATTGGCTTTTGCCGAGGGAACAGAAGATGTTTTGGCGCAATCGTTTGTAGAAAAAGACCGTGGTGTTTTTTTAGAAAGCAAAGATAAAAACTGGATTTCTGAAATGATTGCCGTTATGAAAGAACACCGCGTTTGGGAACGCGAAGAAGCCCGAAAAGTTCCTGTTTAGCCCACTATATTAGCCCAAATTTGCAAGCTGCACCGTTTTTTGATTGTGCAGCTTGTTTTATTTTTTACTGTTTTTCAACCAGATACTTCCAATACCTTTTCGGCACATGTTGCAAATGCAATTTCATGTTTCTACGTGCTTCAATGTTGGTACTTTTAAAATACTGTTTCCACAAACGTTTAAAAAGTTCGTCGCGTTCGTCTAAAGCAATGGTTAACTGGGTGTTTTGAAAAGCGGTTTGTTCTTGTTTATCAATCACAATTTCAGAAAGTCCTTTTAAATTGTAATGAAATCCGTAATTGCGTTTTACATCATAGATTACCCAAGGCATATCGGTATATCTATTTCTAAAAAAAGATAAGATTAAAGGCAGTACATTAAAATCGGGTTCAATGATTGCGTAATACAAGCCATCGTTACTTTTACTAAAACGAATAAACGCCTTCATACGGTGACGTTCACGGCTTACTTTTTTTAAGGTTTGATGAAAATACAAAACCTTTAAATCACCAAAATGTTCTAATATGGAATGATTTCCTTTAAACAATAAAACCATGATATAAAAAGCCGCATTCCAAGCTTCGGTATCTTCAGAGAGAAATGCTTTGTAAAAATCATCGGCTGTGGCTTTCCCAAATTGATTAATCAATGCGTCTTGAATGCGTTTAGCTTTGTCAACATCCGTAAAAATGGTTCTTTCGGGCAAGAATATATCGGGCTGAAAAAAACCTTCGGCAACAGGCACGGCATGCCATTCTTTCATTTCGAAACATTCGAAAACACAACACAAAAATCCGTGATAACTGCCATCGAACACATAATTCATTTTAAAACAATTTTAATTGATTTTCAGCTATTTCCGCCTTGTATTTACTACTACCCATTTGCAAAATAGTACTTTTTATTTGCGGAGCATATTTAAAACCCAACGGCGCAAGGGTATCGGCACAAGTAATAAAATGTTTGGCTCGGTTATACGCAATTCCCATCTTTTTAAGTTGATATTCCCGCAGTTTTCCGTACTTGCGTGCAGTGATGATTTTCACAGCCGATTGCCGACCAATCCCGGGAACACGAATAATTGTTTGATAATCAGCAGTATTAATGTCAATTGGAAATAAATGCAAATTTCGCAATGCCCAACTCAATTTGGGATCGATATCCAAATCTAACTGTGTAAATGCCGGATTTAGAATTTCATTCAATGAAAAATTATAAAAACGCAACAACCAATCGGTCTGATACAATCTGTTCTCACGAATTAACGGCGGTCGCGAACCAATCTGTGGCAACGCGGTATTGTCGTTATTAATAGGAATGTATCCACTATAATATACGCGCTTTAGCTGGTATTTCTTGTAAAACTCATCCGCAACACTCATAATTTCCCAATCGTTTTCGGGTGTTGCACCAATAACCATCTGGGTACTTTGCCCCGCAGGAACAAATGTCGGAGTATGTTTGATTAATTTTTTTTCGTTTTGAAACGTCTGTATTTTCGTATTTACAAATTGTAAAGGTTTACGCACCGAATCATGGTCTTTTTCGGGAGCCACGAGCTTCAATCCGGCTTCGGTAGGCATTTCCAGATTAATACTCATACGATCCACATACAAACCAGCTTCCTGTATCAGTTCTTCGCTGGCACCGGGAATGGTTTTTAAGTGAATGTAACCGTTGTATCGTTCTTCCAGTCGCAGTTTTTTAACGATACGCAGCAATCGTTCCATGGTAAAATCGGCATTTTTAAAAATACCCGAACTTAAAAACAATCCTTCAATATAATTTCTGCGGTAAAAGTTCATGGTTAAATCTACCACTTCTTCCACCGTAAAGGCAGCACGTTTTACATCGTTACTTTTACGGCTCACGCAAAAAGCACAATCGTAAATGCAATGATTGGTCAACAAAATTTTAAGCAACGACACGCATCTTCCGTCTTCCGTGTAGGTATGGCAAATTCCTGAAGCAGATGCATCGCCAATTCCGCCGGTATTTTTTCGCTTGCTTCCGCTAGAACTGCAACTTACATCGTACTTTGCGGCATCGGCCAATATCATCAATTTTTCTTCGATCCGTTCCAAAATAGTTCCTCTTTACATCCTATCAAAGTTAACGATTCCTTTCATTTTCACTTGTCGTTCCAAAAGTTAAAAACGACATTTTTTGTTAAGGTTTTGATAAGATATTCCCCCTGACAAAAATCCACTTTTTTAGCTTGTAAAATATCATTAACTTGTAGATTCATTTTAAAAAATTAAAGCTATGAATGATTTAAAAGGAAAAAAAATTGCCATTCTTACAGAAGATGGCTTTGAAGAAATTGAATTGACCAGCCCGCTTGAAGCCTTGAAAGATGCCGGCGCAGAAGTGTTGATTGTATCGCCAAAAAATGGCAAAGTAAAAGCAAAATCGGGTGATGATTGGACAAAAGAGTATGATGTTGACTTACAACTGAACGATGCAAAATCAGGTGAATTCGATGCATTGGTAATTCCTGGCGGAGTAATCAATCCAGACAAATTGCGAACCAATAAAGATGCTTTGCAGTTTGTGCAAACATTTTTTAACGAGAACAAACCTGTTGCTGCCATTTGTCATGGTCCACAGGTTTTGATAAATGCAGAAGCTGTTCGAAACAAAAAATTGACATCGGTTGGCGCAATTGAAGCCGACTTGAAAAATGCCGGAGCGCAATGGGAAGATCAAGAAGTTGTTGTGGATGGAAATTTAATAACCAGCCGCACCCCAAAAGATTTACCCGCTTTTAACAAAGCAACAATTGAGGCGATTGCTAAAGCCTAAAACCCAAAAACACCATCTGCTTTTTATCAGATGGTGTTTTTAACTTTTAAATTGCTCCAAGCAATTTGCTTCTCATTAAATTAGTGTGGTAATATCTTCTAAAGCCAATCGGGCTTTTGGTGTTTTGGCAGGATCATTAAAATCGCTTTCGCTTCTATATCCCAACGCCACAGCAGTAATGGCTGTGAATCCTTTTTCGGTTAATCCAAATTCTTCATCCAAAATTTGCACATCAATGCCTTCCATGGGGCATGCATCAATTCCCAAAGCGGCTGCTCCTAATAAAAACTGACCAATGTTTAAATACACTTGTTTTTCCAACCAATGTTGTTCATCTTTTAATTGTTCTTTATGGATATTTACAAACAATGTTCTGCCGTCTTTGGTCATTTGCTTGATTTGCTCGTTGGGGAAACGCCCAGCTTTGGCTTCCGATTCAAGAACTAACTCTTTATAGGCTTCATCAATACGCATTTTAGAGCAAAAAAGCACCACATGCGAGGCATTCAGCACTTTAGCTTCGTTGAATTTGTAGTTGCCTTGCACACCTTTTGCCATTCGCTGTTTGCCTTCCTCTGTTGCGGCAATCACAAAATGCCACGGCTGAAGGTTTACGCTAGACGGACTCATTTGCAATAATGATAAAAGTTGCTTAAAATCGTCTTCTTTTATTTTTGTGGAAGGATCGAATGATTTCGTTGAATATCGATTGTTTAAAATGTTGATTATATTCATTATGTAAACGGTTATTTTTATGTATTTTTGTAATTGCAAAATGCAAGTACAAATATATAAATGTAATTGCAAAACGCAAGTACTTTTTTTATTTTTTATGGAAAAGAACAGATCAAATTGTCCGCTAAGTTGTACGCTTGATATTTTGGGCGATAAATGGTCGTTGCTGATTATTCGCGATGTAATATGGAAAGGAAAGGTTTCATACAGCGAATTTTTACTTTCGGAAGAAAAAATTGCGACCAATATTTTAGCAAATCGCTTAAAAATGTTAGAGGAAGAAAGCATTTTGATAAAGGAAGTTTCTGCTACCAACAAATCGAAATTTGAGTATCGTTTAACACAAAAAGGTGCGGATTTGTTACCTATTTTGGTAGAAATGGCCGATTGGAGCGTTAAGCACAATGAATCGGCTAAAGCATCGGCTCTCGGTCAGCGGATAGCTGGCAAAAAGATGAAATTCTTAAAGGAAATACAATCAATAATTCAAGAACGAATTAATAATAAGGAATAACTGACACGATATGCTACGCACAGAAGACCATCAAAAAAAATGGATTGCACATGGCTTTCGGCATATTTTGAAAACCTGAAAGCAATTGTCAAAAGTTTTGCCTGAATGTAGTTGTACAGTAGCGACTAAAACACCTTTGACTCTTTCTTTAATTTTGTGGTGAAAAATTAATTAAAGAGAAATGACACAAAGATTTCACAAGTTTTATCTGAAAATCACTGCAATCGTAATAGGTTCGTTTGGTCCGATTTTCTTTTTGGGCACGATGCTGCCTACATCTGAACCCGCAAGATGGTCTTTGGATTTACTAAGCCTTCCCCTAGACGGTTTGCAAAATTATGAGGCGTCCACTAACCGATTTTTGAGTGCATTAACAGGCGTGATTTTTGTTTGGTTGGGGTGTTTGTATTTGGCTTTTGCAAAAATGGGTTTATGACAAAGTACCCAACAAGGTGCGAAAGGCAGTCTTGGCGAGTCTTTTAGCTTGTTTTTTTTTTTTAGACAGCGCAGGTTCTATTACTTCGGGAAATGTGAGCAATGCGTTTATTAATATTCTGGTATTGATGATTGCAGTTGGTTCGCTATGGAAAGTCGCTAAAAATTAGGCCTATAAAATTCAAAAAATGTTTATGCTACCTATTGAGTTATTCAGAACATTTTGACAAAAAAACAATATCAACTATTTATATTTCCCTTTCAGGGAAATACTGTATCACATAGCTAAAAAGCCTTTTATATACTAGCCAAAGGCAATGTCTTTGGTTCTTTGGGATAGTGGTTGATGCGCCCTGAAAGGGCAATATAGCTTTGTATTACCCCATTTTTTCGGTTTATCATTACTTTTCTCTGAATAGGCTTGGTGTGTTAGGTTGCCTTTTGGATTCGCCGATTTTCAATTCAGGGCGTTGTCTAATATGTTGTCGTTAGCTTTCCGATTGTGATTCATTGGGTTGGGATTTTTTCCCTTTCAAGGAAAAGTTTGGTTGAAAAGTGGGTGGAAGTTTTTGGTTTTAATCAATGTTACTATAATTTTTATAGGTCGCTCCTACAGAGGAATGAACAGTTTGTCTCAACAAGGCTTCATTCCCCAATCATCAATCGTTAGCATTGTAGGATAGAGATCTGTCAAAAAAAATCCCCATATGTCCTAAAAAAAATTATAAGATACTGCTTTCTGTACACGCATTTCCCCCTAACGTTTTGCGGTTTGTTGCTGAAACATTTTCTTCCATTTTGCCACTGTATTGCGACTTAACTTAAAGTGCAGCGCCAATTCGCTATCGTTTAAATTATGCTTTTTTTGGTGATTCAATATTTTCTCAATCGATGCCTTGTCATACGATTTATACTTTTGGTTACTTCTTTGCTGTTCCTTTAATTTTTTTCCAAAGATTAAATCATTTAATAACAAAACATCCATTGAAGATAGCTTCTCTTTTGATAAAATGGCAGCACAATCATTCTTTTTATGTGGATATTTTTTTTCTAATAAATCTACATAAATTTTTTTATAATTAGGAACTATTGATCTTTTTTGTATTTTTTTATCCATTTGTAAAGTGTTGTTTTAGGAATGTTGTATTTTTCTATAATTTCATTTTTTGTCATTTCACCCTTATCGAGCATCTCTAAAAAAAAGTCAATAATTTCGGTAGTGTACACGTTTTTTCTGAACTGCGGTACACTTTTAAAATTGTTCTCTTTTTTATAATTGATGGAAGTTGGCGGTGCATACAACACTAAATGCTGCGTGTAAATTCTAAAAAAGTCGTACGCTAATAATTTACTCCAAAGCAATAATTTCTCTGTATCAATATTTTTGGATTGATACATTTTTTCCAATTCTTCATCGGTTATTTTAAAAAATTTCAGAATGCGGTCTGTTTCTATTTTTTGTTCATTTACCAATTGAAGAATAAGATGTCCTATATGAATATCTTTAAAATTGTATTCCATTAACTTTTGCCCAAGTGTTATGTTTTCTCTATTTTTTTTCTTCTTTTTACCTATTTGTCTACTGTAATATTTTACTTATTATGCGTATTTGGAAGCATCGGGTTTGTAATCGCTATACAATTTTTTATTTGTATAGATACTTCGTTGGATATATTTTCACAATTCACATTATTTAGCACTTTTAAACGCACTTTTGTTTCATTTAAAGCATTGGAAGCATGGGTGATATTTAAGGTGTTGTTGCTTACCGAAACAACGCCACTAAAAGTAGCATTTGTTAATACATTCCAAACCGAAGGTGCAGATGCCGTAGCATATTCCCAAGTATAAGTAGTAGCATTTGCCACAGCAACCGTTATTTGTGTATCGTTATTTTCACAAATACTAATATTGGGAACATTTTGCGCTACCGTAGGTAAAGCATTCACGGTAATCGTAAAAGACACTTTAGGACCAACGCACAAAGTTCCTGAAACCGAAGTTCCTTCTGCTACCCAATAATTATGTGAACCAACTGCTGTTGGGTTTGGTACAGATGCTAAAGGTGTGGTTGCACTTGCCGAATCAAAGTAATATAACTGATAACCGTTTGTAACGCCTGTTGGTGATAAAGCATTTTGCAGAACCACTGGATTACCTTGACAAACCGATACATTTTGAGCTGTTGGCTGTGTAGTTACCAATATCAACGATGTTTGTAACCTTATATAACAACCGGCATCCATACCCGGAACTACTGCATAATAAGTTCTCTTTGAACCATCGGTATTAACCGGAAAATTACCGGTAACAACATTTGTAGTAGAGCTGTAACTTGAAGGTTCAGACGTAAAAAATTTGGTTAGTAATGGATACTTGTCTGCAATTTGCGCACGTGGAAAGGCATTACCTGCCAAGGAACAAAATGCTTTAAACTGCAACATTCCATTTTCAACCGGAGGTGGAGCACAGTTTTGAATAAATTGTTGACTCACAGCAATAGTAGATTCAAAATCTGTAAATATTGGACCTTCACAAACACCACTTACATATTCGCGAATAAGTTTTGAATTTACAATACTTCCTGAAGTAGCACCAGTTCCAGTAATTGTCCCATTTACATTGATCTTTAATCCGCATGGTCCGGCTGAAGAAAGCAATGCACAATTTTCGGTAGTTTTAAATTTGTAATTCAATGATCCTTGTAGTACATCTCTGTTGGGGTCTAGTGGCAATGTACCTATATTCCAAACCAATTTTCCTCCGGGATAATCCTGTGGAGTTGCTCCAACCGGAGCCCAAGCTGGCTTCTCCCAAGTAACAGTGGTTCCGTTAGGAATTTTTATTGTAGGATGAGATCCTACTGTAATTGTAGAACTGTCATAATGTAGATTAAAAGGAATAGGAATTTCTATTTTAAGATTATTAACCGCTTCTGTTCCTTTGTTATACAAATTTAAATCAAATTCTAATTCTTGACCAGGATCTACTGTTGTTCCCGAGGGTGGCGTGTTAACAGCCGTTATATTTTCTGCAACTACATCGGGTACATAGGCATCTACCGCAAAAATAATGCTGTAAATTGTATAGGTATCTTGATTGGTTCCAAAACGAAAACGTGTAGATGTTTGATTGTTTGTAATGATGTTCTTAGAGCTATTTGGCAAATCAAACATCGCAATATCTAATCCGTAATTGTTGGTGTAATTTGGTGTTCGGGTATTTCCACCAGTATTAACAGACGAATTAAAGAAATTATTAGTGGTATTTCCGCTATGACTTAAACGCACCCAGTTACTGTTAGCTGCATTGCGAATATCAAATACATCGCCACTAATTCCTTGATCTCCTTCGCCTGCCATCATTCCCATCTTCACATTAACAGCTCCGCTTTGTGCTGCGCGAAAACCAGAAACAGAAAGTTGTCCGTAAGTTGTAACTGGTCCAGTCTGATTACAGCCCCACCATCTCGGATCAATACACTCTGTTTGACCATCGTAAGCAATGTAGCTATAGCCATCAAACATAGTGATATCACGCCATTTCATTTCCGGGTTTTCAAATATCACTACTATTCCCCATCCACCATAATAACCAACAGAGCCACCATTACCTACTGTTGTAGCTACATCGGCTACAGAAAAAGTTCCCCATGCATTTCCTAAATTTCGTACTTGTTGCGTAATATCTGCAAACGCCGAATACATTCCATCAACATCAGAAGCTCCAAAATGGATTCCATTAGCCGTTATTTCCGTGTAAGCAGTTTGACTTGGTAATTTTAACTTAACTTTGTTCTTAACCAAACCGTTACCTAATGTTAGAGATGAACTACCATCTCCACGACCCGACCAATACAAACCTGCATAGATTATTTTAGAACAGTCTTGATTAAATCCAGAAGGGTGTGATAGTACTGCAGAGGACGAGTTTTGAATAGCCGCAGGATCACCAGATAGTTTATGAAATACCATATTGGTATTGTTACTATTGTTAGCATCAGGGTTACCCGATTGCCATTGTCTTCTATCATATAAATTAGAATTTCCAATCATCAGGAAATCTCCTCGAAGATTGTAAATGCCTCCAGTTGGTGCACCTCCTGGTGAATTGGCTGAAGTACGTAATGAAAAATTTTCTTTGTTTTGTACTTGCGCCATCAGATAATTTCCTGAAAGCAATAGCAGAAATAAAGCAAATATTCTTAACGCTATATAATTTTTTTTATATACCATGACTATCTATCTATTTTTAATTTTTCGATCAGTATAGTACTATTCATATTTTTATTACTGATATGCTCTGCTACTAAAAGAGTTATAGCATCTACCTGGTTGTGATTGTATCCTTTTATAAGAACATATTCCAGATTTCTTAATGGAAATAAATTAAAATTCAAGTTACTAGGTATTGTATCATTAACATTTACTATTAAAACTTTACATTGTTGCAATTGCCATGTAAGGTTATTTAAAGCTGATGATCCACTTAAATCTTCTATTTCAATAACATCAAAAGGTTTTCCTGTTGATTCAACTGCATCAACAACTCCTTGTGCGGTTATGTATGTAAAAGAAGTTTGTCCGTATAGCCTTTCCTTCAGTTGATCTTGAGAAGCTACAGACATACTGTCTAAAGCTTGAGTGACTGATAATGTGTTTACTACAGTATTCTGCGCCTGTGTTTTGAACCCAAAGCATAGTGCAATAAACATTGTTATATATAAAACTGCTTTTTTCATAATTAATCTTCTTTAACAGCAAAAACAATATTTATAAAGCTGCCATTATTAATATTAGCAGATGCACTCACCGTATAAGTCATAAGTCCGGCTGGTGTGATGCTATTAATCGTAAAAACCCCCGATGTGGCATGTGTTACATGATATCCCAATTCGCTGGCTGGTAAAACGGGAAGTGCAGCAGCACCTGTGCTACTCATTACTGGGCTGCCAAATTGTGTGCTGTATATTTGATAAAGATCAATAGTTCCGATTCGTGTTGTATTATTATAGGTAACACCTGTTTGACCAGCCAATTGACTCTCTGCTGTGGGCACTAATACCGATGGCATATAGAAAAATTTAGGCATTGCTGCTTTTAAAGCCTTCACTGTTCCATCTTGGTTCACAGCCATTAAATGCTGTGTAATTCCAGTAGTAGCGTTTGTAGCTTGGGTTTTGGTTTTATCAAGCCCAGTAATTGCTAAATTACTACCTCCGGTTGCAATGGTAAAAGCATTTCCATTGTTTGAAATGGTAGTGGCTCTTGTTAAATTCCCTCCTAACTTTACTTTTCCATCATGTATTTCTACACCACTTTCTGCCATTCCACTTAAACTTGGGGTTACGGCTTCCCATTGGTTCAAAGAACTGTTATATGTTAAAACCTGTCCGTTTACATTTGGGGCGGTACTGCTTACAGCTGTTCCTTGAATTTTCTCTACCTTTGTACTATTCGCTGCGCCTGTTACATCACCATTCAACGTTATTCCAGCTGTATTGGCGCTTACTGTGTAAGTAGTTATATTTCCCGACACATTAGGAACCACCGATATTCCCGTTCCTGGTGCTACTATTGCATTGTTATCAATCGCCGCTACGTCTTCTCCATTCAATAGTCGTTGCCATTTATTTTGATACCAATAATAATAACCAGGTGTAACGTCACTAGTATATGCTGTATTATAAACAAAAAGACTATTGATATTTCCTGGTGTAATAGAAGTGTTGTCGGTAGTGGAGGTAAGGTTTACTTGTGGAAATAAAACACCTTTACTATTTGATACTATTTCTAACTGAGAAGATGCATTAGGTGTTCTAGTTCCTATCCCTACCTGACCTTGACTATATGCACCCAATGATACCACAGAAAAGACTGTAGCTAATGCCATTTTTTTCATAATCGTTCTTAATAATTATTTTTTAACACACTCATTTTAAGTATGTTTTACTCTTATCTAAATCTTCATTACGAGCATAAAATTAATGATTATTGAACCTACATTATTCACTAACCTATTGAAAATAACAGATTTAAGCTATACAAAAAACAACATATAACATATTTAAGCTATCGATAAGAAACAAAAAACTTTGAAATTTTATAAAATATCTAATCCCATTTTGAAAAAATACTTATTACGAAGAATGATAAATATGTTATAAAGTTGGTTTTGCCTCCTTAAATTTTTTAATGTTCTCAAACCTCGTTTTTGTTGTAATAATGTTAAGTTTTTATCGTCGTTAAAAAAAAAATTGTACTTTAGTCACTGTTTTTTTAATATTATAAATAAAGATTATGAAAAAGATGATTTTTGGGACATTCATGTTCTTCGCAATACAAGTTGGTTTTGCACAATCACAAGATGCACAAACATTTGTTAGCAACATGGGCGTTAAAGCGCAAATAGAAGGTGCAAAACAGCAAATTTTACCTGCTATTGACACAGCAAAAGTAGATGAGTTTACAAAAGAGTTTGATGCAGTAGCAAGCAGCTTTATTACCGATTTTACAAAATTAGTTGACGAAAACTACGACGCTAACGAAATAAAAGATGCCAACAAAAAATACGCGGAAACAAAAGAAATGACGCAAATTGCTCCAAAAGATGCAGCAGCTTTTGAACAAAAAATCAATGCTTTACAGGCAGAAGTAGGTATGAGCATGCAAGGTTTGGTTATGAAATATGCTAGTGCAGAAGCAATGCAACAAGCAGAAGAATAAGCAACAGCAAAAAAGATAAAGAGAGGCATTTACGCCTCTTTTTTTATGCGTATTTTTGAAAAAACATTACACTATGAATTGTCCGTGCTGTTCCTCTAAACTATATGCAGAATGCTGTGAACCTTATCACAGTAAAACTAAACACGCACCCACTGCCGAAGCCTTAATGCGTTCGCGATATTCTGCATTTACCATTCCCAACGGCGACTATTTAATAAATACCACTTTGCCCGCAAAACGAAAGTTTCATACCAAAGAAGAATTGCAGCAATGGGGCGAAATCAATCAATGGATCAAGTTGGTAATTGTAAATATTCCTACCATAAATCAGGTGGAATTCAAGGCATATTATATCGATCAAGATCAAAACGAACAAGTACATCACGAATTATCGGTGTTTCAAAAAATGAACGATCGCTGGTATTATGTTTCGGGCAAATTCTTAAACGACAATTAATGTTTAAAAACAAGTGTATATTTGAAATGGGAAGAAGAAACGAAACCAACCGATTGGCGCATAAGAAAAAAGTTGATCAGAAAAAGAGTAAAGCAACTAATGCAGAGGCACTTCGAAAAGAAAAATTGAAGCAAATTCAGCAACGATTCAACCAAGCTAACCAAAAATTAAAAGAAGAATAATTATGAAAGTATTGCACACCGCCGATTGGCATTTAGGAAAGCGTTTAGATGGTTTTTCGCGATTTGAAGAGCAGATTGATGTAATGAACGAAATCTTTGAAATTGCCGATCGCGAAAAGGTGGATTTGGTTTTAATTGCTGGCGATTTGTTCGATGCTTTTAATCCGGCGGTTGAAGCGGTTGATTTATTCTACAAAACCCTGAAACGACTTACAAATAATGCAAAACGCCCGGTAATTGCCATTGCCGGCAATCATGATTCGCCCGATCGCATTAATGCACCCGATCCTTTAGCTCGTGAATGCGGAATAATTTTAATTGGTTATCCAAACGAAAAGGTCAATTTGTTTGAATTGGATCATTTTAAAATCACAAAATCTGTAGAAGGATTTATTGAACTAAAAATAAATCATATCGAATTTCCCATTCGAATCATTCATACGCCGTATGCCAACGAAATCCGCTTAAAACAATATTTTGGCGAAGAAAAAGAAGAACAATTAAACAGTGTTTTAAAAGATCAATGGACCAAGATTGCCGATGAATTTTGTGATGAAAAAGGCGTAAACATTTTGCTTTCGCATTTATACATGAATAAGCGCGGCACAACAATTTTAGAAGAACCTGAAGGCGAAAAACCCATTAAAATTGGTACTGCAGATATGGTTTATTCAGATTGTATTCCGCCGCAAATTCAATATACCGCTTTGGGTCATTTGCATGCCTTTAACAACATTGGTACTGCCGAAAAACCGGTTGTTTATTCGTCGTCGCCTTTGTGTTACAGTTTTAGCGAAGCTGGTCAAACCAAATATGTATCCATCATTAATGCGCAACCAAATCAAGAGGTGAATTTTACGAAAATAGAACTTACCAAAGGAAAAGCATTGGTTCGTAAAACCTTTCAACTGGTTGATGATGCGGTAAATTGGTTGGTTCAAAATCCAGATACCTTGGTAGAGTTGACCATGGAAACCGATACTTTTTTAACAACAGAAGAGCGAAAAGCCATTTTTCAGGCACATGCGGGTATTGTACATTTAATTCCGAAGGTAAAAAATGGGTATGTTAATGAAATTTCAGCAAAAGAAATCAACCTCAATCAGGATATTAAACATCTTTTTAAAGATTATTTTAAATCTAAAAATGCCCAACAAGAACCCAATAATGAATTAATGGATTTGTTTAACGAAATTTTGAATAATTAACCTATGATCCCCATTAAACTTACCATAGAAGGTTTGTATTCGTATCAAAAAAGACAAACCATTGATTTTGAAAACCTGATAAATGCGGGTTTGTTCGGTATTTTTGGATCGGTGGGTTCGGGTAAATCATCTATTTTAGAAGCCATTACGTTTGCTTTGTACGGCGAAACCGAACGTTTAAACAAGCAAGACAAACGTGCATATAACATGATGAATTTAAAATCTAGCACGGCGTTTATTGCGTTTGATTTTTATAATTACGAAGACAAAATATTTCGGGTAACACGCGAATTTAAACGAAATTCTAAACGATTTGACGATATTAAATCGCCAACCGTTGTTTTTTATGAATGGATAAACGACCATTGGATTCCGTTAAATCATAGCAATGCACAAGTAATTGTTGGGTTGAGTTACGATAATTTTAAACGAACAATCATCATTCCGCAAGGCAAGTTTAAAGAGTTTATTGAATTGGGTGCAAAAGACAGAACCCAAATGATGAAAGAGATTTTTAAACTGCATCGATTTGATTTAGCTGATAAAGTTTCGGTTTTAAACAGTAAAAATCTAACGGAATTAAATCAACTAGAAGGAAAATTGTCGGGTTACGATGAAGTTTCCGAAGAAAACATTGCTGTTCTAAAAGATAAACTTGCCAGTGAAACTGAAATTGCAAATGAAAAGCAAACGATTTTTAAAACGATTAACGATAAATTACAGCATTTAAAATCGTTAAAAACCGATTTTGAATCGTTGCAAAACAAGAAAAAACAGTTTGCAGAACTGACGAATCAAAAACCGGAAATCGATCAAAAGAAAACGCAACTGGAGGTTTACGAACGTGTTAATAAAACGTTTAATCAGCTGTTGATTGATGGTAAAAAAAATGAAAAGGATATTGAACAGCAATCAAATCTGTTGCTAAAAGAAAAATCACTTTTGCAAAATTCAGAAGCAGAATTGCTTCAAATTGAAGCGGCAATTACCGAAATAAAACCTTATGTTGATGATTTGCCCAACAAGCGTTTACAGGAAAACGATTTAGATTTTATTGCTAAAATTCTTAAGTTTTCAACTGATGTTGTGGAACTAAAAAACCGAACAGTTAATGGCGAAGTGAAGGTTCGTGAAGTGGAACAAACAGTTCAAAAAATACATCAAACCATAAAAGAAACCGAAAAAGAAATAATTGATCTTACTGAAAATCAGATTGAAACCGATGTTTTAATCCATATAGGTGATTGGTTTAGCAAAAAGCAACATTTAGTAAAAGAACTGAATCTGCAACAAGAAAAAAGCAATCAATTAAGAAGCGAAATTCAATTAATTGAAAAGGAATTAATCAGTGATAAAATTGATATCTCTACTTTTGAAAATGATGTAAAAATTGTAAACGATACTTTTTCGCAACAAAAAAAGGAATTGAATGCTAAAATGCAATCGTTTCAAGTGCAGCAAGAGTTGGCACATTTTGCGCACAACTTGCACAGCGGCGAGGCGTGTCCGCTTTGTGGTTCGTTGGAACATCCCGAGATTTTAACGTTGAACGATGTTACTTTACATATAAATGATGTTCAGAACGAAATAAATTTAATGGAAGAAAAGCAGAATAATGCTGTAGAATTCGCGAATAAAATCCGACAAAAAATTCAGAAGTTTTCCATGCTTCAAGAGCAATTTTCTAGCGAGAATAATCGTTTAGAAGATTTAAAAAATCAGATTGTTCAGCATAACACTACTTTTATTTGGACAGATTTTAATGCAGATGACTTTGAAGATTTTCAACAGAAAAAACAAGTTTCGATTGATGTAACCAAACAAATCGAACTTAAAAACAAATTCATTTCAGAACAAAGAATAAGTTTAGAAAGTCAGCAGGAAACAGTAGAAAAATATAGAAAAGCTTTAGAAAAATTCAAGTTAGAAGAAGCAGAAAAACAAGCACAAATCAATCAAAATTTAAGCAATTTAAAAGTGCTTGCTTTTACAGATTTTACTGCGTTTTCTGTTGAAGAAATAGAACAAAAATTACGAGATTTAAAAGCGTTTAATCAAAAAACAGAAAATGATTTTACTTTGTTCAATCAGCAGTTTCATCAGTTAAACACGCAAATTCAGGTTCAAAAAAACTCAATTGCATCAACTGAAAAACAATTGTTCGATTTGAATAAAAATCTAGCGGAATTAAATGATTTGTTCAATAAGAATTTAGTCGATCAAAACATTGAAAACAAAGAAAAAGTTGTTGAAATACTTGATTTGAATTGGAATGTAGAAGCAGTTCGAAAAGAAATTGAAGATTTTACCATTGCATATGAAATACTGAAAAATCAAATTCAGGAATTAGAAGCAAAGTTAAAAGACGAATTTTTCAATGAAAACGACTATCTGCAACTCGAAAAGGCGTTTGAAACTGCAGATTTTGAATTAAAAATCGCAACCGAAAATGTTACTAAAACCAATGCGGAAATTAGTCGTTTAACCGAAGCGTTCCATCAGAAAAAGGAATTGTTAACAGCATTAGATCAACTTAAAAAACGAGCAGAAAACTTAAAAACCATGGGCAATTTGTTTAAAGCTGCAGGGTTTGTTCAATATGTATCGTCGATTTATTTGAAACAATTGTGCGAAAATGCCAATGTGCGTTTCCGTAAAATGACGCGAAACCAATTGAGTTTACAGGTTAACGAAACAAACGATTTTGAAGTGATTGATTATTTAAACGAAGGCAGAACGCGCAGTGTGAAAACACTTTCAGGCGGACAATCGTTTCAAGTTTCGTTGAGTTTAGCGTTGGCGTTGGCAGAAAGCGTTCAGACTAATTCTTTAGCAAATAAAAACTTTTTCTTTATCGATGAAGGTTTTGGAACGCAAGATGCCGAATCGGTGAATATTGTGTTTGAAACGCTGAATAACCTGCACAAAGAAAATCGTATTGTGGGGATTATTTCGCACGTTGAAGAGCTGAAAGAACGCATTCCTATTGCTTTGCAAATCACAAAATCTGCTGAAAACGGCAGCGAGATTGCAGTTTTGTGAAAGAGGTAGTTTAAAAAAACACTAAGCATTTGTAACAATTCCGAAAAAACCATACTCACTAACAAACAACACTTAAAAACAGCAGCATCATGATAGAAATTAAAGAGCTTCACAAATCCTACCAAATGGGTAAAAACGCATTACATGTTCTTAAAGGAATCAATTTTAATGTAAAAGAAGGTGAATTTGTTTCTATTATGGGAAGTTCGGGTTCGGGTAAATCAACACTGTTGAATATCATCGGAATTTTAGATGAAGCCGATGAAGGCTCATACATCTTAGACGGTGTGCCCATTAAAAACCTCAACGAAACCATTGCATCGCAATACCGCAATCAATTTTTAGGTTTTGTTTTTCAATCATTTAATTTAATTAATTACAAAACAGCATTGGATAATGTGGCTCTTCCTTTGTATTATCAAGGTATGGCCCGAAAAGAACGCATGGAGCGTTCTATGCATTATTTAGAGAAAGTGGGCTTGGCAAATTGGGCAAAACATTTACCCAATGAATTATCGGGCGGACAAAAACAACGTGTGGCAATTGCCCGTGCGTTGGCTTCCAACCCAAAAGTATTGCTTGCAGATGAGCCAACTGGGGCTTTAGACACCAAAACATCGTATGAAGTTATGGATTTGATCCAACAGATAAACGATGAAGGAAAAACCGTTTTGGTGGTAACCCACGAACCCGATATTGCCGATATGACCAAGCGGATTGTTTTTTTAAAAGACGGACAAATAGAATCTGATAAAATTGTTAACCAAGTAAGAGCATCGCAATATGTTTAGTATTGAACGCTGGCAAGAAATATTCGAAGGATTAGCTAAAAACAAGCTGCGAACGGTGCTTACGGGCGTTTCTGTGGCTTCGGGTATTTTTATCCTCGTAATTTTGTTGGGTGCTGGAAATGGTATTCAAAACGGCATTCAAAAACAGTTTGAACAAGATGCTGTAAACCGAATCAGCGTTTGGGCGGGCGTAACTCAAAAAGAACACAAGGGTTTGGGCGTGGGCAGAAATGTGCAGCTTCGCAATTCCGATTATGAATATACCACCCGTTTATTTAAGGATTATATCGATAGAAAATCGGCTGTTTTTTCGGTTTGGAATGGAAACATTGTGTATAAAGAAGAAGCCGGAAACTATCGGGTAGAAGGGGTGCACCCTGATTATCAGTTTATCGAAAATGCGTCAATTACAATAGGGCGATTCATCAATCAAAACGATATTTCCAACTTTGAAAAAAATATCATCATTGGACAAAAAGTGGCATCGGATCTTTTTAAAAAAGGAGAAAATCCTTTGGGGAAAGAGCTCAATGTTTCGGGAATGATTTATAAAGTTGTTGGTGTTTATACCGATCCGGGCGGCGAACGCGAAGAAAGCCGCGTGTTTATCCCTATTGCTACTGCCCAAAAAGCTTATAGTGCCGGCGACAGTATTCGCAGCATGGCATTTACACTTAGAAAAGGTGCCGATTTTGATAACGCTGTAGCAGAATCACAAGCTTTTACCAATGAACTTAGCACGTTTTTAAAAGCGCGCCACAATATAGCACCCGACGATGAAGGTGCATTGGTGATAAACAATTCGTTAGAACAAGCCAAAAACATTTACATTGTTACCGGCGGGGTGAAAGCCTTTTTCTGGTTTGTGGGTATTTGTACCATCATTGCCGGTGTGGTTGGTGTGGGCAATATCATGCTGATTATTGTGAAGGAACGAACAAAAGAAATCGGAATTAGAAAAGCCTTGGGAGCTTCGCCATTTTCTATCATAACCATGATTTTGCACGAAGCGGTTTTTATCACCGTTATTGCTGGTTTTTCTGGATTAATAGCAGGTTTGTTGGTTTGGGAACTCATTGGCCCGTATGTAGAAGCCGACTTTTTTACCCGCCCAGAAGTGGATTTTAACGTAGCCATAACCACATTGATTATATTGATTGTTGCCGGAGCTTTTGCAGGGTTTGTTCCTGCATATAAAGCTGCAAAAATTAGACCTATTGTTGCATTAAGAGGAGAATAAATTATGTTTAACCGAGATAAATGGAATGAAATCATTGAGGCGCTTTCAGCCAACCCTTTTAGAACACTCATCACAGCGTTTGGTGTGTTTTGGGGTATTTTTATTTTGGTAATTCTGCTTTCTGCAAGTCAGGGTTTGCAAAATGGGATCAAAAGGCAAATGGGTGGTTTATCTACCAACACCATGTTTATGTGGACACAAGCTACATCAAAACCTTTTAAAGGCTTGCCGCAAGGCAGAAATTTCAACTTTAAAAACGGTGATGTGGATGCTATTAAAAGAAATATCAATGGGCTGCTCTATGTTTCTCCCCGCAACCAGTTAGGAGGGTTTAGAGGAAGCAACAACGTTGTTCGCGGCACTAAAACAGGTGCTTATAACGTGTATGGTGATTACCCAGAGTTTATTTTGCAACAACCAATGGACATTCTTAAAGGGCGATTTATTAATTATGGAGATATTGCAAACAAACGAAAAGTAACCGTGATTGGGGAAGGCGTTATTCGGGAATTATATGAACCGGGCGAAGAAGTTTTAGGCTCGTACATAAAAGTGCAAGGTGTAAATTTTTTAGTTGTAGGAATATATAAAAGCATTTCGAATATGGGAGGCGATGCAGAGGAAAGTCAAAAACAACTTTTTATGCCTTTTACCACCTTTCAGCAAGCATTTAATTATGGCGATGTAGTGGGATGGATGGCAATTACTGCCGATGATCAAACACCTATTACCGATATTAAAGCTACTATTTTTGACTTGTTGAAAAACCGCCACACCATTGATCCCGCCGATGAAAGAGCCATTGGACATTTTGATTTGTATCAAGAATTTAAAAAGATAAATGGGTTGTTTTCCATTTTAACAGCGGTTTCATACATTGTAGGAATTTTCATATTGGGTTCAGGCATTATTGGTATTGTAAACATTATGCTGATTATTGTAAAAGAACGCACCCAAGAAATTGGCATCCGCAGAGCATTAGGCGCCACACCTGCTGTAATTATCAAACAAATTCTTACCGAATCGGTAGTTTTATCGCTCATTGCTGGTATGGCAGGAATCATTTTTGCATCGGTGGTGCTGGCACTCATTAATTTAGGTTTAGAAAACGCACCAAACAGCGATCAAATACCAATTGTAAACCCAAGCGTACATTTAGGCGTAGTGGTAATTGCATTGTTAATATTAGTAGTTGCCGGACTTTTAGCAGGATTAATCCCAGCGATTACAGCCATTAAAGTAAAACCAATTGATGCATTAAGAACAGAGTAAAAGAGAATAGAAGAGTATTCTAATAAACAGATCAACAATTAAACAAATCAACGAATAAACAAATAAAAAATAGATATGAAAAAAGGTTGTACCATTTCCATTTTAGTTTTTTTAGCAATAGCTTTTGCAGGTGCATTATTTTGGTTGTATCAAAAAAACGCACAACCGCCAGTGGTGTATGAAACCGAAAAAGCCGAAATACGCTCTATCTCTAAAAGTACAGTTGCCACTGGAAACATCAACCCAAAAGAAGAAGTGTTGATTAAACCAAACATATCCGGAATTATAGAAGAAGTATATGTAGAAGCTGGTGACTATATTAAAAATGGCGATTTAATTGCAAAAATTAAAGTAGTACCCAATGTATCAAGCTTAAACTCGGCAAACAATCAAATTCAAACAGCAAAAATCGATTTAGAAAATCAAAAAAGAATCTACGAGCGCCAAAAAACCTTGTTTAATAAAGGGGTTATTTCTGCAAATGATTTCGATAATGCCGAAACAGCTTATAAACAAGCCCAACAATCGTATAGCGCTACTGTTCAAAATGCAGAAATCATTCGAACAGGAACCACCAAAGGTATGAGCAATATTGCACAAACCTTAATTAGATCAACTGTTTCGGGTATGGTGCTTGATGTGCCTGTTAAAAAAGGAAATCAAGTAATAGAAGCGAACAATTTCAACGAAGGAACCACCATTGCAAGTTTGGCAGATGTGAGCAACATGATTTTTGAAGGAAAATTAGACGAATCGGAAGTAGGTAAAATCAAATTAGGACTTCCACTAGAAATTACGGTGGGTGCCATTGAAAATAAAAAGTTTGATGCAGTTTTAGATTATATTGCTCCAAAAGGCGTGAATGAAAACGGGGCAATGCAGTTTCCCATAAAAGGTACTTTGGTTAATAAAGACACGACTTTTATTCGTTCTGGATTAAGTGCAAATGCTTCGATTATCCTATCAAAGGCAGATGATGTGTTGGCAATTAAAGAAGGTTTGGTGCAATACGATGAGAAAACCAAAAAATCATTTGTGGAAGTTATGGTTGCAGATCAAAAATTTGAACGTAGAAATGTAGAATTAGGAGTGAGCGATGGCATTTATGTGCAAATTAAGAAAGGAATCACCAAAAACGATAAAATAAAAGTCTGGAATCAGGTTAAAAAGTAGTTGAATCGTTGATTTGTTATATTTATTAATCGGTTAAACAAATCACAGTTAAACAACTAAACAATATGAAAGCATGAAAATACTATCAAAAATAATTATTGCAATTTGTGTATTTTGGACAGGAAATTCGTTTGCCCAAAAAAAATGGACGTTAGACGAATGCGTAAGGCACGCCATGGAAAACAACGTGTCTATTAAACAAATTGAATTAGACAACCAGCTGGCAAATATTGATGAAAAAGATGCTTATGGAAGTTTTTTACCCACCTTAAACGCCTCAGCATCCCATTCATGGAACATTGGTTTAAACACAAACATCACCACGGGTTTGCTAGAAAACCAAACTACCCAGTTTACGTCGGTTGGTGCCACAGCTGGTGTTGACCTTTTTCGTGGATTGCAAAATCAAAACCGCTTTCGCAGATCAAAATTGGCTGTGATTTCCTCGCAATACCAACATTTAAAAATGGAAGAAGATGTGGCTTTAAACGTGGTAAATGCGTATTTGCAGATATTGTTTAACAAAGAAAATATTAAAGTTCAAAAGCAACAATTCAGTGCCGATAGTTTGCAATTGGTGCGTTCGCAAGCTTTGGTTGATGCAGGAATGATTCCCAGTGGCGATTTATATGATATGAAAGCAACTTTAGCCACCGGAAAACAGCGAATCATCCAAGCAGAATATGCGTTATTGGTTTCTAAAATGAGTTTGGCACAACTGCTGCAAATGGAAGATTTTAAAGCGTTTGATATTGCCGATGTGGAATATGAATTTCAACCCAATTCTATTTTCTTTGAAACGCCCGAATCGATCTATCAACAGGCAAAACAAGAACGTACCGAACTAAAAATTGCCGAAAACAATGTGAAAATTGCCGAAAAAGATGTTGACATTGCCAAAGGTGCTCGCTTGCCTTCATTGGTTGGTTTTTATAGCTTCAGTTCACGTGTTTCCTATGCCAATGTGCCCAATGGATTAGGCGGCGTGATGGCACCACCACCATTTTTTGAACAATTAGATATGTTTAAAGGTCATAATTTTGGTCTGCAACTGAATATTCCTATTTTCAATGGATTTTCGGCGCGAAACAATATAGAACGAACAAAAGTAAACCTTGAAAAATCGCGTTTGGCTTTAGAACAAACCGAATTAGATTTAGAGCGAAACATTTATACTGCTTATGCCGATGCAAAAGGTGCGTTAGAAACCTATCTAGCAACCCGAGAAATGCTTAAATCGCGCGAGGAGGCATTTCGCTATACACAAGAACGCTACGAAAATGGTATGGCAACAGCTTTTGATTACAACCAATCGCAAACGCTTTTGGTGAACACACAATCTGATTTATTACGCACCAAATACGACTATTTATTTCGCACCCGTATATTAGAATTTTACTTTGGAATTCCAATCATACCAAATGACTCAGAATAATGAAGAATAAATTAGGAGCATTAACTTTGTTTTTTCTTTTGCTTCTTTTTTGTAATAAATCGTATGCTGAAGGTCAAACTGGAATCACACAAATAGTGAATTTAGCTGATTTTCTTTTAGTTGTTGCTCAGCTTATAGTTTATACTTTTTTTGGTGGCATTATTATACGTTTTATACTACATCATTTTAAAGCTAATATTCATAACAAAAGTTTAATAGTATTTACTTTATCTTTTTTAATGGCTGCGTTTGTTATGGCTATTTCAAATTAAGGAAAACCTACAAGGTCATGCAGACCTTGCAGGTTCTAATATCAAGTTGCTAACAAACTACAACGGAATGTTTCCGTGTTTGCGATCTTTATCTAATATACATTTCCAATCGATTAATAAAGTCTTGAAACGCCACAGCTTCATCCTGCGGAACTCGTTTAGCCAACTCAACAGCTCTTTCTTGATAATCATTTAGCTTTGGTCCTAGTTTTTCTAGCGCTTGCGAATCATTATTTGCAGTTGCAGTGCGATAATCTTGTATAAAATTACTGTATTCCTTTGCAAATTGATCTGCTTCTACATACTGAAACGATGGTACATTTATTGGCTCATCCGTTGGTGGTTCTGGCACATTATTTACACTTTCTACCGGCGGATCAACCATTGGCTCTTGCACTTTATTCTCTTCTTTTTTACAAGCAGCAAAAACAGCTACTACTAATAATGGATAAATTAACTTTTTCATGATTTTCCAATTTTTTATGATACAATAAATATACTAAAAAAATACATGCATTAGAAAAAAAAAGACACAGCGTTGAAGCCATGTCTTTTAAAATAATTTGTTTTGAGGGTATATTACATTCCTTTAGCTAATTGCTCGCTTAATTTAGTAACATACTCTTGCCATAATTTTACATCCTCAGCTGTTAATTTTCCAGCTAATTCAGCTTGTTTTTTACTCCACTCAGTAGCTTTCGCTTGTAATTCTGTAATTTTAGCTGCGTCTCCAGATTTAGCTGCATCCATTTGCTCTTTTATAAATGCAGTATATTCTTCTGCCATTTTTTGAGCTTCAGGAGAACTAAATTTAGGAACTTCTAAAGTTGTTTCAGTAGTAGTTGTTGTAGTTTGCGTTTCTGTTGCAGGATCTACAGTTGTTTCTGTTTCTGTTGTTGTTGTTTCTTCAACTGCAGCTTTTTTTTCATCACAAGATACTACTAACATAGCTGATGCGAACACTGCTGATAACACTAGTTTTTTCATATACGAAATTTTAATTGTTTAATCAAATGTAATTTTTTTTTTTTAAACATAGATAGCTTTTTAATGCTATTTTTTAATAAATATTCTAAAACCCTATAAAATTCTACTCTTCCACATACAAAACAAGTCCTTTGAGATAAGATCCTTCGGGGTGAAACATGTTTACAGGATGGTCTGGTCCTTGCGAAAGCTTGTGCAGAACTCGTACTTTTCTGCCCGACTCTATAGCTGCAGCAGCAACCGTATGGTAGAAAAGTACATCATCTATTACTTGCGAACATGAAAAGGTAAATAAGAAGCCACCTTTGGCAATTGTTTTTAAACCTGCACTATTTAATCGTTTGTAAGCTTGTGTGGCGGTGTGCTTGCTTTTAATGTTTTTTGCAAATGCAGGCGGATCTAACACAATAACTTCATATTGGTGCTTGTTTTCTTTCAAGAATTCAAAAACATCTGATGCAATTGCTTGGTGGTTGCTCGCCGGAAAGTTTAATTCCATATTTTGTGCTGCCAGTTTCACAGCTTTTTCTGAAATATCAACCGATGTAACTAATTGTGCGCCTGCATGCATGGCATAAATAGAGAATCCACCGGTATAACAAAAAGTGTTTAAAACTTTCTTACCTTTAGAATAACGTTGTAATAATTTTCTATTTTCGCGCTGATCTAAAAAGAATCCCGTTTTTTGACCTTCTACCCAATTCACATGAAATTGTATGCTGTTTTCTTTGGCTATTGTTTGGTCGTTGGTTCCAAACAAATGAAAATCGGTTCCGGTTTGTGGCAATGTTTGCGCACTTTTGCAATAAATGGTTTCGCAAAAATTAGGAAAGCACTTTTGAATGGCTTCAGAAATTTTTTGCATATTTAGATAAATTCCTGTGGAGTGTGCTTGTACCACGAAATTTTTATTGTAATAATCGATGATTAAACCCGGAATACCATCGCCTTCGCCATGAATCAATCGAAAGGCGTTTGTTTGCTCTATATCTATAAGTTTTAAGCGCAATTCCCAAGCTGCTTGGAAGCGAATTTGCCAAAAATCCTCAGAAAAATCCTCATCGGCAAACGTTAATATTCGAATTGCTATACTGCCTTTATCGCTATAAAACCCTGTTGCTAAATGTTTGCCATCGTAAGTGGTTACATCAACTGTTTGTCCGTCTTCCAATTCATCACTTACCCCAAAAACGGCTCCGCTAAAAACCCACGGATGCTTGCGCAAAACCGATTTCTCTTTTCCTTGTTTTAATATAACTTTTGCAAATTCCATTGAATTATTTTTTACAAAAATACTAAATACATTGCTTTCTTGGGGAGAATGTGCCATTTATTAAATCAAAAAAATCCCGGAATTTCCGAGATTTATATCTATTTTTCAGGTTCATTTGTAGCGCTATTTTCAGAAGCTGCATCGCTGCCTTCTTCATGATTTTGCTGTTCGGTTTGCAATTCTTTTGGCAACTCACTATCTTTTGGTTTCTTTCGATAAAGGTATCTGTTGTAATATTTTTCGAAAAGAGGTGTTGAAGCGTTGTCTTCGCCTAAAACAAATCCATAGGGGCGCAATCCTTCCACATTATCAAAAATAATTTTTAATATGGCCAAAATAGGAATCGCTAAAAACATACCCGCAATTCCCCAAATTGATTCGGCAATTACGATTCCAAATAAAACCACAAAAGAGTTTAGTGCTACTTTTGAACCGATTATTTTAGGTGTAATGATGTTTCCATCGATCGAATTCACCACAATTACCGCTACAATCACCCACAAAGCTTGAATGGGTTCGCCAGTTGCCAAGGTTACAATAGCTGCTAGGACTGTTGCAGTGAAAATTCCTATATAAGGTATCAAGTTCAAAACTCCGCACAAAACGGCAAACAGCAATGCATATTTAATTCCAATAATACTGTATGCAATAAACATGAGCGCCGATATGGCAATTACCTGTATCAACAATCCAAAAATGTACTGTTTAATGATTGATTGAATTTCGGTGACTACTTCTTTTACTTTTTTATTGTATTTGGGTGGAAAACTCCAGATTAAAAACTTCACCAAATGGCTTCGGTACAATAAAAAGAAGAAAATTGCCAAAAACACAAATGTAGAGGAAGCCAGCATTGATGTTACCGATGTTACTGCTGTGCCCACCACTCCTGATCCCCGTTTTAAAACTTCTTCGGCATTTTTTTCGATATAATTGATTTGTTCTTCTTCTGAAACTCCAAAGCGATCATACACAAACGTTTGCGCTTTATGAAACAAATCGGTAATTTGTTCTTGAAACTCTGGTAAATCTTCGGTGAATTGCGCCATTTGCGTGCCTATAAAATAAATCACGCCCAAAACTGCTAAACTAAACAATATGGGTGATACCAAGGACGATAAAATCCGAGGAAATTTTAATTTCCGCTCTTGAAAATTGGCCAATGGCAACAGCAGCATAGATACCAAAAAACCAATTACCAAAGGTACTAAAACCGATTTTCCCAGAATACAAATATACACAATAGCGATTAAACTAAACAAAACACAAGCCAACCGAATTACAAAAGCAACTTTTTGTTTGGGTGGTTCGTTTGTATAGGCAAAATGGTCGTTTTCTTCGTGATTTTCTTTTTTCATAGCTTTTATTAAATAACCATTTCAGGAATTGTTCCTTCAATAATCAAGTTGGCTTCGGTTGCTTTCACGATATCTTCTACCGAAACGCCCGGAGCACGCTCTAAGAGTTTAAAACCGTTTGGTGTTACTTCTAAAACAGCCAATTCGGTTACCACTTTTTTTACACAACCAACACCTGTGAGTGGTAGTGTACATTTTTTTAATATTTTTGATTCACCGGCTTTGTTCACGTGCATCATGGCTACGATGATGTTTTCTGCCGAAGCAACCAAATCCATAGCTCCGCCCATACCTTTTACCATTTTTCCGGGTATTTTCCAATTGGCAATATCTCCGTTTTCAGAAACTTCCATTGCTCCTAAAATGGTTAAATCTACATGTTGCGAGCGAATCATACCAAAACTTGTAGCCGAATCAAAAAAAACAGCTCCTGGCAAAGTAGTGATTGTTTGTTTACCTGCGTTGATGATGTCTGCGTCTTCTTCTCCTTCAAAAGGGAAAGGCCCCATGCCCAACACACCATTTTCTGATTGAAATTCTACATTCATGCCATCAGGAACATAATTTGCAACCAATGTGGGAATTCCGATTCCTAAATTCACGTAATATCCGTCTTGCAATTCTTTAGCAATTCGCTTTGCAATTCCAATTTTATCTAATGCCATAATTAATCTCTTTTGCGTACAGTTCGTTGTTCAATTCTTTTTTCGTAGTTCGCTCCTTGAAAAATGCGTTTTACATAAATCCCCGGAATGTGTATTTGGTTTGGATCCAATTCGCCAGCGGGTACCAATTCTTCTACTTCGGCAATGGTAATTTTGCCGGCACCTGCCATACACGCATTGAAATTACGGGCAGTGCCTCTGAAAATTAAATTTCCGGCTTCATCGCCTTTCCATGCTTTTACGATGGCAAAATCGGCTTGATAAGCTTCTTCCATTACATACATTTTTCCATTGAATTCACGTGTTTCTTTACCTTCGGCCACTTCTGTTCCGTAACCAGCTGGCGTAAAAAATGCGGGAATACCTGCTTGAGCAGCTCGGCATTTTTCAGCCAATGTGCCTTGAGGTGTGAGTTCAACGTCTAACTCGCCACTTAGCATTTGGCGTTCAAATTCGGCATTTTCGCCCACGTATGATGCAATCATTTTTTTTACCTGACGTTTTTGCAACAGCAAGCCTAATCCAAAATCGTCAACACCTGCATTATTTGAAATACAAGTTAAACCTGTTACGTTCTTGCGAACCAGTTCGGCAATGGAATTTTCCGGGATTCCACTTAAGCCAAATCCTCCAACCATAATGGTTTGATTATCTTGCACATCGTGTAACGCTTCTTGTGCATTTGCAACCTTTTTATTAATCATAATTTTTTAGATTGTTTGTGGTATAAAAATAGGGAAAAAGATGCCGTTTCGCAACAACTAACCATCTTTTTTGAAATTTTATTAATTGTTGGTTCTATTTCTATTTAAAAGAAATTTTATTGGTTTGTTCATGACAGCAAAGAATGTATCAAACACCTTCTAGATACTGAATCTTCTGAAATAAAAGCAATGTTCTTTTTCTTGAATTTGTCGTTTGAGCTGTAAAGCAAAATCACTTAGTACTGCTTATTGTTGGTGTGCTTCTCTACAAATGCAATAATTTGTTTTTCAAATTGTTCCGCAGAAAATTGTTGTGCATGTTCATGTATGGCTTGGTAGTTCCAATCTTTAGTTTCGAATGTTGCAATGCATGCGTTTAAAGCTTGTGCACTTTGCTCTTTAAAAAACAACCCGGTTTGATGGTTGAGTACTGTTTCTGTAATCCCCCCTTTTTCATAACAAATGACAGGCGTGCCACAGGAGTTGGCTTCAATTGCTGCAATACCAAATCCTTCTACACCCATTTGTATGAGTGCTTTGGCATTTTGTAAATAGTGCGATAAAACGGCTGCGTTTTGAAATCCCAAAAATTCAATCTGTGAAGAAACAGCTTTACTTTTTAAATGATTCAACTGATCGCCATCGCCAATTACGATTAGCCTTTTTCCATTTGTATTGAATGCTTCAATCACTAAATCAAAGCGTTTTATCGTTGCTATTCTGCCTGCAATCACGTAAAAATCTTGCTTAATAGTTTTAAGAGGAAAAGCACTTAGGTTTACGGGCGGGTAAATTACCGTGGCTTTGCGTTGATAATTTAGCTGCACCCAATTTTGCACAAATTTAGAATTGCAAATAATAAAATCGGGGTTTTGCGCTTGTTTAAAGTCCCATTTTCTAAATATGGGTAAGAGCCATTTTATTAAAGGATAGGCTTTTTTAAAATACAAAGGTGCATCTTGCCAAATATAATTAGAATTAGGAGCCTGAAAATAGCTGATATGAATTTGGTTTTTATTGGTTTTTTGAACACCTTTTGCTACGGAATGTGAGCTGGAAATAATTAAATCTACATCATTTGAAATCATTATTTTCTTTATTCCGAAAAAAAAGAAAGGGTAAGAGAAGCGAAATTTTTTTCCTAAAACCTGCAAGAAGGTAGTTCTTATTTTTTGCTGTTTTGGAAACATTTGTTTTAACGCAGCTGTTTGCATTACATTTACTAAAGCATGCACTTCATGGAACTGCAACGCGTGTTCTAATGCTTGAATTACTTTTTCGGCACCTCCATATTTATCTAACCAATCTACTACTAATGCTTTTTTCAAGAGTATTTATTTTATAGATTACAAAAATAGTATTTAATAAGGAAATAAATACAACGCCTATTTGCCGGTCTAAAATATTCTCGGTTAAAAAACTTATGGCTACAATTAGCAAAAAAGTTTGATACAAAACCGAAGAATTGGGGAAAAAATAGAGCAACATCCAAACGAATAATATCAACCCTAAAATTCCGAATTTAAGCAGTTGGTCTAAATACTGATTGTGGGTGTTGTAGGTAACTTTTTTAAAATCTTCATAGGATTTGTACGAAAAACCATCATAGCATTTGTTTAATTGTTCTTGCACCTTATCTGCACCAACACCCAACAGCCAATTATTTGCGATTAAGTGCGTGGCACAATGCCAAATTCCGTATCTGTAATTTACCTCATGGGGCTTTTGCTTATGATTTGGCAGTATCCATTCTTTTTCAACTACTTTTATATAGCGCTCTTTTATGGGAGAAAACCACAACAAAGCCCATGCAACCAAGGGTAAAATCATCAAAACACTCCACTTTACTCGTGTTTTTTTTATGGATTTAAAAAGGATGAACAACAAGCCTATTAAATAGCAAACCAATGCCATTCGTGCTGAATAGATATAAGCCGAAAATAACAAAAAGCTCACTCCAAAAAGGTTTAAAACGCTTATTTTTTTAGCATCAACTATTTTATGAGTAAGCCACAAAGCCGCAAAAATAGTTAGTAACCCTAAATATGGTAAATGCAAAGTTGTTGCTTCGTGGAACATATTTCTAAAAATAGGGTGGTAAAAATCGTTTTGTTTCCAAGCTTTGTTCCAGCCAAAATTAAACAATTGATTCCATCCTAAACCATTCAAAATAAAAACCGACAGAGTATAAAGCAGTCCAAAAGTCTGTATAAACTTTTTGGTAATAAGTTGCTTATTTACAAGAAACCCCAACGGAAAAATTAGAAAAGGTAAACTTTTTATGATTGATTTGCTAAGCTCTTTAAAATCAGTAGTAAATGGAATGTACAACAAATACATTATACAGAAAAAAGAAAGAATAAGAAAGGTGAATGTGTGTAGTTTTAAAAATGTAAACGTGTTGTTCTTCCACGCATTAGCCATTGCCAAAACAAACCAAATGATCATTAACAGCGAAAAATGATTCAGTTTAAGCAAAGGAAACAGTCCCAAGGCGCAAGTACATGCATAAAAAATTTTAGCTAAACGCATCTAATTCATTTTTTAAAATATGAAGATAGTTAGTTTCTTTTAAATAAGCTTGTGCACAAAGTGTTTTGTTTAGGGCTTGTTCGGGGTTTTGAAGTACGTTTATGATTTGTTGCTTAAACGCGGCGGCTGTTTCTGCATGAAAAAACATTTCATCTGTTAAACCTATGCCTTCTGCACCAATGGATGTACTTACCAATGGAATTCCATTAACCAAAGCATTTACCGATTTTACCTTTACGCCACTGCCATGAAACATTGGGTTTACAAACACATTCGCTTTTTGGTAATACTCTTTTAAACAAGGTGTATTTACAATAAAAGATACGTTTGCCAAATTACTGTATTTTCTCTGCACCTCTTGATGGTTTTCTTTTAATGAACCAACGATATAAAAATGATAATTGGGTAGTTCCTTTTGCAATAATGGATGCACGTTTTTTAAAAACCAATCCAATCCAAAAATATTATTTTGCATAAAAAGCGAACCCATAAAAACCACATTGTTTCCTGTCTTTTTGGTTGGATGTATGAAATTTTCATTGATAGGAAACGGCATAAACGTGCTCTTTTCCAGTAAATTTACTTGTGTTAAATCGTCTTTTGAAATAAACCACAGTTTATTTACTTTACTAAAAACCAAATTGGACAGTTGCTTTATTTTCGATGCTTCGATTTTGTAATAACATTTCTCTTTAAGGCTAGTTGCACTTTCCCCAAGTACCTTAAAATAATGATGCTCGATATTATGAACCCGAACCACACTGTTTTTATATGATACCGACCGATTTAATAAAAACGGCCAGCAAAATTCGCTCTCTAAGATAATTAAATCATATGATTGATGAACTTGAATATTTTTTAATGCCTTGCGACTAAGCATTTGCAGGGGTTGGTTGCTGAATAGTTGGTACAGTTTATTTTGCCTGCGCGCAAAAAAGAATCGCTTGGTGTACAATGCCATTTCATCTATTTGCTCTTTTGTAGGGTTGATCTTGTCGGTGGCAATTAAATCAACTTCATGCCCCAATGCGTGCAACCCTTTTATTCGTTCCCAAATATCAATAGCTCCTCCAAAAATGGGCGGGAAAGGTATAAATCCACTAACTACTGCTATCTTCATTTTTGTTTGAATTGTATTTGTACTCAAAAACATTGGTCAATGCCAAAAAAATCCATACATCATATTTCACGTGATAAGTGATATAAATTACACCGGCCATAATGGTGAATGCTAATGGAATCTTTAAAAAATAAAAATCAATATTTTTAATTTTATTCAGGTTAAAATAACGCTTTATAAAGAATTGGTAAAAGAAAATTAAGAAAAATATTCCTCCGTACATCAATTCATCAAAAAAAGCAGTCTTGGTTGATAGCGCTTTTGTAGTTGATAAATATCCGCGAACTTCTTGTAAATTAAATTCATCAACTATACTCGATTCTAAAATGTATTCTAAAACCTGTGGAAAATAGGTAACAAAACCACTCCACCCCACTCCAATCGGACATAGCACAAATAGCAACAACGAAGCCGTTATTGAAGAAAAACGGGTGCCGAAGGTTCCACTTGTTGTAATTTGCTCTATAATAATTTCGCGCAGAACAAAGCCTAAGAACCCGCCTACCGCAACGGTGATTATTAAAGTTATGATAAAAATATTCCGCAAATATTTATTGCGTTTTAAATAGGCCAATGTTAATGGAAGTACAGAAATTAACACTAAAAGCAGAAATCCTTTGGACTGACTTACAAATGCATAAGAAAAAAACAAAAAAGCACTTTGAAAATAAACCAACCAGCGCCAAACCCCTTTTATTTTTAAATAGTGAATTAAAAAAACGGGTAAAAACATAAAAATTACCAGAATGGTTCCTGTCCAGCTTTCTTCGGGAGTTAATAACCGTACGCGCCAATATTTCTCAGGCAATGTATGAAACAGCGGAAAAAAGGCTTTTGGATTACCTAGGTAATAGATTTCTAAAGCAATAAACGCCACCAAAAAAAGTTGTGTGAGATAAACCGCAGAAAATAAATTATTTAACGAATGAAAGTTATTGCTTAAGTACGAATAAAAAAACTGATAAGTAATGAGTATTACAATAGGATAAACACTCATTTTCAATGTTTTTAGGATAATATTTTCCTCTAAAATAACAAATGTTTCATAATGAATGTAAGTAACAGTTATAAAAACAACCGATATAAGGAAGCAATAGAGCAAAAACTTGATAAAGGCTTCTACATACTTGCTTACAATAATATGTTTGTTTGAAAGGATATAAGCAAGCATAAAAGGCGATAGCAACACAATGGGCGATCTACCAATTTCGCCCACATAGTTGTATAAAGGAAAATCTTGGTAAATAGCTGCAAAAAACACTATTAAATATATAATTACTTGCTTATTTAAGGTCATTTATGGTTATTTTTAATAAAGCATTCGCTAATTTAAACTTTCCTTTTCGCAATCGATTCAAAATAAGTAAAATACTTGAAAAATAAAATCGCATATTTAACCGATAGTGGTTTGCCACAAATTTTTTTCTGCTTTTAAACAATTCTATTTCAGAAAAATAGCTCTTTTCATTCTTGTATGATGATCCAATAGAAGCACCTTCTTTATGATATACCACGCTTTCTTCACACCAATCAGCAATGAAGCCGAATTTTTTGGCGCTTTTCACCCAATCCAATTCTTCGTAGTATAAAAAATATGTTTCGTTTAGCAATCCCACTTTTTCAATAAACAAACGGCTCACAAAGATTGCTGCCCCAATGGGATAATCAATCTTTGGCAATGATTTTTTCTGTGTATCTTTTGGTAAACCTTCCCCAACATGTTCACTGATAAAATAGCGCTCATTGAATATTCCGCCTACCGCCTGAATGGTATCCGGCTGGTTAAAATACAATAATTTTGAACCTAAGATAGCGGTGGGATGTGCTTTATGATAACTGAGTAATGCTTCTAAACTATTTGGTGTTACAACAGTGTCATTGTTTAAAATCCAAAGATAGGCACAATTTTTCTGCTGCAAACTAAACCTAATCCCTATGTTATTTCCCGCAGCAAAACCCTGATTTTTTCTACTTTTTATAAGGATTAATTCTTCGTTTTGATACGTACTTTGGTTCTCTTCAATAAAAGAGATGCTGCGCAAATTATTTTCGAAAGCAAATTGTTGTAATAATTCAAAGTTGTTCATTGTTTCGGAATTATCCACAACAACAATTTTAAAACTACTGGCTGTTTGTAGCTGCAATAATGAATGGATACATGCCATAGTATCTGAAGCACCGTTGTAATTTAGCAAAACAATATATACTTCTTCTTTCATTATTTTAAATATTTTGATCCTTTGGCAAACAAACACAATGTAATAAAAAGCTCTACTATATAAAGCGCTGCAAATGATCCACTTAAATTAAAAAAATAGGTCAACAAACCGACTGATAATAATGTTAATAAAAGTCCGCCTATTGATATGAATGCGATACTTATATTTTGTGAATTATAAATCAATGCTTGATAAAAGGGGATGTTTAATGCAATAATTACAGGTAAAAAAAGTAAAAATCTACTTAAATGCAATCCTTTTTGAACGTTTTCTGGAACATTGAAATATTGGGTTACATAAGGCATTGCGATAAAAATAAAAAGAGCTGACAGTGTTAATAAAAATACATTTAGAAAAAGCATTTTACTAACATAAGTCTTAGCTGCTTTCAAATTTTGTTGAGCTTCAAAGCAAAATCTTGGAAAAGTAACATTAAAAAAAACTCCCAAGTAACTGCGGTAAGCGGTTAAAAACAAATCAATCACTTTGTAAATACCCGAAGCGGTATTTCCTAAAAGGGCATCAATAATAAAAATGGGTGCTTGAGTGTACGCCGTAATGCTAAAGTTCGACAGTACAATTGCTTTATTCTGGTTCACAAACAGCCAGACGCGTTTAATATTTGTGATTGTTTTCGGTATTTTAAAATAAAAAAAGGCATAAAACAAAGCGTTGCAAAAACCCAATAAGCCAACGATGTATATGTAATGCTGTGGTTGTTTTATAAATAAATACACCACCACTATGTAAATGATTTTTGTGGCTATGGTGATAAAGTTGATTATTTTAAAATTTTCATTTGCCTGATACACCCACAAAGGATTAAAATACCAAGCCAACATCCATGTTAATCCCCAATAAAAAGCGGTATCTGCGTTAAATAATACAAAACATATTATTAACAAAAGAGTTATAAAAACAGTGCAATACAGTCTAAATGTATAGTTTAAACCAATATATCTTTTTTTGTAATAGTATTTTAATCGATGCGCACTCAACTCTTTTACGCCCACTAAATTAGCACCAAACTCAATCAAAATACCAATAACAATGTATAAAGAAGTTGCAACACCAATTACACCCCATTTGGCAATACCAAAAATCGGAATCACATAAAAGCCAACTAAAAACGGTGCCAGCAAACTTATAATTTGACTAGCACCATAGGTAAAAAGATTTTGTATTGATTGAGTTTTATTCAAAAATCAGGCTTTAAAACTTTTTATTTTTGAATTAAAATACGCAATTAATATATAACAAACCACAAACAAAAACGGCAGTGTTATAAAATACGGCAAAAACGGGCGAACGGGAATGTTCATCATTTTTGTTGCCAGATACACTACTTGCTCTTGCTCAATCAATTGCACATCCACAGCGTTTAATTGCTTTAGCAATGCTTCTTTTGCTGTTAACATATCTGCCAATTCAGGATATGCATTCATTGTTATATCATTCACTTTATTTTCGCTACCTAAACGTTCAAACAATCCATTTACTTGTTCAATAGACCTTGAAATTTCGGTGCGTTTTGCTAACGTATTTGCTTTTTCTATGTTCTTTCTTTGATTAAAATAGGTATCGCTATTCAAATCTTCCAGCACTTTATCAATTGTTAAATCGGTATTTCCTAAACCATCGGTATAAACCGTTAATACATGGTATTTATAATTTTTAGAAGCCAATTTACTTTTAGAGTACTTCTCCATGTCAATTGCGCGGTCGCTTAACACTTTAAAAGCTTCAAAATGAACCGGGTCTGTTAAAATGTAATTATATGCATCGTAGATAGGCTCTATTTTAAGATCATATACTTCATTGCCGGCATTCAACGAAATAAGTTCTTTATTTAATTTTAAACGGTCATAATCTTTAATCTTTTGGTTTAGATAGTCGATACTTCCAAAATTAGGAACCACTATTAATTCATGCCGCAATCTGCTTGATTTGGATGCGTTCATATAAATACCTAACCCCACTCCCACAGCAATGAGCACTAAAAAAACGTACCATCTTTTCTTAACAAAACGCAGTAAGCGGTAAATGCTATATAGCATTTTATTGTAGAAATTACCCGCTCTGTTTGCCATATATTTTACATCTACCTCTTTTTCTTCAAAAGATGCGTCTTTATTAGCTTGTTGATTCATATATTAACAATTAAAAATTTGTTCTAATATTTTTAGGGTTATCAAGTATGTGGGTTTAACGCCCGATGCGCCTAATCCGCCCGATGCCAAAGTGCTGCCTGTTTCCAACGGATTATCCGATGCGTAATAAGCATACCTAACTTTTACGTTGGGGTTGATGCTTTTGCGAATTTTTGATGCCGATTGTATGGCTTTTTGATAATGTGCTCCTTCCATTTCTAAACCAATCACGCGCCATGTGGAATCGTGAAAAAACTTTAATAAATCTTTGTTTTGCAACGATGTTCCCAAAACGGTAATCATTGACCCTCCGAAAACTGGAATGTTGTTTCCTTCAAACATTTCTACGGTCAACTCGTTTTCAAACGGGTAATTATCGCCTGTTCCTTCGTTGATATGCGCCGTAGGAATCATAATATCGCCTTTATTGCCCACCAAAATTCCAGCTTTGCCCATTATAGAAACCGATTCTACGTTCAAATGTACATCTTTTTGAAAAGGTTTCAGTAATTCGTCTATGGTTTCATAAGCTTGCTCGCCAAATGCATAATCCATTACAATCAAAACGGGCTTTTCATCATTGTTTTCTGGAACCTTATATTTTTGAAACGCTGTTTGTTCAAACTTTATTTTAGCGGTATCAAAAATCTGCACGTCAATATTGGTTCCCGAAGTGTCTGGCAAAAATAGCATTCCTTGATTCGTGGCACGTTCGGCTACTAAAGCGCGCAAATCACTGTTTCCTTTTTTACTTAATTCTTCAAAAATTTCGTTTTGGTTTTTACCTTTCAACTTTTGTTGCAGCACATTTTCGGCAAAAATCGAATTCATTACACTGTGCATATTCGCACTAATAATGTGCAACGGACGGTTTAATAACTGTAAACGTTGCAATTCGGTTTTTATTTTGGTTGCCCAAATTTCTCCGTAAATATGATGCCCCAAACGCTCGCGCAAAATTGGGCTAAAAGTAATGGTTCTTTTGTTGTTATCCAACACTTCTTCCAAAGCAATTTTCCCCAACCAATAAATTACATGTAAAAACCGATCCAGATTTTCATCGGTGGCAAATGCATCATAAATAGCGTTTATTTCGGCAAAAGTTCTTCCTAAAATTATAGAGGTATGCGAAATGGCAATTTCACGTTCGTTGCGCTCTAATGGCTCGGCTTTTAGCACAGCCTCTTGCAATTTTAACCAATCGCGTGAAACATTGTCGTCATCGTCAATTAAAATACGGTCTTTAATTTTGTGTGATTCTACAAACATAAAGGTGAGGTGCGTTAACACATCATAAATATCCGATCGTCCACGGGTGATTTCGATATTCATCTGTTCTTTGTCGATCCGGTAGCAATTACGACGGCGTTTTGGCGGCACAATGGCTTTAAAGTGCGATTGTGAATAACCTTCGTCTGATGTTAGGTTGATGTATCGACACTCTTCAATTCCCACAGGTAAACGCTCTATTACATAAAGCAAACCGTTTAGTTCTACTTTTTCATCGGCGATTGATCCATAAATTTCTGGTCGTAAAAGCAATAAAGCCTCGCGCAAGGTTTCGCCCGAAACCCCCATTGGTTTGTAAAATCCGCGGTTAAACAAATGGCGCATGGTGATGTACAAGCGCTCAACCGCTGCCGATGATTCTTGTGCTCGTGTTCTTGTTATGTATTTTATTTCTGTCATTTTTTTGTTTCAGGTTTCAGGTTTAATATTCTTATAGCATCAATTCCACAACATACATATCTACAATATACATATCTACAATATACATTTCTACAATTATACAACCATAAACTAATTTGATAAAATCAATCCAATTGCAGGATCAACAATTTCTTTTGGTGCATTTGGATTTCTTGGCTGAAACTGATCGTTTGGAAACCATTCGCCGTGCATGTACCGAAACGAAGCCGTTTTTTCTACTTTATTGTTCATCACATCGGGCTGGTAACGAAAATCTTCAAACAATTGGTCGCCTTTTACAAAATTTGCTGCTCTAAATTGATTGTTTTCGGTTATTAACCATTCTACTGCCACAAAAATACCATTTTTTGGAATTTTAATATTGTGTTTTAAAACGTTGATTAAATTTTTCTTAGTGCCGCGTTTAACTGTTGCAATGATAGGATCAACCAATAAATCATCGCTTGGACAACCGTATTCATTCATTCGTAAAAACCGAATTTTGATGGTGGCTGCAGCCACGGCGCTTTTGGTATAAACAATTACTTTATCAATATATTGAACTGATTTTATTTCGGCATTGTTTTCAAAAAACCGACCATACATATACGGTACATTTCCTGGCGTGAAATACATGTTTTCATAATGTGCATTGCCAATGGTGTGATGAAACGATTTTTCGGGCAAAACCAGCAATGCAGGCTGTGGAATTTCGTAAGCTTCTAATATTACATTTGTGGTTTTTGATGCTTCTTCTTTAAAGATTGTGTGTCCCGAAGCATTGAAAATCAACGTGTCTGTTGCCAATGCCGACGGTATATAGAACATACCCAACGAATCGGTTGTAGCGCCGTCGCTTCCATCTAAAACCCAAATATTTGTCAGTGGCAACGGTTTGTTTTCGGTGTTCACCACCTTGCCGCTAATCTGTGCAAACACACACATTGGAGTTATTAATAAAAGAAACAGCAACTTTTTCATACGCTATTTTAATTTGTGAATAAAATCGGCAATTTTACGGTCGTTTGCCAAACGCGGCAATTTGTTTTGTCCGCCCAATTTTCCTTCTGATTTCATGTATTCGTTAAAACCTCCATTTGGAACTTTGGTAATTACTAAAGTACGCAAAATACTACCAACAATTAAATCATCATAATAAACATTTTGTTTTCTTAACGCAGCATCGATCTTTAAAGCGAAATCGTCCAGATTTGTTGGTTCTTTTTCAAATTCTACCAACCATTCATGGTAAGGCAGTCCACTTTCGGGGTTAATTTGAGGCGCAACAGTAAATTCGGTAACAGTAGCATCTGTTTCGTTTAAAGCTTGCTGCATTGCTTCCTCTACTTCTTTGCCAATTACGTGTTCGCCGAAAGCCGAAATATAGTGTTTTATGCGTCCAGTTACCACAATTCTATAGGGTTTTAAACTTGTAAACATCACCGTATCGCCAATATTATAGGCCCACAAACCGGCATTTGTGCTAATAATGATTACATAATTAACGTTTAATTCCACTTCACCTATTGTGTTACGTTTGGGATTTTCGGTATAAAATTCATCGGCTTTAATAAACTCGTAAAAAATACCTGCGTTTAAAAGCAACAACATTCCTTTTGCTTTTTGCGAATCTTGATAGGCAAAAAATCCTTCGGATGCCGGATACAGTTCAATACTATCTACTTTTCTGCCAATTAATTGTTCAAATTTTTTGCGATAAGGTTCATAATTCACGCCGCCATAAATAAACAAGTTGAAATTTTTAAACAAATCGCCTACTTTTTTATTTGAAACCTGAATCAATAGATCGAAATACATTTGCACCCAAGAAGGAATTCCAGAGATAACTGTCATGTTTTGATTTTTGGTTTCTTGCACAATCGCATCCACCTTTGTTTCCCAATCATCGATACAATTTGTTTCCCAACTTGGCAAGCGGTTTTTTTGCAGGTATTTCGGAACGTAATGCGCGGCAATACCTGATAATCGTCCGACTTTCACTCCGTTTTTCTCCGTCATTTCGGGACTTCCCTGTAAAAAGATCATTTTACCATCAACAAAAGCGACTTTTTTGGTTTCTTGGATATAAAATAAAATGGCATTTCGAGCCGCTTCGATATGATAAGGCATGGATTCTTTAGTAATGGGGATATACTTTGCACCGGATGTGGTACCCGATGTTTTTGCAAAATAAAGCGGTTTGCCCTTCCATAAAACGTTTTTTTCACCGGCAACTACTTTATCCACATACGGTTTTAGGGCTTCGTAATCGCGCACGGGAACATATTTCGCAAAATCTTCGTACGATTTTATGGCATAAAACAAATGGTCTTTTCCAAACTGTGTGTGTTTTGCTTGCTGAATGAGTGAATGAAAAATTTTCTGCTGCGTTTCAACAGGTTTTATCATCCATTTTTGCTGTTGCATAACAACAATGTTGGCGAATATCTTGGCAAAAAATGATTTTAAAGACATGGTTTGTTTTTTTTATTACAAAAATCGTATTTACTGCTTGAATAAAACAATAAACTGTGCAAAAAAGTTTCAATTCAAAATATTAACAGTATGCGGTGTTAAAAATTACAAAATAAAAAAATAAGTTCGGTTTAAAAAGTTATATCTTTGCTTATAATTAATTATAATTAAATATAATGAATTTTTTAGCAGTGTTTTTAGGAATGGTTAGTCCGTGGCAAATAATTTTAATTGTTGCTGTGATTTTATTAATGTTTGGTGGACGAAAAATTCCGGAATTGATGCGTGGTTTAGGTTCTGGGATTAAAGAGTTTAAAGACGCTACAAAAGATGACGAAAACAAAGATCAATCTAAAAAAGAATAGTACACAATGGGAAGATTTGGTGCAACAGAAATAATATTAATAGTAGCTGTTTTATTATTACTTTTCGGCGGAAAAAAGATTCCAGAATTGATGAAAGGATTAGGTTCGGGGATTAAAGAATTTAAAGATGCTACCAAAGACAATAGCGGAGCAACTACAAATTCGAATAAAAAGAACGATTCAGAAACAAAATCAGAATAAATGTAAAGATGCTTTTTAGCATCTTTTTTTATTTGCAAATAATTCCAAATGAACTTGAATTAACGAGTTTTTGCTTATCATTACAGTTTAGCAATTCGCACAAATTAAATACCCGCCTGAAAAGCTTCAGACGGGTATCCCTTATAAAACATAATAAAAACACTACTTTCTTTTAATTCTGCAGCCGTATAGAGCGACTGCTCTCTTTCTCATAACAATTCTTTTTTTGAACAATTTTTGTTTATAAGGTTATTTTCTTTTTCATAAAGTATATTACAAATGAAAGACCAAAACCACATTTATAATCAAAAAAAACAAATAATTAATTCAAACAACTGATATTCAACAAATTATATAAGAATAAATAAAATTATTTATTTTTCAAATATAACACAAATTTGTTACAAAACTATGTTTTTTTTTCCCGAATTGAGTAATATTTCCACTATTTTATCATTTCTATCGTTTTTAAAGAATCATGCTAAGCTGCAAACGCTTTTTCTGCTGATCTACTTCCAATACTTTTACCTGCACATGTTCGTGTAGTTTCACCACCTCGTTTACATCCGAAACAAAACCTTCTTTCAACTGTGAGATATGCACCAAACCGCTTTCTTTAATACCGATATCTACAAAACAACCAAAATTGGTGATATTGTTAATAATGCCGTTGTACACTTTGCCCACCTCAACATCGTTTATCGATTTTAAAGAAGCATCAAATTCCAAAACTTTTGCTTTTTTGCGTGGATCTAATCCCGGTTTTTCCAATTCTTTCAACAAATCGTTTATATAATGCATTCCAAATTGCTCTGAAATATAGTTTGATGGATTGATCTTTTCGATAGCTGATTTATTTCCGATTAATTCATTGGCATTAATTTTTAAATCTTTTGCCATTTTTTCAACCAAATTGTAAGCTTCCGGATGCACTGCCGAATTATCCAGCACAAAATCTCCGTTTACAATTCTAACAAAAGCTGCTGCTTGCTGATACGCTTTTTCGCCCAAACGCGGTACGTTTTTCAACTCTTTTCTATTGGTAAAAGCTCCATTTTCTGCTCGGTAGGCAACAATCTTTTCTGCCAATTTTTCACCGATACCTGAAACGTAACTCAACAGCGATTTACTTGCCGTATTTAAGTTGATTCCGATTTTATTAACGCATCGAACCACCACCTGATCCAATTCTTCTTTCAACAAAGTTTGATCCACATCGTGTTGATACTGCCCTACTCCTATTGACTTTGGATCGATTTTTACCAATTCTGCCAACGGATCTTGCAATCTGCGACCAATAGAAACAGCACCGCGAACAGTAACATCATAATTTGGAAATTCCTCACGAGCAATTTTTGATGCCGAATAAACCGATGCGCCTGCTTCACTCACCACAAAAACTTGCAAAGGCTTATCAAACGCTACTTTTTTAATAAAGAATTCTGTTTCGCGACTCGCCGTTCCGTTGCCAATGGCAATAGCATCAATTTTATACGAATTTGCCATTGAACGTACTTTTTTGGTAGCCATGGCAATATCTTTTTGTGGTGCGTGGGGAAATATGGTTTCGTTGTACAACAGATTTCCGTTTTCATCGATACACACAACTTTACAGCCGGTTTTAAATCCAGGGTCGATTCCCATGACACGTTTTTCACCTAATGGTGCCGACAATAACAACTGCGATAAATTCTCTGAAAAAACACCGATCGACTGTAAATCGGCTTTTAGCTTGTATTCCTGCAACACTTCGTTAGACAACGCCGGTTCTAACAAACGCTTGTACGAATCGGCAACTGCTTTGGAAATTTCAGCAGCTGTTTCGTGGTTTTTGTTTTTAATTACGGCATCTTCTATAAATGTAATGGCTTCGGTTTTATCAATGCTTACATCAAGCTTTACAAAACCTTCGTTATTGGCGCGCAACATTGCCAATAATCGGTGGGCGGGTGCTTTAAACAAAGGTTCGTTCCAATCAAAATACTGTTCAAATTTCTTTGCGGCATCTTCGTCTTTCTTAGTTTTCACAACTTTTGTCGAAATTTCTGCATGGCGCTGAAACTTGCGTCGAAGTGCTTTTCGAACAAAAATATTTTCGTTGATCCATTCGGCAATAATATCTCTAGCACCTTGCAAAGCATCTTCAGAAGAAAAAACTTTACTGTTTAAATATCTTTCGGCAGTGTATTCCAGATCATCTACATTTTGCGACATGATCATTTTTGCCAAGGGTTCTAATCCGGCTTCACGAGCAGTGTCGGCTTTGGTTTTCCTTTTCTTTTTAAAGGGAAGATATAAATCTTCAATTTCGACCAAATCAAAAGACTGCTGAATTTTATCTTTCAAAAAATCGGTTAACTGACCTTGTTCTTCTATCGATGCCAAAACGGCTTCTTTCCGTTTGATAATTGTTTCAAACTGATTAGAAAGTTTGGCAATTTGTTCAATTTGAACTTCATCTAAATTGCCCGTAGCATCTTTTCTATACCTTGCGATAAACGGAATGGTGCAATCTTGAGCTAATAATTCTAAGGTGTTTTGTATGGATTTATCGGAAACGGTAACTTTTTCCTTTATGTATTGAATAGTGTTCATTGCATGAATTTTGAACTGCAAAAATACTACCTTTGCACCAATTACTACCGTATGAAATTTGTATTTATATACTTAATTATTGTAAACTACATTGCCTTTAGCTTGTACCATTTAGACAAGCAGCGGGCAATTAAGGGCAAACAGCGTATTTCTGAAAAAAACCTGTTAACTATTGCTGCGTTTGGTGGAACTTTGGGTGCTTATATTGGCATGCAGAAATACCGACACAAAACCAAAAAACTGAGTTTTCAATTGTGGTTTTACGGTATTTTAATTTTACAGATTATCTTCTTTTTTGCTATTTATAAGAAAAGGTTTTTTATTTGATTTAAGACTGATGTTCTTTAATCTTTAAAAATATTGAAGTCTTTCTTTATAATATCTAAAAATTCATTAACCGAAATCAATTCATCAACTGTAGGATATTTACTTAAGCAGGTTTCTGGATTATTGTAACTTATTTCATTAAAGATTTTTCCTTCACTAACTTGAATGTAATAACTTACACCATCAATTGTAGTACTTGATGTCTGGGAATTATAAAATTCACCCTTTTCTAAAAATATTTCAGATTTAGACTTCATCTTATAACTAATAGCGGAAGATGTTGGTATATGTTGAATATATGTATTCAAAAGCTTTAGAACAACATACTCCAAATTGTAAAATGATTTTAATTCAAAATGTTTGATTATAATTTCAGGTGAATCATTCAAAGTTTTTCTAGCAAACGTATAATAAAAATCAGCTTTATATTCTTTCTTCTGTTCATCATAATAAATTCTGAACAATTCTAAACCTGTTGAAATCTCATGTTTCTTATAAACACGAATTTCATTTTTAAAAAATGGTATTGTATCAACCTTTAGTATTTTTTCTAATGTAGAAAGATATGATCTTTCACTTTCAGAAAATTTCTGACAGAAACCTGAAAAAGAACAAAACAAGAAGATTAATACAATACAATTTTTCATTAACTACAAGCAATTTTATTTACACGGGTTTCGTGGCGTCCGCCTTCAAATTCAGTGGTTAAAAAAGCATCAACCATTTCTAAAACTTGCGGAATAGCTGTAAAGCGAGCCGGAATAGAAATAACGTTTGCGTTGTTATGCTGGCGAGCCAAAACGGCAATTTCTTTTGTCCAACACAAGGCACAACGAACACCCTGATGTTTGTTTGCACTCATGGCAATTCCGTTACCCGAACCACAGATTACAATTCCATAATCTACCTTGTTGTCTTCAACATCTTGGGCTACTTTATGTCCAAAATCCGGATAATCAACAGAATCAAACGTGTCGGTTCCGTAATTTACCACTTCAATTCCTTTGTCCTGAAGCATTTGCACCAACGCTTTTTTATATTCCGGACCTGCGTGATCGTTTCCTATTGCAATTTTCATATCGTTTAGTTGTATTGTTTGTGCAAAGATACTTATTTTGAATGATTGGAAGAACATCTTTATAAGATAGATCCAGAAACGAAAATCATCATTTAATACAAATTTCACACTTCATCACCAATATTTTTTATATCTTTAATAAGTATTTTAAGCCCATTGTGCTTAATAAAAATAATATATGACAAAGAAAATTAAAAAATTCCATAAAAAACCAGGCAAAGACTTCTCTGGAAAAATTTTAAAATTATTGGCTCAAAACAGTTCTAAAATATTCAACTATAAACAAATAGCTGCTGTTTTTGAAGTTACCGATACCAAAGGACGAAACGAAATTATTAAAGAATTAAAATATCTAGTTTCTAAACAAAAAATCGAGGAAGTGGATCGGGGCAAATACCGCATTGTGGAACAATCGAGCTATTTTGAAGGAACCATTGATATGACGGCTCGAAAAGCGGCTTATTTTGTTTGTGACGAATTCGATGAAGATCCATTTATTCCTACAAACAACCTCAACAAAGCGCTTCATGGCGATAAGGTAAAAGCTTATGTTTACAACAAGCGTAAAGGCAAAAAACCCGAAGCCGAAGTTATTGAGATTTTAGAGCGTAAAAAAGATGAATTTGTTGGTGTAATTCAGATAAACGGCACATTTGCTTTCGTTGTAACGGCAAACCCAAAAATGTATGTGGATTTGTTTATTCCGAAAGAAAAATTTGGAGGTGCCGAAAACGGCGATGTGGTTTTGGTTAAAATGAACGATTGGCCCGAGAAAGCAAACAATCCGTACGGTGAAGTGGTTAAAGTTTTAGGAAAACCGGGCGAACACAATACCGAAATGCACGCTATTTTGGCTGAATACGGTTTACCGACCGATTTCCCTGTAGAAGTTGAAGCTTTTGCGCAAAAATTAGATACTTCGATTACCGAAGAAGAAATTGCCAAACGCCGCGATATGCGTGATGTGTTAACATTTACGATTGATCCGCGCGATGCAAAAGATTTTGATGACGCCTTATCTTATCAGGTTTTAGAAAATGGAAATTACGAAATTGGCGTTCATATTGCCGATGTTTCGCATTATGTGCAAGAAGGAACCATTCTAGATGAAGAAGCTTATAACCGTGCCACATCAATTTATTTGGTGGATCGTGTGGTGCCGATGCTTCCCGAAGTATTATCAAACTTTGCGTGTTCGTTACGACCAAATGAAGAAAAATACACCTTTTCAGCCGTTTTTGAATTAAACAAAAAAGCCGAAATTGTAAATTCGTGGTTTGGCAGAACCGTAATTTATTCAGATAAACGTTTTGCTTACGAAGAAGCGCAGGTTATTATTGAAACCAAAGCGAATACAATTCCTGCCGAAATATCGTTGACCAACCAAGATCAAACCATAGAAAAACCAATTGTCGATGCAATTTTAACAATGGACGATCTGGCTAAAAAAATGCGTGCTAAACGCATGGCTGCAGGTGCTATTTCGTTTGATAAGGTTGAAGTAAAATTTCATTTAGATGAAAACGATGAACCAACAGGCGTTTATTTCAAGGTTTCAAAAGATGCCAATCATTTAATTGAAGAATTCATGTTGTTGGCAAACCGCAAAGTATCCGAATTTGTGGGCAAACAGAAAAAAACCTTTATTTACCGTGTACACGATGAACCCGATCAGGATAAATTGTTCAATTTGCAATCGGTTATTTCAAAATTCGGTTACGGCATCAATTTTAAATCGAAAAAAGATATTTCGCAATCGCTAAATAAACTGTTAAGCGATGTGCAAGGAAAAAAAGAACAAAATTTGGTAGATACACTGGCAATTCGCAGTATGAGCAAAGCCGCGTATTCTACTGAAAACATTGGTCATTACGGTTTGGCGTTCGATTATTATTCGCACTTTACATCGCCTATTCGTCGTTATCCAGACGTTATGGTGCACCGATTGTTGCAAAGTTATTTAGACGGAGCAAAATCGGCAGACGAAGAAGTGTATGAAGAAAAATCGGTACATTGCTCGCAAATGGAAAATTTGGCTGCAAATGCCGAACGCGACAGCATTAAATACATGCAGGTAAAATACATGCAAGACCATAAAGACCAAGAGTTTTTGGGTGTGATTTCGGGCGTTACCGAATGGGGAATTTATGTGGAAATCGTAGAGAACAAATGCGAAGGAATGGTGCGTATTCGAGAAATTAAAGACGATTATTATACATTTGATGAACAGCAATATGCTTTGGTGGGCGAAGTGACCAAGAACCTATTGCAATTGGGCGACGAAGTGATTGTGAAAGTAAAAAATGCCGATTTGGTTAAAAAACAATTAGATTTTACGTTTATTAAAAAGGTACATGCAGAATAAGTTTCAAACCAGCATTATTGCTTGTAAGTTTCATTTGCGGTACAGCCAAAATCATAACCTTTACAGCCAATTCGCATCTTATTAAATAATTTTATTGTAAATTTGCCTTAACAGCTACTTAAAATGCCAATACCTTAATTGGCATTTTTTTTTAACTAAATGGACAATTTTTTAACAGGAATATCGCTTGGTTTTTTTCTCAGTTTCATGATTGGGCCTGTTTTTTTTATTTTGATTGAAACCAGCATCACCAAAGGATTTAAAGCGGCGTTAACGTTTGATGCCGGCGTGATTATTGCCGATATTTGTTTTATTTTAATCGCCTATTTCAGTAGTTTTCAATTAATTAACCGAATAAAAGACGATCCGGCACTTTTTCTTTTTGGAGGAATGATTATGATTACCTATGGAATAATCTCTTTTGTTCGATTGCAAAAATTAAAAAAAGCCGAAATTCATATTGAAGCTACTAACTACAAAAACAATTACTTTTCGTTGTTTGCCAAAGGATTTTTATTGAATTTCATAAACGTTGGTGTGTTGGGCTTTTGGTTGGCAATTATTATCACCATTGGACCACAATTGGAAATGAACCATGGAAAAATGATTAATTTCTTTGCTTTTGTAATTGGTGCATATTTACTTACAGACATCTTTAAAATGCTTTTAGCCAAACAGTTAAAAAACAAACTAACGCCAAAAAACATTTTAAAAGTTAAAAAAATCAGTTGTATTATTTTAATTATTTTCGGAACAGTCATCATGTCTAAATCGTTCATAAAAAACGAACCCGATTTTATTAAAAACAACATTCCTATCGCTACTCCTTAATTTTTTCCTTATTATTCCAACCTTTTCTCCTAAAATTACGTCTTACTTATAAAACAGATTTTCAATGAAAAAAAGTGTAACAAAGTTATGCCTTGCAGGTATTTTATTTTTTGGAGTCATTTCGTGCAGCTCAAATGACGACAATCATGTGCATCAGGAAAGCCAATTAGAAAAATTTAAAGGAACATGGACCGGAACATTCACGGGGGAAGACGAAGGTACTTGGAATGCAACTATCGACGAAACCGGAAAAGCAACCGGAAAGTTATTTTCAGGCAATCTTACTTTTGATTTAATCGGGCAGGTGGATAAAGAAGGAGAAATAAACGCAACATATACCAGCGGAAGCACCCAAGTGGGAACTATGGAAGGCATGATGAATGAATCAACTGCAGCGGGTACATGGGAAAGTCAATTAGATGATATAGAAGGCACCTGGACAGGTACTAAAAACTAAAAAGTCAGCTTTTAAGCTGATTTTTTTGCTCTTTCAGCTAAGTTTCGTTATATCTTTTCGATAACCTTAAACTGACGAGCTTTTCACTTTTTACTTTTTACATAACAAACACACCTATTCCTCTTCTTTGTCCAAGTTTTCAATAAACAAAGCAGGCGTTTTACCTGAAATTACCTTAAACAAACTGGCAAATGTTTTGGGGTGCAAATTACCATAGATAACCGACAGTTCTTTGACCGTTTTTTTTCGTAGTTCTTTATCTACTTTTAAATCGGTAATTGCTTGTTCTATGCGCAAGCTGTTTATATAAGCATTATAACCCTTTTTATGCTCATTCAAAAGAGGCGAAAGGGTGCTGCGGGTGGTTTTCAGTTCTTTCGCCAAGCCGTCTAAATTTATTACTTTTAAAAAACCTTTTTCCTTTTCAAAACGCTCTAAGCCTTCTAGCAATCGCTGTTCGGTTGGCGATAAAACAATAGGTGTTTTCGCTATTGGTGCTGCTTCGGTTATTTCTGGTGTAGCTTCATCGAAAGCCGGTATTTCTTCTATTGGATGTGTGGTTTCGTTATCGGTAGCAGCTGCTTCTTTTTCTATTTCTATTTCTTCAACAACTTGTTGCTCTGGCAGTGCCTTGTCATCAACTTCCACAATATCTTCAGCAGTAATTGCTTCATGCTCTTTTGCATGCATTGGGCTTTCATTTGGTTGCTGTTCTTTTCTATTTTTTCTTTTCCAAAACAAATAACCAGCGATTAGTATTAAAACACCTCCTAAAACACTGATCCATAAATTGTATTTATTTACAAGCTTTTGCCATTGCGAGCTTATTTTTTTTTCTTCTAAATCTTGGTGTAAAACACTTGTAATGCTTTGCTGTTCCTTTTCAAATTGTTGGTTTAATGCCGTAAGGCTATTTGTAGCATTTAATTGCAGCTGCGGTTGATTGGTTTCATTGTAATAGGCTATTAAATAATCATAGGCTTCACGCAACTCATAGTTTAAGAAGTTTTTCTCCTGAAAAAGGGTGTCTATTTTTGTGAAATATGCCATAGCTTCGGCTTTCTGGTTTTGTTCCCACAACATTTTTCCCAAATACAAATATATAACGTGTTCGTTGGTAAAATCGCCGTTTTGTTTAATAACGGTTAGTGCATTTGTAAAATGCTCATTGGCAGCCACATTATTTTTCTGCAAAAAAGCTGAACCTCCTTTTATATATTCTAAATAAGCGTTTTCTAATTTTTGGTGTTTCGATTTTAAAAGTGGAATAGCCTGTTCACTTTCTTGTATTGTAGCGCTTAGTTTGTTTATATCTTTTAATTGCCAATAGGTTTTACCTAAACAATATAAGGTAACAACGTAACTTCTTTGGTGGTTGTACTCTTTTTTAGATTGGTAATAGTCTTTTGCTTGGGTAAAATAAGTAACCGCTTTGCCGTAATACCGTGTATGACTATAAATATTACCTATTGTAATAATGACCGCATTCAAATTATACAAATTATTTATTTCCTCGTTAAAAGCTTCCGACTCTATGGCATAGTACAACGCATTTTTAAAATCGCGTTGCTTATAGTAAAACACAGTACTCCGTTTAGAAAATCTCCTTTTATACTGTCGTTGTTTATTTTTTGCACCAAAGGGTGCATTTGGTGCAGCAGTATAGTAGCTTCGGCAAACGAAACCAAATACGTTTTTTTATCTAAGGCACGGTATTGTTCTAAACGGTTGTTTTCATTTCGGGCTTTTTGATAATATACTTCTAAATAATCTACTTTTTTTTCGTTGGAAGTGCTATCATTTTCAATTACTTCCCAAAGAGTTTTTATAGGAATCGGCGGTTGTTTGCCCCAATGAGCAAAACGGCAACAGAAAAATAATCCAGAAAGGGAATAAATTATCCAATTGAGGGAATAAATTGTCCAACTTTTTTAAAAACATGTGTGCTTTTTTTCTAACCAAACAAAAATACAAAAAAATACAGCTATTATCCAAAAACCAAATAAAATATTGATTATCAAATATATAAAACAACAAAACAATCTTTTTAGAGATGGAAAAATTATCCAACGAGGGAATAAATCGTCCAAAAGAGGGAATAAATTATCCAATTGGGCAAATCTGGACTATTTACTCCCTTGTTGTTTGAAAATCGTTTCATATTTGTAAACGAAACAAAAGCTACCCGGGCAGCGTTATTAAAAAACTCCGAAAACAATGAAACGATTTTTTTTATATGCTGTAGCAATTACTGCTTTATGCAGCTCGTGCGAAACAGAAGACGAAACATTCGCAACAGAAACAAACAACCAACCGAATGCCATGCATCACGCAAAAGGTGTTGAGGCAAACGATTACCAAATCTATCAAAGCATTTTAAACAGCTTTGTATATAACAATGAACAAACCTATCAGGACAATGTGTTGCTGTTTGAAGCGCACGTAAACCAGCAAATGCTTAATTACGTAACACAAGAAACAGATGGGTATGAAAAAATAAACACCGAACAATTGTTGGTATTAGAACAAGCCGATGCCTATTTTATAGAACAACTGGCTTATACCAAAGCAACCAAGCAGGCAATTCACGACATAGTGGGTAACAATTTTAACAGCGAAACCTTACGGTTAATAACCAACCAAAAAGAACGCCGCTTAGTAGAAACTTTAGCTGCATTGCACAGCAACGGCAATGGTGATGATGATAAATTAAATGATAACCGTAGTATTGCTTTTGCCTATGGCGCACAATACAGTTTTACCCAAGCGGTGCTGTATGCAGGGGCAATAGAGCTTATAAAAAGATAATGACAAACTCAGCGTTTAAAACGCTGACAGAGTTAAAAAATAACCAAACCGTTATAAAAGTTTGTTTCGGAGAGCCGGTAGTCGCGAATACCGGTTTTACGAAAACAAATGATAAGATGTCGAAATTTTGTTCGTTCGATCTTATTGAGAACCAAATAAATTTTTAAACCTTAAAAACAAAAAACAGCAAAAAAAGGCAAATAAAAACACCAGTAAACGTAGCGACAGTGACATAAACCGTTTGCACCGAAACAAAAACAAATGGCATTTGCCAAAAAATTAAACAAATTAATCCGCAGTTTATAAAACAATAAAACTTAGATTCAACTAATAAATGCAACCGCATAAAAAAAACAGGGGGAACATTTTAGCCCCGCGGGGCTAAAATGTTCCCCCTGTTGGCGAAAAAACACCTTACTTTGTGGTTCCGACACTACAAAATAAAGATGGGACATTTAACGCTTGAACAAAGATACAAAATTGAAACTTACCACAGCTTAGGTAAACGAATTATTGAAATTGCCGACTATATCGGGAGAGACAAATCGGTTGTTTCTAGAGAAATCAAGAGAAATTCTGATGGCAGAAACGGAATTTATAAAGCCAGTTTAGCACATCGAAAAGCCCAAAAAAGGCATCAAATCAAGCCTAAAAAACTTACATTCACTCCAGAGGTTATAAGCAATGTAAAACAGTATTTAGAGCAAGATTTCAGTCCGGAGCAAATGGTAGGAAGAGCCGTTTTAGAAGGAAAAAAAATGGTTTCTCACGAACGTATTTATCAGTATATCTGGAAAGATAAGCGAGCCGGTGGCAACCTATACAAACATTTGAGAACCAAAGGTAAAAAATACCGCAAAAGAGCTAGTTCAAAAGACAATAGAGGATTGATAGCCAATAGGGTAGATATCAGCAAACGACCGCAAATTGTGGAGAAAAAAGAACGATTTGGAGATCTAGAAATAGATTTAGTTATTGGTAAAGATCATAAAGGTGCACTATTAACTATTAACGACCGTGCCACAGGATTACTTTTTATGGGAAAAATTGACAGCAAAGAAGCAAAAGCCGTAGAAACCAAAACAATAGAACTTTTAAAAGACTGGAAACCTTTATTATACACCATTACATCAGACAATGGAAAGGAATTTGCCAACCACGAGCAACTCTCAGAAAAGCTCGCTATTGATTACTTTTTTGCAAAGCCATATCATAGTTGGGAAAGAGGTGCTAATGAAAATTTAAATGGTTTAGTAAGACAATATTTTCCCAAAAGTTCTAACTTTGAATCGATAACCCAAGATCAAATTAATAGAGTTATTAATATTTTAAACAACAGACCACGAAAAAGATTTGGTTTCAAAACGCCTAACGAAGTTTTTGCTCTAAAAATGAACGAAAATAGACGAGTTGCATTTAAAACTTGAATCCACGAAAACAAAACTGCTTAAATTTTATTTAACATGAAAAAAATTAAAAATTTTACATTAGGGCTTTTAGGAGCAACAATTTTATCATTAGGTTTATATGCTTGTAGTAATGATAATGAAACGACGACAAACTCTTCTACAGAGCAGAAAGGAATGGCTGCTAAAGATGGCTATAACTCAGCTATCATAAACGATCTTGATTTTAAAAATTTTCTTTTCGAAGGATTTTCTGCTATGGAAAGGTTAGACAATGAGAAAATAGTACTTTTCAAGGGTGTAGAAATAAACGAATCTAATACTAATATTGTGATTGAAGCATTTGGCTATTCAGATAAAGAAGAATTTTTTGATTATCGCAAAAAACAAAATCTTCGATTGAAAAGATTAGATGAAAAATATGGATTTTTCAAACTAGCAGACAGTATAAAGTTAGAAGTTATTAACAATGGTTTGATTAAATATCAAATTCCTTCGGAACATCCTGAAAACACAACTTTTATGACTTGTAAAGCTAAAAAAAATTGGTGTGATGTAGGGGTTGTAGGCGCTGCTTTAATGGCGCAAACTGCATGTTTAGCATTAGATGTTGAAACTTTAGGAGCTAGTGCTTTATTAGGTTGTCACACTGGGGCATATTTAGCGCAAGCAGCAGGTCATGCAATGTGTATAGCAAATTATGAAGATTGTTTAGATGGAAAATAAAAAAAACATTTTACCAATATTTTTATTGTTAATTTCCATTTTTTTAACTGTCTTTATATCTGTTTATAATCTATCAAATCCTTTCGTGAGTACTATTTTACTAATTTTAGGTATATTTTTATTTTTTATATCTTATGAGAAGAAGAATAAAAGAAATTATCTCGCACTTTTAATAATAGTATCTGTTTATCTCATAGTCAATTTATGGATTAATAACTAAAATAACAAAAGAAGAATTTGCAAACACACTTTTATTAATAGGTGTTCTTATTGAAATTGTAGGTATTTATTATGCCATAAATTATAATAAGATTACAAAAAGTTAAATTCTTATTTTTAATAAAACGCTATCAAATAAATGGTAGCGTTTTTATTAACTATTTTTACATAAATTATAATAATGAAAAATTATATCCTTTTACTATTAGCTTTTTTTTGCCAATTATATTCTTTTGCCCAAACCTTCAAAGTAGTTATAAAAAATAGTGAAACCAACGAGCCAATCAGTCAAATTACTATTGTTAATGCTGATCAAACTTTTTTTGTAACGAGTAATGAAAAAGGAGAGGTGGTTTTACCAGAAAAAATACTGAACCAAAAATTGTTTGTAGATGATTATCAATACACTTTTAGTGAAAACAAATTCACAAAGATGCAAGATTTTGTTTGGGAGCTTACACCAAATTCTGAAACATTGGAAGAAATTATTATTTTCAGTGATGTAAGAGGTTATTTAGAAGAGATTATAAATAATTCTATCAAATCATTTAGTACCGACGCTTCGTTAGAGTCATATTACCGAGAAAACTATTATGAAAATAATGAAATAGCTAGTTTTTCTGAAGGAATGGTTGATTTTTTTATTGATAAAGAAACAAAAAATGTTTTACAAATAGCCAAACAAACTAGATCTGAAAATTTCGTAGAGGTTAATGATTTTAATAGAGATATTATATCAAGCCCAAAAGAAGTTGTTGAAGGATCAATGCGTTTTAAAAGAATTCTTGGTTTAATTAAAGATAAAAAAAATTACGACATTAGTGTTACAGCTAAACAAGTTGGTGATAAAACCATACATACTTGTTATATTAGCCCAAAAGAGAAAAGTAAAAAAAGACATTTAAAAAAAGCTTATTTTTCATTTGATGCAGAAAAGAAATTAATTTACGAAACCAATTACGCTTTTGACCCCGAAAAGAAAAAACACAACACCACAATGAATCTTATTATTGGAAAGATAAAAATTGACGAACAACAATTTCAATCAAAATATATTATTGGCGATAATTTCTATTATCCAAGCTATACTACACGTACAATTGAAATGGTTACTAGTTCAAAATTAGCAAAAATGAAAGACGTAAAAGTACATAATCAGGTATATTTTTATGTTTTAAATGCTGAAACTAATTCTTCAAAACCAAATATAACTAAAACACTTAATAATGAAACTTTGTATAGTAAAGGCAGTATTTACAAAGATGAATTCTGGAAACTTCCTGAGATTATTAATTTACAAGAATAATAAAAATGAAAAAAAATCCTACCCTATGTATAAGCCATTTTAGGCATCTTTTTAATTGTAACACCGATCGCGCGGATTTGCAATCCGTGCGCTAAAAAAAATATAAAGCAACCGATAGTAGCAGTGCATATTTTATAACCTTAAAAACAGTAAAATTGTATAGATAAAGTCACGGATTGCAAATCCGCGACATCGGGGACCATTGACTTTAGTTTAGCACCGAAACGTGTACAAAATTAATTATTCAGAAATAAAACATTCTGCATTACATTTGCAGAATGTTTCTTTAAATTTATAAAATATGAAAAAGATATTTATCCTTTTAATGAGTAGCCTTGTGCTAATTAGCTGTACCTCTGACGATTTTGAGCCTAAAGAAGAAGTAAACCGTGGTACTATTGAAGTTGATTTTAAAGGCGAAAAATTAAATTTTGGCTATAAGTCATACAATGGTATCGTTACAAACCAAACAAACGATACAGTTGCATACACCTATTTTGCTAGATTAGACAAAGACGATAAGAATTATTATGATATTAAAGTATATGCGTTTTTGACTAAAGATAAAGAATTAGACCATTTAGAAATGAAATTTATTCCTGTTGAAAACGGTTCAGGTTGGCATTATTCCTATACATACGATGAAAACCCAATGGTTTATAGTAATGTAACTTATAATCCGGAAACCAATTGGTTAACTGCCAATTTTGAAGGGTATTTATATTATGGATGGGAAGAAACCGAACCTGTACATTTAACCAATGGTAAAATAAATGTACCTGTTAAGGGCTTAGGCATAGAATATGATAAATGGTAAGTAATACAAGAAGCGTTTTTATAAATTAGAAAATAATAATAAAGCTCCCTTGATAACTATGGTTTTTCAAAATTAAAAAATTAAAAAATATGTATAGATTATTGCTTATACTAGTTAGTATAGTATTCGTTAGCTGCGAGAAAGATGATTTAGTGGAAGAAGTAAACCGTGGTACTATTGAAGTAGAAATCGAAGGTGAAAAGTTTAAATTTGGCGAAAAATCGTATGCAGATGCAATACTAAGAATAACAAGTTCAACTCCTGATACTATTGGTTACTTCTATGAAACACGAATTTCTAAGGATTATCAGAATTATGATCAACTTGAAGTATATGGCTATTTAAGAGAAAACGGTGCTATTGATAGTTTAAGGATTATTTATACGGCGTTACGCAATGGTATAGGAACAACTTATAACTACAATTATCCAGGAAATCCATTAGTGATTAGTAATGTTAACTATAATCAACAAACAGGATGGTTAACAGCCAATTTTGAAGGATATTTATACCGTGCCAACACTTTAGACGATATTAAGGTTTTTTTAAAAGACGGTAAAATAAGTGTGCCTTTAAAAGGATTGGATATACCGCAAAACTATACACACGCTCGCGCTTCACAGCCTACAATTTCAGAATTGAAAAGAGAATGATATACTCATTTTGCTCAAAGTAGGAAGATAGTAAGAAACAAAAAAATAGTTACAAATTAAACATTCTGCATTACATTTGCAGAATGTTTCTTTAAATTTATAAAATATGAAAAAGATATTTATCCTTTTAATGAGTAGCCTTGTGCTAATTAGCTGTACCTCTGACGATTTTGAGCCTAAAGAAGAAGTAAACCGTGGTACTATTGAAGTTGATTTTAAAGGCGAAAAATTAAATTTTGGTTATAAGTCATACAATGGTATCGTTACAAACCAAACAAACGATACAGTTGCATATACTTATGTAGCTCGTATGAATAAAGATGATATGAATTTTTATCATATTAAAGTATATGCGTTTTTGACTAAAGATAAAGAATTAGACCATTTAGAAATGATATTTTACCCTGTTGAAAACGGATCGGGATCGGGATATCACTATTCGTACGAGGAAAACCCAATGGTTTATAGTAATGTAACTTATAATCCGGAAACCAATTGGTTAACTGCCAATTTTGAAGGGTATTTATATTATGGTAGAATGGATGATTCTACTCCCATACATTTAACCAATGGTAAAATAAATGTACCTGTTAAAGGCTTAGGTATAGAATATGATAAATGGTAAATAATATAAGAAGCTTTCAATAACAATAAACTTTTCACAACATCAAAATGAAAAAAATCCTACCTTACGTATTAGCCATTTTAGGCATCTTTTTAATTGTAATTAGCATTATTTACAGTTAATTAAAATGCCTGTTTTCAAAAAAGAAAACAGGCATTTTTAAATTATTAAACATATTGTTAGGTGTTACTGCTATTCAGTTTACTGTGTTTTTTGCTGTATGCAAAATAGATGATTAGCCCTAAGCCTAACCAAATGGCTAAACGTTCCCAGCTTTCTATAGGCAACGATGCCATCATTACCAAACACACAATAATTCCTAAAATAGGCACTACGGGCACAAACGGTGTTTTGAAAGGGCGTTCAATATTGGGTTGAGTTTTGCGCAGAACCAAAATTCCAATACAAACCAAAGTAAATGCAAACAAGGTTCCGATACTTACCATGTGTCCTAAATCGGAAACGGGTACAAAACCTGCAAAAATGCTTACAAATACCATAAAAATTAAATTGGTTTTCCAAGGAGTTTGCCTTTTTGATAATTCTGAAAACATTTTTGGCAATAAACCGTCTTTACTCATTGAATAAAACACGCGGCTTTGTCCTAATAACATTACTAAAATCACCGATGTGTATCCGGCAATAATGGTTACAATTAATGCAGTGTTTAAAAAGTGATACCCCGTTTTTGCAAAAGCTGTTGCTACGGGTTTTGCATCGTTTTTAAATAGTAAATAGTTCTCTAAACCTGTTAAAACATACGCAAACAAAACGTATAACAACGTACAAATCACCAAAGAACCTATGATTCCAAATGGCATTCCTTTTTTAGGATTTTTAGCTTCTTGCGCCGCAGTACTTACGGCATCAAATCCAATAAAAGCAAAAAACACTACACCTGCTGCACGCATGATGCCACTCCAGCCGTATTGCCCAAAATATTCGCTCGACAAAAACTCCGAAAACGAAAGTTGCCCGCTTTTAACCATTTCTTCACCCACATTTGTAGGAATGAAAGGTTGATGATTGGCTGGATCTATAAATTGCCAACCCAATGCGATAAAAATAATAACTACAGATACTTTTAAGATAACTAAAATATTGTTTACCCTTGCCGATTCTTGCGTTCCGCGCATAAGCAAAAGCGATAGCAAACACACAATTACTATGGCAGGTACATTGATCATTCCGCCTTCAAAAGGTCCCTTGAGAAACTGCATAGGCAATTCTAAATGAAATATTTTGAGCAATTCATTAAAATATTGCGACCAACTAACCGCAACGGTGGCACTTGCCAAGGCATATTCCAACACTAAATCCCAACCAATAATCCAAGCAATGAATTCGCCCATGGTAGCATACGAATACGTGTATGCACTACCCGCCACTGGCAACATCGATGCAAACTCGGCATAACACAAGCCTGCAAATGCGCAACCTAAAGCGGCAATTACAAACGAAATAGCAACGGCAGGACCGGCATTATCGGCAGCAGCAATCCCCGTTAAAGAAAACAAACCAGCACCAATAATGGCACCCACGCCCAATGCCACCAACCCCCAAGAACCTAATGTTTTTTTCAGCGTTCCTTCGCCTTGTTCGTTGGCTTCTGCGGTTAATAATGCTATTGATTTTTTTGAAAACACTCCCATATATCGGTATTTTTTTTATTTGTTAAAATTTACTTAAAACCAAATATAAATATTTTTTGTGGAATTGTAGAATGGCTCAACTGTTTAATTAAGTTTACCAGCCGTTTTTGAATTACTTTACCACATACCAACCGGTATCTTTTGCATATTTTAAAGTGAATTTTTTGGTAATAAATACAGCATTCGGGTTGCTGTCTGCTTGAGCTGTGGCAAATGGCGTCGCAGTTTTTATAAGCTTTGCTGTGGCAGTTGCTTTTGTTTTGTTGTTCAATTTCAGTTGCACATCCGAATCATCTTGAATGGTAAAAAGATAGCTTTTCACCTCTGCCCTATTCTTTTTTTGCTCCACTACATATGGCGATGCCTCTGCGGTTAATGCAATATTTACAACCGAAACCGAGTCTTTAGAAAGCCATTTTTTAGTGGTTTTCACGGTGTTCAATGTAATTAAATTTTGGGCGGCTAGGCTTTTTAGTTGCGATAGTTCGGCAGCATCTTTCCGAATATTGAATGTATGTTCACCAAGCTGAAAGTTTGTTGTTTCAAAATAGGGATATTTTTCGGTATGACTTTCTATTAAGTTGGTAGCTTTTTTCACCGATAACGATTCTGAAGAACAAGCAACAATAGCTATCAGTAAAAAGAATAGTGCAATTTTTTTCATGGTATGATTTTTAAAGATAAATACAGCAATTTGAAACTTATTTGTAATGAGTTAAATGCAATACTCTTGCATTTGTTTCGTCAATAATAATTACAAATGTTCCTCCAATAGATCCAAATGGCAAAGTTCCTGATATTATATAATATTGTTCTATTTTATGAACTTCATAAGGTTTTTGCAATTCAATTCTCTCTTTACCATATTTTCCAACTACTATTGGCTCTATTACTTGAATTGCCATCTCTTCATTCTTAATTAAAGGTTTCACACCAACGTAATTAGGATTCTCTTTTTCGATAGCCAATGCTAAATCAAGCTCTTTTTGTGCAAACTTTTTCCCTGTATACACACGATTTTCTTGTGCTTTAACTATGCAGTTGTTCAATAGGACGAAAGAAAATATAATAACTAACTTTCTCATGGGATAAATTTTAAGGATAAATATAGCAATTTGAAAAACACAAAATATACTAAAACAAAAAAACCTTCAAAATTGAAGGTTTTTTAAAGAGGCATCTAGCGGATTCGAACCGCTGTACACGGTTTTGCAGACCGTTGCCTAGCCACTCGGCCAAGATGCCATTGTGTAATGTGTTTGCAAATCTACTACAAAAAATTAAATATCAAAACCTAAAGCACAAAATTATGCCCGGTATTCTTCCATAACGATAGTAACTTGCTGTACATCACCACCAATAGGCGGATTTATTTTTGAAACTTCTAGCAAAATTCGCGAAACCATGGGCAATTCGTCAAAAATACGCACAATGATACGTTTGGCAACATGTTCTAACAATTTAGAGCGTATGGCCATTTCTTCCTTTACAATTTGGTTTAAATGCACATAATCTACCGTATCGGCCAATTCATCTGTTTCGGCAGATTTTCGCAAATCGGCTTTAATTTCTAAATCTACTCGGTAATCCGAACCTATTTTAGCTTCTTCAACCAAACAGCCATGGTTGGTGAAAACACGTATGTTTGTTAAGCGAATAATTCCCATATCATTTGTTTAAGGTTCAAAGTTACTAACTTTTCATCTGTTTTTTTATGAACTTTAAACTTAAAACTTTAAACATTTTCTATCTTTGCATATAAAGTTAGAAAAACGATGTCAACAAAAGAAAAATCACTGAATTTTATAGAGCAAATTATTGAAGAAGATTTAAAAAATGGTTTGCCACCAAATAAATTACGTTTTCGTTTTCCGCCCGAACCTAACGGATATTTGCACATTGGGCACGCTTCATCGATCTGTTTAAACTTTGGTTTGGGATTGGATTACAACGCACCTGTTAATTTGCGTTTCGATGATACCAACCCTGCAAAAGAAGAACAAGAGTTTGTTGATGCCATTAAGCGCGATGTGGAATGGTTGGGTTTTAAATGGGATAAAGAACTATACGCTTCTGATTATTTTCAGGAATTGTATGATTGGGCGGTTCTTTTAATCAAAAAAGGAAAAGCGTATGTTGATAATTTATCGGCAGATGAAATCGCAAAACAAAAAGGAACACCCACGCAGCCCGGAGTGCATTCACCAAACCGCGACCGTTCGGTTGAAGAGAATCTTGATTTGTTCGAGCGCATGAAAAACGGCGAGTTTGCCGAAGGCGAATATATTTTGCGGGCAAAGATTGATATGGCATCACCTAATATGCTGATGCGCGACCCAATTATGTACCGCATCATCAATGCATCGCACCACAGAACAGGATCTAATTGGAAAATTTATCCAATGTATGACTGGGCTCATGGAGAAAGTGATTATATCGAACAAATTTCCCATTCGTTCTGTACGTTGGAATTTTTGCCGCACCGCGAATTGTATGATTGGTTTTTAGATCAGATTTATGATGAAAGTAAAGTTCGACCAAAACAACGCGAATTTGCCCGTAGAAATTTATCGCACACCGTGGTTTCTAAACGTAAATTGTTGCAATTGGTAAACGAAAAACACGTGACCGGTTGGGACGATCCGCGTATGAGCACCATTTCTGGTATGCGTCGCCGTGGATACACACCTGCTGCCATTCGCAACTTTGCCGGTACCATTGGAATTGCAAAACGAACCAATTTAATCGATGTTTCGTTGTTGGAATTCTGCGTTCGTGAAGATTTAAACAAGATCACCGATCGCGTAATGGCTGTTTTAGATCCAGTGAAATTAGTAATCACCAATTATCCCGAAGGTCTGGAAGAATGGTTAGATGCTGAAAACAATCCAGAAGCAGAGGAATTAACCTATAGAAAAGTTCCTTTTTCAAAAGAATTATATATTGAACGTGAAGATTTTAAGGAAGATGCCGACAAGAAATTTTTCCGTTTAACCTTAGGAAAGGAAGTACGTTTAAAGAATGCTTACATTATTCAAGGTGAAAGCGTTGTGAAAGATGCAAACGGAAACATTACCGAAATTCATGTAACCTATGATGCAGATTCTAGGTCGGGAAGTGGTACTGAAGCATCTAAACGCAAGGTGAAAGGAACCATTCATTGGGTTTCGATTCCGCATGCTGTGGAAGCCGAAGTACGCATTTACGACCGTTTGTTTACACACGAAAATCCTGATGGAAACAAAGAAGTTGATTTTAAAGAATACATCAACCCTGACTCATTAAAAGTGATTACAGGCTATGTAGAACCAAGCTTAAAAACGGCTGTAAGTGGCGATAAATTCCAGTTTCAACGTTTGGGTTATTTTGCAGTTGATAAAGATTCCACCGCAGAAAAACTGGTGTTTAACAAAACCGTTGGCTTACGCGATACGTGGGCAAAAATTGAAAGTAAAGAGTAATTTTTTTTAGAATTATAAATTAAGATCCCAGCTATGTGTTGGGATTTTTTGTTTATTTAGCATTTAATAATTTGTGTTATTATAGATATAAATTTTTCAGAATAATGAATAATAGGTTTTACAGAGTTTTTATACATGAGCTAGGTCATTACGTTACAAATAACCTCTACAGCTATGAAGTAGAAGAATTAAAAAATTTGGGAATCAAAAACTTTATTAGGATTTCCCCGTTTTTCAGGAAAAGTTTCAAGGCTATCAAAAAAAATTGCAGTTACAGAAATAGAAATTATAGAATTTTATATTATATCATTATATGGATGCGTTTTTGAAACAAATTATAATAATTCTGATGATGTGTTGATATGTTTAGAATGTTCAGGTTATTCTGACCTTGATTCTATACTATTTAATTTGAGAAAAAAAGATAAAATGTCAGATAAACACTTGTCGGATTTAGATACAATAATACAAAATCACATAAATACTTTACCTATTGCAAATTTAAAAGATTGGTTTGATAAGATTGTAAATTCACTAAACGTTGAAAAAATCCAGCTTCTTAATACATCAATTGATGTAGAGGTCGAGTTAAATGAAACTGAAAAAATGATTAGTAACATATTTAAAGACATAGTTTTAATTGATAATCCAAATCAGAATGATTTTCAAAACAATATTTTGGATATTAAAAATTTCAAGATGTTAAATGAAATGATTCAATTAGATGAGTTAAAAAAAACAATTCAACCTTATACAGAAATATTGACCAAAAATTTACAATAACTGTTTAATAAATGATTGTATTCTTTAATTATCTCTAAAAAACATCTCTTGAAAATTACTTTTTATCAAAATAATTTGCTGGTAAAACTTCTAAATATGTCAAAAACCAAACACCATTTAGAGACGTACCATGATCAGGCAAAGATTCAACCATTTTAAACTTTATTCGCCTACCAGGTTGTAATAAATATCTCAAATTTGAAGCGCAAGCATTACACATCTCTGTATTTAAGCCAAAATGAGGAGATTCAATACTTAATCCCCAATCCTCATCTTCGATCTTTCTAAAATATTTTTTAAATTCCTCAGAACTATTAATAATTCTTACTGAAAAGCCTGTAAAATCACTATCTGTTTCAGTTATTACACCATATAAATCTCCATTATCTTCAAACCAATTAGGGCTTAATTTTAAAAAATCATTATTAATTAGCATCTGCTTTTTAAAGATATAGAAATCACTAGGTAAGCCATTAGGCGCTGGGGGCAATGCTGATTTGTAACGTTGATTATTTGATTTATCCCATCCTTCTTCAATTGCTAGTAACCTTTTCGTTTTAGATGGATGTGTTTGGGAATCATTATCAGAACCGATTAATTTCATTGCTTTTAATGCTTGCTCTTTTGTTGCTCCCATTTTATATAAAACATAACCACTAAACTTGTCAGCTTCTAATTCTTTTAATGGAGCAGAACCTAAATTATCTTCTGTGTGACCACTCAAATGATGTCCGATTTCATGTGCCAATATTGATACCGATGTCCAAAATGTATCAGAGTACCATTCAACATCATTAAATAACTTAGAATCGTAAACAATAACCCTTTCATTATCTATAATTGTTGCAAAAGCATTATTAATATAATCAGCTCTGTAAACCTTAAAATTATTAGGCAAACCAGAATAAGATACAATGTTTTCAACTATTTGATTTACTCTATCTTCCGCCGGGAGAAAATTTTTTTCAATTTCAACCAAACTAGTATAACCACACCCTTTAACTTTGGATTGGACTACTACTTCTGAAGTATTTGTAGTTTCACTATTTATTCCTTCTTTGGATTCTTGCTTACAACTTAAGAATATAAAGCTTGTAAGTAATAGACAGAATATATTGTTTTTCATATAATGTTCAATCTAAAACTCATCCAACGTTTCATCTGTCAATCGGTACGGAGCTTCTTCGTCAAATTCTTTTTCCCACTTGGCAATTACAACCGTTGCCAAACAGTTACCGATAACGTTTACAGATGTTCGTGCCATATCCATTAATTCATCAATCCCTAAAATAGCGGCAATGATGAATACCGGCAATCCAAATTGTTCGGCAGTGGCAATTAACACAATCAATGAAGCACGTGGAACGGCTGCTACTCCTTTTGATGTGATCATTAACGTAAAGGCAATTCCTATTTGCTGCCCAATATCTAAATTCATACCTGCGGCTTGTGCCACAAATATTGATGCCAATGACAGATACAGCGATGTTCCATCTAAGTTAAAACTGTAACCCGTAGGTATTACAAACGATACAATTTTTCGTGGCACACCAAACTTTTCCATGGCACTCATGGCTTTTGGCAAAGCAGCATCGGAACTTGTGGTGGCAAACGCAATAGAAACGGGTTCTTTTACGGCTGCAATAAACTTTTTTATAGGTATTTTTAAATAGAGCATCACAGGCACAAAAACAAGCAACATAAAAAGAAGCAGTGCCAAATAAAGCGAACCTAAAAGCATGAATAGGTTTTTAAGTATATCTACGCCTAAATGCCCAACCGTGTATGCCATTGCTGCTCCTACACCTATTGGTGCAAAATACATAATGAGGTTGGTGAATTTAAACATGGTTTCTGACAAGCTTTCAGTGAAATCAACCAAAGGTTTACGCTTTTTTTCTTCAACCATTGCTAAGCCAATTCCAAAAATAACCGAAAAAACTACTACTTGCAGCACCTGGTTTTCATACATAGATTTCACGACGTTTTCTGGAAATAAATCGTAAATAAAATGTGCGAATTTGTATATACCATGCACATTTTCTGGTAAATGTTCTAAAGCAGTATCGGGTGCTTTTGTTGCCGGAAGTTCTTCTTGAGGCATGCTTTGCAAATCGATCCCCTCACCTGCTTTGGTAATATTAATCACTGCCAACCCAATAAAAATGGCGCATGATGTGGCACAAAAGAAATAAAGCATTGATTTCCATGCCATTCTTCCCACTTGTTTTAAATCGGAATGTCCTGCTATTCCATACACCAATGTTGCAAAAATAATAGGAGCTACAATTGTTTTCACCAATTTTATAAATCCTTTGCTCAATGGCTGTAAGGCTACTGCTGCATTAGGAAAATCTATTCCAATAAAAACCCCTAAAATCATACATGTTATAATCCATGTGGTGAGGTTTTTTCTTGCAAAACCATTTAATATCAGCATAAGAGCTACTATCCAACGAACAGCAATCATAAAGCTGGACGAAATGGCTAAAATATCAAATTCGTATAAAAAAGTAATAATTATTGCTAGCGTTACAAAAACTGTAGTTAATATTCCTAATTTGCTTTTAAACATGTGTGTTTGGTAAAATATTGAAAAGCAAATATAAATAGATTTTTTGGGGTTATTAATCTACAAGCGATTAAATTTTAACCGGTTGTTAACAGCTTTTTAAAAAAAATTGCGTAACTTTAATTCTAAATAAATCATTAATTAAAAAAATAAAATTTGTTATGGGAAAAACAGGAAACACATTAGTAGCGATTTTAGCAGGTGCAGCAGTTGGCGCTGTTGCAGGCGTTTTATTGGCACCTGAGCAAGGTGAAAAAACGAGAAAGAAAATCTCTGACGGATTCAAATCAGGAACAGACGATTTGAATTGCAAAATGGATGAATTGAAAAATCAAGTGAAGAGTTTAATTTCTTCTAGAAAAGGAGATTTTGAATCGTCGTTCAATTCTTTATTAAACAAAGCTGATGACAAAAAAGAAGATGTTATTGCTAGTTTAGAGCGCAAGTTGGCTGAATTAAAAGGACAAGCTTCTAATGCAGTTGATAAGGCAAAAGATATGACTAACAAGGCTGCAGACAATATCAAGTCTGAATTAAAGTAATTTATGGGTTTGAGTGAAGAACTAAAAAATAATCTTCATGAAATAAAGTCTGAAGCGAAAGCTTACTTAGAAACCAATATCGATTATTATTCGTTGTTAGGTTTCAAAGTATCAGCAAAAGCTACAGGCTTTATTTTAAAAATTTTTGCTTTAAGTTTATTTGCTGTTTTATCACTGTTTTTCTTGTCATTTGCTGCAGCATTTGCCATTGGAAAAGCTTTAGACAGCAACACATTTGGTTTTTTAATTGTAGGAGGATTCTATATTTTGGTTGCAATTATAATTTATAATCTTCGCAAATCAATTATTGATATTCCTGTTCTTAAAAAATTTTCTAAAATCTTTTTTGACTAGTGCTTATGAAAACAAAATACACCTCATACGAAGAAGTTAACAAAGAACTAGAGATTCTTAAACTTGAACGCGAAATCAGCATTCGGAAGATTGGAGTTAATGCAGAAAATACTTTAGAACTTTTTTCGCCTAATCGATTAATTACGCAAGGTTTAACTTCACTTGGCAATTCGGTTAAGCATTCTAAAGGCATTAAAACCTTAGTTTTATCAACAGTTTTTAAATTTTTATTCAACAAGATATTAAAAAAATAACACCGCTACTCAGCGGTGTTATTTTTTACTCTTCTGTAGAGGATTTAGAAGGAAAATCTGTCTGTGGGGGAAGATTTCTTTTTGGTTTATAATCTTTATCTTTCATTGACGATTTCTTCATTGCTTCGCCTACTTGGTTACTTGCCGTGAATGATGCCACCATATTGTTGAGCATATCACTACCCGCTTGTGGCGAATTAGGCAATAAGATAAGGTTTGAATTGTTTTCTGCACCAATTGATTGTAAGGTATCATAATGTTGCGTTACCACAATTAAAGCCGATGCTTCTTGCGAATTGATTCCTACTCTGTTCAATACATCAACCGACTCTACCAAACCACGGGCAATTTCGCGGCGCTGATCTGCAATACCTTGTCCTTGCAAACGTTTCGATTCTGCTTCTGCTTTTGCTTTTGCAACAATTCTAATACGCTCTGCTTCTCCTTCATATTCGGCAGCTGTTTTCTCACGATCGGCAGCATTAATGCGGTTCATTGCATGTTTCACTTGCACATCCGGATCAATATCGGTGATCAACGTATTAATGATATCATAACCATAAGTTACCATGGCATCGTTCAATTCGCGTTTAACAGCTATTGCGATATCATCCTTACGCTCAAAAACGTCGTCTAATTTTAATTTTGGAACTTCAGCACGTACCACATCAAAAACATATGAGGTGATTTGATCATGCGGATATTCTAATTTATAAAAAGCTTCGTACACGCGTTCCTGTACCACCTTAAATTGTACCGAAACCTTCATTTTCACAAACACATTGTCTTTTGTTTTGGTTTCAATAATCACGTCTAATTGTTGAATGCGCAAATTGAGCCGACCTGCAACGCGGTCAACAACCGGGATTTTCATTTGTAAACCCGAATTTCGGATAGATTGGTATTTTCCGAAACGTTCTATAATCACAGCCGTTTGCTGTTTTACAGTAAATAAGGAAGATGCAATTATAAAAATAATTACAGCAACAATAATGTAAAGTGTAAAATCCATTTTGAATTGTTTTTTTGGGAAGATATAAAAAAAACCTCTTTTTTCAAAGAGGTATAATTGCTATTTTTTAACAAAAGATAATTTAACGGTTCCCCCTTCTAAAAGGCTTAAATATTGTTCATAATCTGGAAATTGAGCTTTTATAATCGGTATATAAGCCGAAATATCACTTTGTATTTCCATTGATGTATCGGTTTGTGCAGTAATTGTTCCGTTTATTTGATAGCCCAAAACGTTTAGTGAAACATTGTTTCCGCTTTGTTGAAAAGCATTTGCATATTCTGTAACCGTACAATTTGCTGTTTCGTGTCTAAAAAACACCGCACTGCTGGTTGCAGTAAACTCTAAATAGTCTTTTGGACAGCTTTCTGTGTGTGGATAATCTAAGGTATATAAAGGAGCTATTTTTACCAATTGAATGGTTGTTGGTTCCCATTTACCTTGAGTACTGCTCACTGGTGGATCTTCTTTTTTATCATCGGATCCGCAAGAAGCAAAAAGAATGACCGAAGCAGCTATAAAAAGAAAAAGGATTTTTTTCATAATTTACTGATTTATATTGAAGTAACTAAGGTAACAAAAAAAATCCCATTTTTAGGGAATGGGATTTAGAAAAATTTAGAAAAAAATTGTTGTTGTTGATATGAAAAAAATATCATAATGTAATTAACACTTGGGCATTAGTTAATCACATTTCAAAGATAGAACTAATATTTTAATTACAAAATACAAAAGTGTTAAAATTATTATTTTTTAAAATTATTGATGGCATTGTGCAATCTTTGAACAGCTTCTTCTTTACCTAACAAGGAAATAATTTCAAACAAATCAGGACCTTTCATGGCTCCAACCATCGCTATACGAAGAGGTTGCATAATTTTGCCCATTCCTAATTCGTTTTCCTGAATCCAATTTTTCACAGCCGTTTCAATTTCTTTTGCTTCAAAAAATTTAACATTTTCTATCACAGAAATAATTTGTTGCATGAAGTCAGAAGTATCTTCTTTCCAATTTTTAGCTGCTTTTTCTTCGTATTTTTTAGGTGTAACAAAGAAAAAATCGCTTAAATGAAACAGGTCAGTAGTTAAATTTGCACGATCTTTAATTAATCCAATGATTTTTTCGATTTTATGATCGTCAACTACAATTTGTTTTTCGTTTAAAACCGTTTTTAAATAAGGCAATAAGTCTGCGTTTTCTTTTTCAATGAGGTATTGATGGTTGAACCATTTGTTTTTTTCAGGATCAAACTTTGCACCCGATTTATTTACACGCGATAAATCAAACAATTTGATTAATTCATCCATTGAAAATAATTCTTTGTCGGTGCCATCGTTCCAACCTAAAAGTGCTAAAAAATTCACAACTGCTTCCGGAAAGAAACCTTGTTCCCGATATCCCATTGATTTTTCGCCAGAAGCTGTTTCCCAATCTAACGGAAAAACAGGGAATCCCAATTTATCGCCATCTCGCTTAGATAATTTGCCGTTTCCTACGGGCTTTAATATCAATGGTAAATGTGCAAATTCGGGTGCATCCCATCCAAAAGAACGATACAATAAGTAATGCAATGGCAAAGAAGGCAACCATTCTTCTCCTCGAATCACATGTGATGTTTGTTGCAAATGATCATCCACAATATTGGCCAAATGGTACGTGGGCATACCGTCAGATTTATAAAGCACTTTATCGTCTAGCAAACCGGTATCAAAAGTAACTTCTCCCCGAATCATATCGTTTAAAGTTAATTTTTCATCGATGGGCATTTTAAAACGAATCACATACGGATCGTTGTTAAACAATCGTGCTTCTAATTCTTCATTGGTCATATTCAGCGAAGTGTTTAAAGTTTCGCGAACCGAATGATTATAAATGAAAGTGTTACCGTTTGTTTCGGCATTTTTTCTAAGGGCGTCCAATTCCTCAGAAGTATCAAAAGCATAATAAGCAAAACCTTTATGAACTAAATCAAGTGCATATTGTTGGTATAAATCTTTGCGATCGCTTTGGCGATAAGGTCCAAATTGTTCGTTTACGCCTACGGTTTCATCGGGTTCAATTCCCAACCATTTTAAAGCTTCAAAAATATATGCTTCCGCACCTGGCACAAACCTGCTTTGATCGGTATCTTCTATCCGCACATAAAAAACACCTTGGTTTTTCTTGGCAAATAAATAATTAAATAGCGCAGTTCGCACACCGCCTATATGCAGCGGACCGGTGGGACTTGGGGCAAATCGAACACGTACTGGTTTTGTCATCTTCTTCGTAATTTTTTCCAAAGATAAAAAGTTGTTGGCGTTTATTGGTACATGTTTTTTGTTTTTATTCGTAGCTTTAAGAAAAAAATTTCATTTTCAGACTTCCTTCTCGGCTCTAAAACTTGTTCAATTCCCCATTGGCTTAGCATACTGAAAAGTGGTCGTAAACTTTCGCCTTTTTCCGTCAAGGTGTAAATTCCTTTCGGTGGTACTTGTGCAAACACTTCACGGTGTAAGAAGAATTTTAATTTGCTACACTTCACTCCATCGGCACATTCGTTGACGAAGTGGTTGCTCGCCATAGCCTTTCGAGGTTAAACGCGAAGCACTGCTATCAATAAATTAAAAACCGCATCAAATATAAAACTGATGCGGTTTTTTGTTACCAAAAAAAGCTTAATAATAGTAGTAATCAAAAGTATTGAAAGCTAGAAAGTATTTAAGTGAGCTGCAAATACTTTTCGCCAGTTTTTTATAGTATTTATACTCAATTTAAAGTGGGCAGCAAGTTCCTTATTATTTATTTTTTCTTTGTGCTGGTACTTTAGAATGCGGAGTATAGTCTGTTTGTCATATGCTTTATAACGCTGTTCAGAAAAATGCTGTTCTGTTCTATTGTTATTAAACAATAACTCGTTCAACTCTATAACTTCCAATGATGTAAGTATATCTTTTTCTCCAAAAAAATCAAATTCCTTTAATCTTTCAGGAAATCTCTTAGTAATTAAATCCTGATATATCTTACTATAATTGGGTTTTGAGATTACTTCTTGTGTTTTCTTAACCATTTGAACAATGTTGTTTTTGGAATTCTATAATCTTTAATGATTTCTGCTGGTGTTTTTTGCTCCGTTTCTACTAAATCAATTATAAACTCAATAAGTTCTCTTGTATATACGTTTTTATTAAAAATTGGAAGAACTTTTGTCTTTCTATTATTTTCTTTGTAATTAATACTTGCAGGCGGTGCATACAATACCATATGATTAGAATAAATTCTAAAAAAAGTCATACTTTAATAGCTTTGATACCTTTAGAAGTGTTTCTGTGTTAATACTACAACTTCTATAAATTTCTAAAACATCTTGTTCTTTTAATTTAAGAAAATTACAAATCCGTTCCGTTGAAATATTTAATTCATTTAGACGCGCTTCTATAAGCTGACCTATAATTATATTCTTAAAATTGAATTTCATTAAAATATAGTATGGTATTCTATAATCTTAAACACTAAAAAAACAATCTCTTTTTTATTTTATTGAAAAAATATACAATTCATCTGTTTAAATAACCTGAGTTAGGTATTCTTTTTCTATCTTTTCCTTAGATATAAACTCAGACATTTTTGATAGTCTTAAAAAAATACGCTAACTCAGGTTAAAAAACTCAAGTAAAAAAACTCAAGTAAAAAAATTCTTACATCTCCACAATAATAAACTCTGATCTACGGTTGGCTTGGTGTGCTTCTTCGCTACATTTCACGCCATCGGCACATTCGTTGACTAATTGGCGTTCGCCATAGCCTTTCGAGGTTAATCGTGACGAACTGATGCCTTGGTCAATCAACCATTCTCTGGTCGATTTTGCGCGGTTCTCAGACAATCTGTCGTTGTACTTGTGCGATGCACGGCTGTCGGTATGCGAACGAATATCGATTTTCATCGTTGGATATTCTTCCAATACCGCCAATACTTTTGCCAACTCTGCTGCTGCATCCGGACGGATGTTGTATTTGTCTAAATCAAAATAAATAGGATTCAGTTTTAATACTTTAAACAAGTCGTCGCCTACTTTTACAGGGGTTTTCGCCGGTTCCAATACAATGGTGTGCTCGGTTACACCGCTTTCATTGGGCAAAAGCACCACGTCTTCTTGGGTCGTATAGCCTTCTTTTTCCGCTTTTAAGCGGTAGGTTTCCCCACATTTGAACGTGTTGTTGAACACATAACCGTCGTTTTGGTAGCGGTTGCTGCTTTCTAATTCGCCGTACAAATTGTTGTAAAGCGTTACGTTGGCATCAGTGATAATGTCGCGGGTTTTGCCGTCTATTACTTTTAAAAGCAGTTTTTGGATACACTCTAACTGCAACGGTTTGGTTTCATGGAAACTGTAAATATCGTCGTTGCCGTTGCCGCCCTCACGGTTGCTTGAAAAGAAACCTTGTTTGGTGTTTGGGTCGATATAATACGCAAAATCATCTGCATTGCTGTTGATTGGTGCTCCTACGTTGTGGATTTCCCCGGGTTGGCTGTTTCTGTCTAATTTCGTGGCATATACATCTAACCCGCCTAGTCCTACTCTACCGTCGCTTGAAAAATACAATTCCCCACTTTCGGTTACAAACGGAAAGGTTTCTCTGCCTTCGGTGTTGATCCCCTCACCCATGTTTACAGGGCCGCCAAAAGCGCCTGAGGGATGAATCGCCACCTGCCACAAATCCGATCCGCCGAAACCTTCCGGACGGTCGCTCGCAAAATACATCGTGGCTTCGTCTTGGCTTAAGGTGGGGTGTGCCGTGTTGTAGCCGTCCATATTGAACGATAGTTCCGTTACATTTTCCCATTTGCCATCCACGTTTTCTGCACGGTAGATTTTAAGCTTCGTGTTTTTGTCGGCATCGTATTTACGGGTATGGTTGATGTAGTTGTTGCGTGTGAAATACATCGTGTTGCCGTCTTTGGTAATCACCGCTGTTGATTCATTAAGTGGTGATTTTACCTTGCCTTTCAATCGGGTTACTTTGTCGTCTTTTGTTGCCGTTTCGGCTACGCTGTACAAGCTGGTAAAGGCATCACCTGTCCAGGTGTGTTCGCGTTTGTGCAAGCTGCCTGTGTCGCGCGCGCTGGTAAAGTACAATTGGTTGTTGTGTACATAACTCCCGTAATCGGAATAAGGCGTGTTGATCTCTAAGTTCTTAATCTGGTCGTAGCGACCTGAATTGGCTTGTATCTGCTTTTTAAGCGCGGCTTCGTTCTGGCGGATTTTTGACCGCTGGGTGTGGCTGCCGGCTTTGCTTACAAACTGGTCGTAATACTTTTTTGATTCGCTTTCTTTGCCCACGTGTTGCAAGGTTTGGGCGTAGCGGTAATAGTACTCACTGCCTATGTTTTCGTTGCCAAATTCTTTGAACAAGCGTTCGTAGTGCTTTTGGGCTTCGCCATAGCGCGCATTGAAATAGTAGGCGTTGCCTAACTTTTCTAGTACATCCTTCCCCGCATAACCGCGGTTGGCTACTTTCTCGTAAATGCCAATCGCATCTACATAAGCCCATTGGTTGTAGTCTTTATCGGCTGTATTTAATCCCGCTTGTGCTTGTGCCCCCGTGTTCCCCAACATAAAGGCCGTGAACAAAGCGGCTGTGTATATCCCTTTTTTCATTTTTCTTTATTTTTAGAAGAAACGCGGCGAGTTCACGCGGCGGTATCTGTTAAACAATTCAAAGCGCATAAAAATCTCGTGTGAGCCGTTGTTGTAATTTCGCAAGGCTTTAATATCGCTGTCGTAGCTATAGCCTATGAATAATCCGTCGGTTACTTGGAAGCCTGCCAAGGCACTCCATGCGGCATCCCAGCGATATGCGGCTCCTAAAGTAAACTTCTCGTTGATTAAGAAGTTCCCTGTGATATCGGCTTGTAATGGTGCGCCTTCTACTGCTTTTAACAAAAATGCCGGTTTGAATTTCAACATTGGGTTCAACTCAAATACGTGACCTCCCATTAAAAAATAGTGCATCTTTTGCTGCATCGTGCTTTGTACGTTGTCGTCGTAGCGCGTAGTTTCTAAAAAATGGGGTACCGATAATCCTACATACGTTTGCTCGTTATGCCAATAAACACCTGCTCCTATGTTTGGAGTGAATTGGTTGTTGATGTCTGTAAGAATCTGCGGATCGTTCGGGTTGTATTTGTTCAGCCTGGAATAGGCTACATTCAGCATATTGGCTGATCCTTTTAAACCGAAGCTTAATTTGCTGCCGCGGTTGTTTAAATCTAAGGTGTACGAGAAATCTACACTTAACGTGTTTTCATCGGTCACTCCTAACCTGTCGTTTACAAAGCTTACTCCCAAACCTACTTTACTCTCGGCTATAGGGGTGTTTATGGAAAACGAATTGGTCGTTGGTGCGCCTTCTAATCCTACCCATTGGCTGCGGTGCAAGCCAAAGATGCTTAACGCGCCTCTGCTACCTGCATAAGCCGGGTTGATGTTGATGGTGTTGTACATGTAATTCGTGTACTGGGGGTCTTGTTGGGAATGTGCTTTTGCACATCCCAACAATAATACTCCCAACAATAATCTGTTTATGTTTTTTGAAATATTCATATCCATTTATTATTCGTTATTCTCCAAATGTAAGTAGCCGGCTTGTTCGGTTGGATATTGGATTCCATTGCCTAAATCAAACGTGTACTTAACTACGTAATAATATGTCCCTGATGGTAATTTTGATTGCTTACTAACTGTGACTCTTCCTTCGGAATATCCTTTAAAGGTGTTGCCTTGGGAATTGTAATCCTTCGTTTCGTAAACCAATACACCCCAACGGTTGTATACTTCTACAACGTTGCCCGGGTAACAATTGATTCCTTTCAAAATTAACTCATCATTCATGCCGTCACCGTTTGGAGTTACTGCATTAAATATTTCTACTGGACACGATAAATGAATTGTTTGCGTATAACTGGTCTCATTTCCACATGCGTCTGTTGCAACCCATGTTCTTAAAATGTCATACTTCGCTTCACAATCGCCTTCTATCTTCTCATCGTATGAGCGAACACTTGCTGTTCCACAATTGTCAACGGCTGTTAAGATTTCTGCCGGTTCGAAGTCTTCGCATCGCATGAATACTTCTCTATTTGGCATAGGGCCTACAAATTCAGGAGCGGTGGTGTCTTCCACTGTTATCACTTGTGTGTGTGTAGTGGTGTTGCCGCACGCGTCGGTTGCTGTCCATGTTCTTTCTAATGTATAACTATTAGGGCATGAACCTTCTGTACGCTCTTCGTTAAAGCTTACTGTTGCTGCTCCACAGTTGTCAACGGCTGTGAGTTCTGCTACCGCTGGTAACGAATCGCTGCATTCCAAGGTGATATCCATTGGTAAAACTTCTACAAATTCCGGACCGGTGCTGTCTTCTACCGTGATGGTTTGTACCAAATCGGTTTGGTTGCCTGCACAATCTGTTAACGTATAGGTTCTGGTGATGATATAAGCATTGCCTAAACATCCACTGCCTCCATTATCTATGTCGGATACCGTTACGGTAACACTTCCGTTGCAGTTGTCGGCTTCGTCTAAGATAGCTGCTGCATCTGCCGCTGGTATAGCACTCATACATTCTAATACTAAATCGGATGGTGCTGTTCCTGTTGGCGCAACCGTATCTTCAATGGTGTAGGTGTACACCCAATTGTGGCTATTGCCTTGGCAATCGGTAAACGTGTAGGTATAAGTTACATCGCCTTCACAACTTGGAAGAGCTGAAACTACCGGGGCACTTGCCGTTAATACATTCCCGCAATTATCGGTTACCGTTGGTACAGTTGGTGCTACAATCTCTGAAGCACATGCTACCGTTGATGATCCGTTGGCTGGCAAAGTGAAGTCTTCTGCTTCAATGATATAGGTATATACCCACGTTTGTGTATGGTTAGCACAATCTTTATATTCATAATTAAAGGTTCTTGTGCCTTCACATCCGTCGTAGGTTCCTCCTTCGAAACTGAAAACAGGTGTTAATACATTGCCACAGTTATCGGTTACCGTTGGTAATACCGGTGCCACTGCTGCGCTTATACATGATACCGTTTCTGAACCATTGGCAGGTAAGATGAAATCTTCTCTTTCAATGGTGAAGGTATGCGTCCAAGGGTGCGTATTTCCTTCACAATCTGTAAACGTGTACGTATAAGTTACATCTCCTTCACACGCTGGTTCTTGTGAAATTACAGGACCACTTGGTGGTAATACGTTTCCGCAATTGTCTGTTACCGTTGGCACTGTTGGTGCCGTAATAGCAGATGCACATGCTACTGTTGATGCAGTATTAGCTGGTACGGAGAAATCTTCTCTTTCAATGGTGAACGTGTGTGTCCAATCGTGCGTAGTTCCTTCACAATCTGTAAACGTGTAGGTATAAGTTATATCTCCTTCACACGTTGGTTCTTGTGAAATTACAGCTGCGCTTGGTGTTAAAACGTTTCCACAGTTGTTTGTTACCGTTGGTACAGTTGGTGCTACTACATCGGACGGACATGCTACCGTTGATAATCCGTTGGCTGGCATAGTAACCATTGGTGCACTTATTGTATAAGTATATGTCCATGTGTATGGTGTTCCTGTACAATCTGTATAGGTATAGGTGTATGCTTTTGTGCCTGAACATGCAGGGTCTGCATCTGTATTTGTTAATACTGCTGTTAGTGCTCGGCCACAGTTGTCAACTACTGTTGGTGCAGTTGGGGCTACCGCTTCAGCAACACAAGCTACTGTTGACGATCCCGCAGCAGGCATGGTAACTACCGGATTACTAATTGTATAGGTGTATTCCCAAGTGTATGGCGTTCCGGTACAATCTACATAGGTATAGGTATATACTTTGGTGCCTGCACATGATGGTGTTGCCGATACATTGGTTAAAAATCCTATTAGGAATCTTCCACAGTTGTCGGTTACCATTGGGGCTACTGGTACTACTAGTGCTTCTGATGCACATGATACGGTAGATGATCCATTTACTGGTAGGGTCACTACCGGTGCATTTATCGTATATTCGTAAGTCCAGATATGATTATAGCCTTCACAATCTTGGTATTGGTAGTTGTAGGTACGCGTACCTGAACATCCGTCATAAGTGCCCCCTATAAACGAGCTAATTGGTGTTAATACATTTCCGCAGTTATCGGTAACTGTTGGTAAACTAGTTGGTGCTACTGCTTCTGATATACATGCTACCGTTGATGAGCCATTTGCTGGTACACTAAAGTCTTTACGCTCTACTATATACGTGTGAACCCAATCGTGGCTGTTGCCTGCACAATCTGTGTAGGTATAGGTATAACTGATTATTCCTTCACATATTGGGCTTGGTAACTCGGTTACTACCGGAGCACTCGGTGTTAATACATTGCCACAGTTGTCCGTTACTAAAGGTAATACAGGTGCTATTGCGTCTGCAGGACATGCTACCGCTGACATTCCATTGGCTGGCATCTTGAAATCTGCACGCTCAATGGTGTAGGTGTAAACCCAATCATGGCTGTTCCCTTGACAATCGGTATAAGTGTAGGTATATGCTTTAGTTCCTTCACATGAAGGGTCTGCATCTGTATTTGTTAATACTGCTGTTAGTGTTCGTCCGCAGTTATCAACTACTGTTGGAGTAGTTGGTGTTACTGCATCAGCAGCACATGCTACTGTGGAAGCACCATCTGCAGGCATAGTAATTACAGGCGCACTGATGGTATACGTATATGTCCAAGTGTAATCAACACCAGCACAATCTGTATAAGTGTAGGTATATGCTTTAGTTCCTTCACATGAAGGGTCTGCATCTGTATTTGTTAATACTGCTGTTAGTGTTCGTCCGCAGTTATCAATAACTGTTGGAGTAGTTGGTGTTACTGCATCAGCAGCACATGCTACTATGGAAGCACCATCTGCAGGCATAGTAACTACAGGCGCACTGATGGTGTAGGTTTGTATACAATCTACAGTGTTTAATACTGTATCTTCTCCTGCATCTCTAATATCGTTGTTATTAGGGTCTTCATATTCAGTTACAGTATAAGTACGCGTTACAGTTCCTCCACAAGCTGGCGCTGCGCTATTGCTAGCAGTGATTTCGATTACGCCACATGGAATATCTCCAATTAATCCATCAGCATTTCCTAAAGCTTCAAATTCTGCTTCGGTTAGTGTAGTTGCTGTTGGTATTTCATCATAGCATTCTACTGTTTCTGTGTCAAACGTTGGACATGTTACTTCAAATACACAACAAATTGGTGATGTACCTGCAACGGCTAACGGGTCACACACGCCACTGTCAGAAATAGAAACATTGTAATCTGTTCCTGCAGCAATAGCGTCTGATGTCCATGTAGAGGTGTTATCTCCGTTATCTACCCATGTGCCTGGTGCTCCGGTTCCGGTAGCTGTAAATGGTGCAGTACCGCTTACTGTTGCTGTAATCGTATAGCTTAGTCCGTCTGCGGCACAAGTGGTTGTTTCTGAGCTAACCAAAGTTATATTAGGCGTTACTGTTACAGTTACATCTTCAGAAGCTTGGAGAGGGTTTGTACAACCCAACGAGCCAGAAAGTTCATAATTCACCGTATAAGTAGTAGTCGTGGTAGGATTTACAGTAACTGAATTTCCTGTTCCTATAGAAGTTGCTCCTTCAAACCATTCTATATCAAACGTGCTAGTTGGTAATCCAATACTTAGCGTGGTTTGATTATCGCTTTCACAAACAACTGGCGGATTCGCAGATGGTGATGGGAACACTGTATTACCATTGATTAAATTGACTGTTTGCTCGGTAAAACCACAATCTGTGAATACGCGGATAATATATGAACCTGAAGCAAGGTTTTGAAAAACATAAGATGTTTCTGTTAAATCTGTGGTGTTGTATGTTTGTAAAGGCGCATCGGCATCAGGGTTTGAAGAGCCATTCCACAAACTATAAGTAATAGAACCAACTGGTGTACCCGCAGTTTGTATCGCAATAAAACCAGAGTTGTTATCTGAAGGATTACAGAATAAATTTGTGGTTGAAAATGTTAAGGCTGGTAATGGAGTTATAACAATTTCTTCTGTTTCTACATCAGATGGTACGTTCCCATTGTTTCTATCGCTATGCGGTACATTTGTTACGTCATAAGTTGCATAATTACCTGAAATTCTTATGTTGTTGTAAACTATTATATAGGTACCACTAGGTATGTTACTAAATGTACCTGCTAAGTTTTCAGCAGTTGACAAACCACTTTGTGCAATTACTGCATTTGTGTTAGCGTCTATAAGCTGTGTTCTATTCCCAATGTCAAATGAAGCATTTCCACGGTTTAACGCATACTCTATATTAAAAGCACCACACGAAGTTGGTACTACATTGATAATTGGGTCGTAAGTTGCTGGTGTAGTTAAATTTACTGTACGAACTACGGTGTAGTTACATTCCTCATCTGTTATCGCAACTTCATATTCGCCTAACGGTAAGTTTATGAATCGTTGACGTACAGCGCCTAAATCGTAATCTGTATTTAAAACGATTGGAAAGTTTATTGTAGTCTGTCTATCATCACCATAGCTATATGGTTCAGAGTCTGGAAAAGTATATGAGGTTAAACCATCAACACGATTAATGGTGTAGGTTATCTCTTTTAAAAGACCATCAAATCCAGTATAGTTATTATTTTTAGTCAATACAAAACCAGAAGTACCTTCTAATATTGAATGTGCTTCAACCAAATTAGCATCATCTAGCGGGTGAGATGGTGTAGATGCATTAAAAACAAAATCACGAGTAAGTGTTCTACAAGAATTTACTTGCTCTAATCGATAACTTTCTCCGTTAACAAAATTATATGCTAAAGGAAAAGAAGAATTGTTTGGATGTTCACGACCGCTATCACTAGGGCGAGTATTGAATTGTTCTGGTGTGTTTATTTGTATCCAATTGCCACTTCCTAAGGGTTGCTCATGATAGATGTTATAAGTTACTGGATAGCTTGATTGATAGGTGTAATAAGTTCCAGTATTGCTTCTTTCATTCGTAACAATATAGTTTACTGGTCCGCAAAGTTCGGAACTATATATCGAACGTTGAGAAAGATATAGGAAATCTGAATTAATTGCGGGTGTAGTAAAGGTTTGTGTGCGAACATTACAACCATCATTAGCTTCGATAACCACAGCTGTGTTAGGAGGAACATTTTCAAAATGTGCATATGTACCTGTTCCTAAACCATGGTCGAATCCTGCTACGGCATTATAAGTATTTCCACCATAAGATATTGTTAAAGATCCATTTGACCCCAGAATTCTTTCTCTGTTTTGAGCCCCTCCTAAAAATCGATTTGGAGTGCCAGACACACCAATATTCCATCCCGAACAATCTGCATTCTGAACTATTTCAAATCCTGCTGGTCCAGTATATGGTACAGATGGTAATGTAGTGCCTGTATAAGGGTCAATAGTAAAACCAGAACCAATTCCAGCAGAACAACCTACTACGTTTTCCGTAATGGTTAATACATAATTGCCTGCAGCTAAATTATCAAAAGTATAAGTTTGAGCCGTAATAGGTCCAGAGTTTAAGCCTAATGATTGAATTTCGTAGGTATAGGTACCTGTTGTTGGGCGACTTACACTTGCAGTAACCGAACCATCGGGTCCGTAGAACTGATCGGTTGCCCGGCAGGTTTCGCCAAGTATTTCATCAAAATTTACGGTAAAAGGCACGTAGCTAGAAGTAACTGTTACGGTTTGTGGTCCTACTGTAGTGCCACTTTGCGTTAAACGCACTTCATAATTACCAGGTGCCAAGTTGCTAAAGGAAGCAGTACCTGTGGGTGATAAAACCTGAAAGTCGAGGTCGGTGGTTGTGCCTGCTACTCGAATAGTTGCTGTAACAGCATTGCCACCAGAGCAGGTTGCTGCTCCCGGAATGGCAATTTGCACTTGCCCATCTTGGGAGCAAATACCATTTACGGGAGTTGCGGTAAAACTATTGATGTTACATTGCGCAATACCAATAGTGCTTATAAAGGCTGTGAAGCATAAAGCAAACAGCCATTTCATTAAATATATATTTTTCATAAGCTTGTATTTTTACTATTAAAGCTATCGAATAAATTAAGGGTAGTTGCTCCATTTGTATCAACCATAAAAGCCATATGGTGGTGCAAATACGCTTTTTTCAAAAACATATAGTTGTTAAAAGTAGTTGTCTTTGTTTCAACTATATTCAACGCTTGTTTTTTTTCATCTACTGTGTGGTTTGGCACACCAAAAGAGTGCTTTGGAGGTGCTGCATAAGCCATTGGAAACAGTAAAGAAAAAAAGAAGCATAAAAAAAACATGGTACTTTTTTTCATAGAATTTTAATCAATATTTAAAGGTTTGTTTGTTATTCAAATTAAATTGGTATGTTTTAAAAAGAAATCTGCTAGGATTTTTAATAACAACATACCTGTGGTTTTTAATGTGCAATGCACTAATTGTTGTTTCTGTATAAATCCATTTTTTTCCATTTTGCTAATGTATTTCTACTTAGTTTGAACATTTTGGATATTTCAGAATTATTTAATCCATGCTTTTCTTGATAATTAAGAATCTGTTTCACAGAGGCTGCATCATAGGCGCGGTGACTTTGATTAAACATTTGACTATCATTTTGTTTGGAAGCAAAAAACATATCGTTTATTTTGATTACATCTAGACTACTCCAATTTTGTTTTTCGGCAAAATCTAAAGGAGTTTCTATTTTTTTTTTGGCTGCCATGTCTCTGAAAATTTTTCCAAAATCAGGCCCTGTTTTTAACTGTTGGTTGGGTATTTTTGTATCCATCTGTATATAGTTGTTTTTGGTATTTTATATTCTTTTATTATTTCAGTTACTGTTTTTTGGTTAGTGCGTATAAGCTCTAATAAATAGTCTATGATTTCTTTGGTGTATATATTTTTTTTAAATTGTGGTACTTGGTTGTTTTTCGATGTACTTTTATTTACAAAGTGTTTTTTTGATGTATATAATATTAAATGTTGCGAATAAAGCCTGAAAAAATCATATTCTAAAAGCTTGCACCACCTTAGTAATCTATCAGTATCAAGCGTCTTGTATTGAAACATTTCCAAAATATCTTCTTCTTCACATTTCATAAAATTGCACACACGATCTATTGGAATATTACGTTCCTCATACAGTTTTTTTATATATGTGCCTATATGTATATTTTTAACATTCAAAATTTATTTATATGCGCTTATTCTTGATCAATTAATACTATATTTTACATGTAAAAACTTAACAAATATTTTAAAATAAAAACCACTTTTACAAAGTATATGTAATAGGTGGTCAACAAAGTAACTAGTGGTAATAAAATGTAGAATTTGTTCTAATGGTATGTAGAAGACACTCAGAAAAAAATGCTTTTCTGATACTTTAACAGCTTTGTTAAAAAATGTGTTATCAAAGGCATTGGTGCTTCAAAATAAATAGTGCTTGCGAAGTGGTTTTGGTTACAGTAACATTTAGAAATGAGAGGAGGAATGCTGTTTGCAAACAGCGTTAGTATATCAAAATAGTAAAGGATTTTACTTTAAATTGAACTGTTTATACAAAAGAAAAGAGGTAACTGCTAGCTATTGCTTCTGTTTTAAGACCACTTATTTATTCATTTTCATAAAAACCCGAAGGCTTTCAATTCTTCTTTTAGCTATTGGTAAACTGTAATTGTTGATCATATCACAAAAATAATTGTTCTCTTTTTTACTGATAAGCATTAAATTATCAAGATTTACAATGTAGGAGTGATGTATTCTAAAAAAATAATCATTTGCGAATAATTGCTCGTATTCGCCTAAATTTTTACTGGCAACAATTTGCCGGTCATTCTTTAAATAAAAAGTAGTGTATCGGCCATCTGATTTGCAAAAAAGGATATCTGCTTTCTTAATTGTATCAACTTTATCGGTTGATACAATTGTAATCGTATCTTTTTTTTGATTGCTGTTATGGTCTTTTGTATTGTATGTGTTTTGTTCAAAAAGTTTGCGTTCTTCAATTCTTTGCATACATTTTTCACATGCTGTTTTTAAATCATCGATAGAAATCGGTTTCATTATATAATCTATTGCATTATATTTGAAAGCTTTAATTGCATATTCGCTAAATGCGGTAATGAATATTATTTCGGTTTCGCTGTAATCAATCTGATCTAGTAATTCAAAAACATTTTTATTTTTTAACTGAATATCTAATATACAAATATCTGGTTTATAGTTATTTATGATTTTTTTTCCATTTTCAACTGAATCAGCTAAACCTGCAATATGAATGGTTGGAATGTATTTGTTTATAAAGTATTTTATTAGATTGATACTTGTTTTTTCGTCATCTACAATTACTGCTGAATACGTTTGCATGAATATAATTATTAAATTTTGAACAAATGAAGTTTATAAAACTGCTTGTTTTTTTGTGCGCTTTTAACCAACTATGGGCACAACAGCAGTATGCTACAAAAAATATACACTCGGTGCAAGAACTGGAATCTGTGTTAACATATACCATGGCTTTTGACCGCAATGGTTATACCTGGCTGGCTACCGACAATGGAATTTATAAATTTAATGGTACATACTACAAACATTTTTCTATGAAAGACGGTTTGCCCACCAATGATATCTTCTATATTAAAATTGATTCTGAAGATCGCATTTGGCTTACCGGCTATTTCAAGGGTTTATATTATATTAAAAATGACCAAATTTTTAAAGTGGAAAATGCAAATATACAAAGTGCATATTATGAATTTACCAAACAAGATACATTATTTTTTTCAGAACATCTGAAAAATGGCCGCTACTTTTTAACCAATCAACATTTTAAAATCAAAAGATACCCAGATAAAGAAAACCTTGTTTTGGTGAATTACCACCATGCATTGAAGGCTTATGTATTTAAAAATGCGGCTACTAATGAATACTACCTGCTAAATGATCAAAAAAAGGTGTTAAAGAAGTTTGCATCCAATGAACAGTATTATTCGCTACTTTCTAATCCATTTTCGATTAATTTTGTAAATATACCCAAAAACAAACAGGAAAATTATTCGGTAACAAAAAAATTTCCCTTTGAAATACATAAATTTACGTTTCAAAAATCACAACCAATCTTTGCAGGTATAGCTGGCTTCAATTCCAAACGGGTGCAATTGCTTTCTGCAAAAAACGATGATGTTTATAAAATTTACAGCAATTCCAAAGGTAAATGTATCGTTTTTGAAAAAGGTATTTATAACGAAGTTTTATCGCAAAAAATTTCTTCTTTACCCTACAATTTTGAAACTATTGAAAGTATCAGCATTGATAAA